>JAZKAW010000007.1:0-8257 GCA_040388945.1 Patescibacteria group bacterium
CGACTCCTTGTAGGCATATGGTTTCAGATCTATTTCACCGCCCTTCCGGGCTGCTTTTCACCTTTCCCTCACGGTACTTGTTCACTATCGGTCTAGAAAAATATTTAGACTTGCCAGTTAGTACTGGCGGATTCCACCGAGCTATTCGTGTCCCGGTGTACTTGAGAACAAAGACAAAGAAGATCTTGAATTTTCGCAGACGGGACTATCACCCTCTGGGGTCGAGCTTTCCAGCTCATTCTGCTAACTCAAAATTTTGTGACTTCTCTAGCATAAATGCTACGTCTCTGCCTCGCAACCCTCAACCTAAATCGAACGGTATAAACCTTGCGGCTTACGCCGCACGATTTAGGTTAAGTTTAGTCTGTCTCCGCGTTCGCTCGCCGCTACTGACGGAATGCATGTTTGTTTATTTTCCTCTTGGTACTGAAATGTTTTACTTCCCAAGGTTCGCTCCTGGATATAGACCCAGGTCTCAAGGTTTTACCTCGAGGGGTTTCCCCATTCGGACATCTTCGGATCAAAGGTTGCTCGGCACCTCCCCGAAGCGTATCGCTGCCACGCCGCGTCCTTCATCGCTTTTTCTAGCCTAGGCATCCACCATACGCCCTTAAATTTCCTATTAGGAAATCTAAAAATCGCTTGAGTCCTTTTTACAGGACTCTCTCCATACAACCTATTCGCTATAAGTTGTACAGAGGTTATTCACATGTTGTTCCCACACCAGAGACCATCTGGATAAGGGACATGCAAATTTACCTACATTATCTATTGCCCCGATTCATATATCGGGGACTTTACTTGCCTCGCCACAGTCCTTGCCGAACCGTGCGGGCTTTACTATTTGAGTATGAAATTTTCAAAGTTCACTCCCTCACAAAAGAAAAACCGCTTCGTTGAGCGGTCCACGAGCTATGCCCCATCGCTGGAGTATGGCTATGGCCGCGTATTTGAGGGGTTAAACTTTATATGCATTCGGGAGTACCAGTAAGTATACGGATGGCTCTATATATGTCAAGCAATTTTGATGATTATACCCATATGGCGTAAAGGCGGGACGGGAATCGTTGACATCTGATAAATAGAGTGGTTATTTGATCTCGCAGATCCAGCCCTTCGGAGCCTTCTTATTTCCTCGTTTAATTGAATCTAGCTCAATAAAGAGCCTGTTTGCAACGGAGTTTTCTCCCCAATCTTTGAGGAGATATTTTTTGCCCTTATGGGTAATGGAAGCACATGATGCAATCGTAGCAGCCGTGCCCATACCAAAGACCTCAGTGACGGCACCACTCACAATTCCTTTTATGAGTTCATTAACGGTTATTTTTCTTTCCTCAACCTTGATCCCCAGAGTTGGAGCGATAGTCAGAAGACTATCTCGTGTAATACCTGCAAGGATAGTATTCCCTGCCGGAGGAGTAACCAATTTTCTCCTTATGACACAGGCAATATTCATCATGCCTGACCCTTCGATAATGGTGTGTGTTTTTGCATCAGTCCAGATGAGCTGATCAAAACCTTCCTCTTGAGCCTCTCTGGTTGGCAACATACTGGCTGCATAGTTCCCTGCCGCCTTTGCAAAGCCGACTCCACCTGGTGCAGAGCGGGTATATTCAGTCTCAATCTTCAGATCCAGCGGCTTGGTGAAATAGGAACCCACAGGACAAGCAAGAACAGCATACATATATGTGTCAGAGATTTTTACTTTCAGACCCTCATCTATAGCAATAGCAAAAGGACGGACATACAGCTGACCAGCACGCTTGAGCCAAGCTTTGTCTTTCTTCAAAAGCATACGAATAGATTCCATAAATAATTTCTCTGGAAGTTCCGGCATAGCCATTCTCGAGAGCGAACGATTTATCCTTTTATAATGGGCATCAGGTCTAAAAAGAATAGACTGACCTTCCTCTGCGTAGAAAGCTTTCATGCCTTCAAAGATAGCCTGGCCATAATGAAAGACTGACATTGCTGGTGAAAAAGGAAGTGGGCCATAAGGGCGCAGCTTTGGAGTACTCCATTTCCCTTCTTTGTAAAAAGCTACAACCATATGATCAGTAAAGACTCTTCCAAATTGGAGATTTGAGAAATCGACAGCATCAATGGCTGACGCAGAAGCCTTTTTTGGGTAAGTTTTTTTATTTGATGCGGTGTTCATATGATTATATTAGTTAATGATAGTATTTATTAAATAAGGACAACAAAAGAGCCAGGTTTCTTTCGTGAAGACCTGGCTCCTTCGTACCTGTTAGTTTCTTTTCCCTAAGAGATACGCACGAGACAACCCTCCACTGTCGCAGGTGCGACAAGTACGAGTATGTTGAGAATATATGCTCGCGCGTATGAGGTCATGACGGTAGTGTACTATTTTAGAAATAAAAGGCAAATACTTTTGTGATACAAACAAAGCAGGTCGAGAGATTGAATCCCTCGACCTACTAACCCAAACTCCAAACGTATTGTTACCCAAAGAAGAAAAATAAAGGCATTACGGGCAACAAGGTTTACTTGAGGATCTTTTGGCAAGAATGCCTTCGATCATAAGTATAGCTCTACAATAGTTGCTTCCTAGTCCATAAAGTGGATAACTCAGCATTATCATTTACCAAAACAAAAGCGACCCTCTCGGGCCGCTTTTGTTTTTCTTACAGATTTTACTAACTTACCAACTAACTACTTAGTCTCTCTCGAAGATATGAGTACTTGTGCGTTCGATAAGCTTCTGGGCAACTTCTTTGCCACCAAGACCGAAGGCCAAACCGATAGCGAGTGCACCACCTGCAAAGACTGCCATAACGACGGTCTGGATGAGGGCTGGAGCAACACCAAGGTTATAGAGAGCGGCCAAGAGAGCGAAGATCCAGATAGACCATTTTGTGATGCGACCCAAAAGTTCTGCCGAGCGGACATGTGCAGCCTTTGAACTTGCCACAACGAGGCGATGCATTGCATTACCTACGACAACTGCAACCATAAGGATGATAACAGCGACGATGACCTGAGGAATGTAGCTAACGACTTCTGCGAGGAAGCTATTGACCTGATTCAAACCGAGAACATCGAATGAAGCAAGGAGGAATACAACGATCACAAACCACTTTACCAACATGCCGACGAACCATCCTGAGTTCAGGCTGTGTCCAGCGCGCTTGATAACTTCCTCGAGACCTGCGCTGCGGAGTGCAGCATCGATCTTGAGTGCCTTAAAGAGACTCTCAACCAATCTCTCAATGAGAGAAGCGAGGACCCAGCCAATTGCAAATATTATAAGGGCAATGATCAAATTTGGAACGAAGCTTGCGACTCCGTACCAGACCCCCTGGAGCGAGCGAGTAAAAACATCGCCCCAATTTTCAATGAACATCATGGAATTATGATTAGATAATAATAACTTTGTTAATGGAACTATTATACCACGCAGCAGTAGTGGCAAATTATTACCTGTGGATAGACTACTGTGGCTCTACACCAAGCCTATCTAACAACGTTATATGAGGATAATCCAAAATATCCCTTATGAGGCGATCGTGGATGCCTATGCGATATTCAAAGTCAGCTTTCTCAAATGCTGAGTACGCTATCTCCTTCCCTATTTCTGACTCAATGATCTTGATAGCTGTTTCGATCTTTTCGAGATTGAGGTCTTCACCCACCAGGAGAAGATCTACACGAGAATCCCAGTTTTGTACAAAAACGCCTGCAGCTACCATTAATTTTATTTTACCGACATGTGCAAAACGTTTGATGAGTGATTCATCAGCACGCAGACTAGTAATGGTCAGGAAATTTTTGAGTGCTTCAGAATATTCGAAAGTCTCATTGTATTGATATCCCGGACCCTTGAGCCTTTTTGGCTTCTTCGCGGGATCGATGCTGACCTCCTTTGTGACCAGACGCTTCTTGATGAGATTGGCTTTGAGCAGTACCGAAAGCTCCTTTCTTACTATTCCCTTTGCTGACCTCGCACGGATAGCGATCTCACTTACGAGAAATGAGGCTGTAGGATTGAAGAGAAAAAGGCGCATCAGCTTGACGCGGGTAGGATTGGCGAATACGGCAGCAGTAATGTCCATGGGAGTAGATTATGGAGGGAATCGCAGGAAATCGCAAGTTGGGGGATGAAGGGTTGGAGGGTTGAGGAAAAGCAAAAAGCACCAACAATGGTGCTTTTTGCTTGATATCAAGGTGAAGGCTTTTGCGATTCCCTTCATCCCCTCATCCTTTCAACCCTTATTTAAGTTCTACCTTTCCTCCTGCAGCTTCAATCTTTTTCTTGAAATCTTCAGCTTCCTCCTTCTTCATAGAATCCTTGAGGAGTGAAGGAGCGGCGTCAACGAGATCCTTAGCTTCCTTGAGACCAAGGGCGAGAACTTCTTTGACTACCTTGATAACAGCAATCTTCTGTTCACCTGCTGCAGCCAAGTGCACTGCAAAGGCGGTCTTCTCATCCCCTGCTGCGGCGGCACCAGCAGCTGGAGCGGCAACGGCGGTAGCCTGAGCGGAGACACCGAATTTCTTTTCGAGCAATTTTACAAGTTCATTGAGGTCAAGAACTGACATCGTTTCGATGGCTTCAACGACTGACTTGAACTTTGACGGAACTTCTACATTTTGTGCTTCCATAGTAATAATTTAATTAGTTAATTAAGCTTTCTTCTTACCGATCTGATCAAGTGCGATCACGAGACCCTGGATAGGTGAATTGATAACATTGACGAACATACCATAGAGCGTGTTCATCGGAGGAATGGAGGCAATACCTACCATCTCTTCCTTTGACATGAACTTGGACTCGAAGACACCACCAACAATGGAGATCTGATTCTTGAGCTTCTGTTGAAACTCATAAACTCCACGAGCAGGCGCAACGAGATCGGTGCCGTAGGCCATTCCGATCTCACCAGCAAGCTCGGGCAATGTTCCTTCGAACTTCTTACTCTCGAGAGCAAGTGCCATGAGAGTTTTCTTTGCGACAAAGAAACCGACTCCATCCTGCTTCAATTTCTTGCGCAACGGAGTTGCGTCTGAAATCTTCATGCCGTGGATGTTGACGAAGACCAATGACTTGGCCCCATCAATAAGGGTCTGGAGCTTTCCGATAATCTCTTTCTTTTGTACTTTTGTTCTTGGCATAGTTAAAAGCAATACGGAATAAGCAAAATGAAATATTTTTGCTTATTGCTTTTTGCTTATTTATTTTATTATCGACCGCGGCCTGACTGTTATTTAGGATAACTTCGGAAGGTCTTAATTCCGCTCGTAAGCGGGCGCCCTCTGTCTTTAGCCTTGTTTGCTAAGTTATCATGACTATTCAAACTCTGCAACCATCGCCTCAATCATGTGAATAATCAGTTCCTTATCTTGATCCGTGAGTTTCTTTGCTTTGATATGCCCGATTTTGTTTTCGATTTTGACCGCAACCTTCTTGACCTTAGGCAACTTACCCTTCTTGATGAGATCTTCCAAACGTACCAGTCGTTTATCAAGTTGTTGAGATCGCTCAATATTTCCAAGAAGTGTTGTGACTGTTTTTCGTATGAGCTCCATCTGGAGGATAGGGTCAAACTCTGTACCCGCATGAACAGTGGTGTCGACGGATCCATTGCCATCGAAATCCAGCTGTATCGGCAGTGTCGAGGAGGCAAGATTTGCAGGAGTAGTTCCAGTTGTGGCACTTGTCACCGTAGTAGTAGCAACCGTAAGCGGTGTCACGGGAAGTGAATACTCAATAGACTCGACAGCTCCTCCATCCTTCATTCTCTCAACCCTCAATGTTGCCGACCCCACCCCCGTACCAGATATACTCACGGAATATTTTTGACCTGTGTCGTCTGGCAGATATACGTACGTCGCATATTCCCCTTCACCTTCAGCGAAGCGGTCGAATGAACTTCCAGGAATCTTATTTTCATAAGCAGTTATAAATCCCTCTTCCACTCCAGGTGGTGGAGCAATAGTTCCTGTATGACGTCCTTCGCTGTCGTAGATATGGAGTTCAACTGGTGAATGAGTACTGACAATAAGAGATGAGAATGTTTCTTTACTATAGTCAGGCTCGCCCCAACTCATTGCAGGAGGAAGTTGTATGGACGACTTGTTGACTGGATTGGTAACAACTTCTTTTATAAGGACCTGGGTCGAAGAAGCTTCGAGGATATTGGCATGAGTAATTTCGTTTTTATCTATCTCACTTTCGGTTTTGAGGTCGAGCGCCACTGTTTCCCCGGCATTATATGATGCGCTTGGCGCCACCACTGTCCCATCTCCAAAATCAGTTTTTGAAGCCGAATAAACTACATTGTCTTTATCATTTTTATACACTATCCCTTTAGAAGTAGCGGCATTCCAGCCAATTATTCCCCATCGAGCGATAGTGGCCGGCCAACTGAACGGATCAAGCATGCCGTGCAGAACATCCGCAGCGGCCATGAGTAGCTGATTGCCCTTGATTGCGCGAGAGACATCGGCATCAGAAGTGGTCGCGCGACCATTCTTCAGATCAGCAAGAAAAGAGGTTTGATCCTCGAAGGTTTTGATCTCCTGCGGATATTTGCCTGGATTTATGCCGGGAACAGAAGTGCTGGCAAAAGCGATAGTTGGAGAAAAAACATGCGAGAAATATTCTCGTGAGGGCAGCAGCGAGTACACACTCGGCATGTTCTTCCCCATAGTTCGTGCCGTTGCCTCATTCAAGAGAAAGCCTTTGAGAAGTGCCTGGTCGTATCCATGAAGCAGGCCAAGCACCGTAGCGGGAGTTCCGAGATATGGTACAGCTACGGATATAACAGTATCGATAAGTGACTCCTTTCCCATATCCACAAGAGTTTTAACCAGATATTTTGTGACTAGTCCGCCATTGCTATGTGCAATGAGAGTGACTTTGCCCGTCTTGGATCGCGAGGCGAGATCTTCGACAGTCTCGATCAGTGATTCGCTCGAGTTCTCCTTCAACTGCCTCCCCGCAACCACTTCAGCTATTGGCTTGCGCCAATCATAGCCAAAGACTTTCCATTCTGCGATCTTATTTTCTCCCTTTAAAGAATCAAGGGATTTCAAAAAAGAATCATAGATGTCCTCGTTCCAATACCCATATGCCCACCCGATAGGGTCTCCGGCAAATATTCCCGGATTGGTACTGGAACCATTGCTGTCGAGATACAACTTCTCTACATCTCCATTGCCAAATGGTTCCCAAAGCCGGTTTGTAGTTGTCCCAAAATTTGGCTTTTCCTTTATATACAACCGTGTCCCTTCGAAACCTGGGATAAAGAGAATACTTGAGCAACACTGCTTCACTTCTTCCGTTTCCACTCCAGGATCAAGCGGGGGCTCTACCAGTAACCATGGACCCGACTCGACAGAACCGCCGATGCGATTGGGGCCGCTCCTTTGCGGACCACCGGGACTTCCCCACCAATTGTCTCTAGCATCCGTGGAAAAACTTGCCTGATTGTTGAGTGACATACCTTGATTATTTGCCAAGGAAGAATCCTGGATATGGAATGATGGCACAATAGGTAATTCCATCTCTAGTGCATTACCTATACCACCCGTATTTGGAAGTTGGTCAGCTCGAAACTGGAATACCTGGTCGGCTTTTACTACGATGCCATTTGTATTTTCTTCAATGCGACTCCCCTCGACATATACTTCACTTTTCTTGGAGCTGATGGCTTGAGCTGTTTCACCAATAGTGGTGGTGGCAATTATTACGCGAGCATTTTCAAACAACACCCCGTTGCCTCCCCGAATGTCAGCATTACCAATAAAAGCCGAACCATTTTTCACTGAAACACTCCGTATGGCATTTATTTTGACCCTGTTGTCGCCCAATCCTTTTCCTTCAATTCTGAGATGGCCCCCATTTATATAAATTCCTGGACGAAATTCTGGTTCGGAGTCTTCCGCATAGCGACCAATAATATTGACTCCGGCCTTGATGGTTAGTGTGGCTCCGTCCACAATGTTTACATCGTTTTCGATGACGTAGGGATTACCTGACTTTTCCCAGACAGTATCTACACTGATAAAATCACTCGGAACAATAGTTTCTGCATATACAGTCTCAACTGCAAAAAATAATAGGATAGCTGTCGCAAAACCAGCGAAGCCGATAAACATGTACTTACTTCTGAAGATTGGTTTGAACATAGTCTTGTGTGATTAACGAGTAATACACAAGGCTACCAAGCAGGAGTTAAATTCCTGATAAAAAAAGGTTCAAGAATTGTTCAAAAAAGATTCAAGAATTGTTCAA
>JAZKAW010000008.1:0-9819 GCA_040388945.1 Patescibacteria group bacterium
TAATTCGGCTCTCTGCAAAAGAGCTATACGCGAGTTCGATTCTCGCCGTGGCCTCCCTCAGCCTGTTTCCTATTCACAGCTTTTGATTGCGCACATAGATCGTACTCATATAGAATGTAGACATGAAATTGAAATCTCTCCGAAGTTACGGTCAAACACTCGTGGCAGTGTCGGCACTAGCATTCCTTATCACACTCTTCGCTCCAGGATCTACCTTATGTGGAGGTTCAGTTCGTTGTGTCGCTTCTGCTGTTTTCTCTACACCATTTGTAACCCAATCCCAAAGTAGTTTTGACACCACCGTTCCTCAAAGCACGCCGCAGATGCGTCCAGCCAACCTCCCTGAATATAGTTTCGTTCCAGATGCTATCCAGATCACAGCCTTCTATATGTTTGCCATCGGTCTCCTCATCATCATTGGTGCCGAAATTTCCCAGCCCTATTTCCTGAAGAAATTGTTCCCAAAGAAGAGACGTGCACATCGTGCATAATTCAAAATAAGTTTTGTGCCGAGAGTGGGAATCGAACCCACAAGAGCGTTTATAGCTCACAACATTTTAAGTGTTGCGTGTCTACCAGTTTCACCATCTCGGCGTTTTGCCTTTGTTTCTACCTCTGTGTGTTGGGCATAGGCTATGACAATTAGGGCATAAAATCCTTAGATTTTCAAGTCTGTTGTCGTGACGGTTCCCATTTATATGATCAAGTTCCAAAGGAATTCTTCCGTCAATGGATTTCTCGGCCCATCCACATTTTTCGCAGGATTGTGATTTTAAGTTGGCTTCAAATAACCTATTCTTGAGTTTGTAACTTTGAAAATCGCTACCCTCTATAAGAATATCATTTAATAATATTCTTGGCTTTCCTATACCTGTTAAACCTAACTGTTCGTTAGTCCATTTTCTTTTCCGCATGAACTAATTTTATCATATGAACTCTAACTTGCTTTCTTTAAAAATCTCAAACTATTCACTAAAGCTCCGATAAAAAGAAAAACTCCGATCGTGTATACGACATACGAGATCTGTGGCGTATAGTACAGAACTCCCATTTTAGAAAACAAAATATTCCAATCATGAAGAACACCATCACCACCAAGAAGTGGGAGCTGCATTCTGATAGCATCCGACATATATACTGAGACATTTATAATGTTATAGGCCACCCACAAGGCCACTACCGATGCGGAAAAATAATCTCGGCGAATACAGAAATACGCACTGAATATTGCAGGAATAAGTACCTGTAATAATGAGCCACCAAGGACATGTATAAATTCACCTAAGAATGAAAAGATGGTGTGCCCCGCTTCATGAATAACAAGATCGAACGCGTCAATAATATGAGCCGACTGCTGATTTTGAAGGCAGTAACCAAGATATCCACCAACCAACAGAGTTCCTACCAATTTTTTCCAATCTATATTTTTATAATTCATATAATAAGGTAAATCCACAGTTTACTTCATTCCAAGAAAACTCAAGCGATGCATGGGCAGGATCCCGTATTTCTTGAGTGCTCGATAGTGCCCCCTGGTTCCGTATCCTTTATGAGCCTCGAACTTGTATTGTGGGTATTTCTTTGCCAAAAGATTCATCCGCCGATCGCGCAAGACCTTGGCACAGATAGAAGCAAGGGCAATAATAGTTTCTTTTTCATCTCCTTTGATAATAGTTTTCTGATCTCTGTAATGAGCAGGCGCTTTCAATCCTCCGTCCAGGAGAACTCGTGCACTCTCATGATGAATATTCAGACTTTCCAAAGAAGTAGCGAGGGCAGTACGAATAGCAAATGAAAGTCCTTTGGTATCGATAATCCTGTGACTTTGAAATGTCACGCAAAAATCTACATGTCCGCTTTCTCGAGCCTCTTCGATACGCGCAAACCACATTTCTCTCTGTTCTTCTGTGAGTTGTTTTGACTCCTTTACTCCTCGGAAAAGCTTTCGTGCTTGTGGAGTCAGAAATACACAACTTCCTACAGCCACGGGACCAGCGATCGGACCCCGCCCGACTTCGTCAATGCCGATAATATATTTAGGTTTATTCACGGCGTAATTATAACAGAGCAGCGGGGGCACGAAAATAAGTTCTGACCGCTACAGGAATTGTCATATGTGGGTGAAGGGACCTAGCGAGGCTCGACGGAGCGAGCTCGAGGAATTTCCTAGCAAGGAAATATCCGTGTCCCTGAATCCACATATGACAATTCCTATGGTCTGCTATAATTACACTGTGACCACGCTGAACTTTATATACGCCCTCCTCGCAGGCCTACTTCCCTCCTTTATCTGGCTCTACTTCTGGAGCCGTGAGGATCTCCTTCATCCTGAACCACGTGCCCTCCTTGCGGCCGCCTTCCTTGGCGGATCTTTGGCTGTTGTTGCAGCTATTTTCGCTGAAAAATACGTAGGAACTCTAGTAACTGACATTTCGTCAAGATATATTTTTTGGGCTACCATTGAAGAGGTTGCCAAGTTCGCTTCAGTTGCCCTAGTCGCTCTTTGGAGTAAGTCCAATGACGAGCCGATCGATGCCATGATTTACTGTATTACCGCCGCCCTCGGTTTTGCCGCCCTCGAAAATCTTCTTTTTGTCATGGGACCACTTTCTAGTGGCAATGTTAGTGTCGGAGTTCTCACTGGTAACATGCGCTTTATGGGAGCTACGCTCGTCCACATAGTTTCGAGTGCACTCATCGGTTTTAGTCTCGGATTTACCTTTTACAAACCTCGTATCGTCAAATATACAGCAGCTATCGTCGGGATTCTCCTCGCTAGCGGATTGCACGCAGCATTCAACTTGTCTATAATAAGCAGTGCCGCCAGTGACGCCCTCAAGACATTTGCCTGGATCTGGGGAGCCACCGTCATCCTGATTATTCTGTTTGAGGAAGTAAAGGCTGTGAAGCCACGTTGGTCGTCCTGATTCTTCTTTTGTTTCGTTTGTAACGTCCCTTACTCATGTACGTCTTAATTCAATAACCGCTTTCAATACCTATGGCCAAAGACAAGAGATCATTCTTCGAGAAACTTACTGGAACCGTCCGCATGGACGATGATGCACCAGTTGCGACACATCGTGGTCGTATTGCCGCCAAGGATGATCCTGCCTGGGAAGAAGAAGTTGAAAAAGACGCCGAACTCACTGTCGATGTCTACCAAACTCCAGAAATGATCGTCATCAAGAGTATGATCGCCGGTGTTCGTCCCGACGACCTCGATGTTTCTATTACTCGTGACCGGGTCACCATCTCTGGCAAGCGTGAAGAAGAAAAAGTCGCCAATGATGATGATTATTTTACCCGCGAACTCTATTGGGGTTCATTCTCACGCATTGTAGAACTTCCCGAAGAGATCGATGTTGATGAGGCAGAAGCTGTTGAGAAGCATGGCTTGCTCATTCTCAAACTTCCGAAGCTGGACAAGAAAAGGCAGTCGAAATTGAAAGTGAGGACGGTGTGAGAAAGAAATTAAGGAACTAAGGGTATAGAAACTGAGTTTTTAATCAATTCTTGAGAGTATTTTACATACTCATCGACCTTCTTGTTGTCTTCGATTAATACTGACCCAAGATACTTCCCTTTTGGTCCGTATTTCAAGATAAAAAGATGAGTACTTTCTATAAGATAGAAATCTGAAAGATCTTTTTTGATTGTTCCAAGAGGCGCTTCTTCAATGATTCTAATATCCTCTCCTGAAAATTCTGCCGACTCCTTATGTAGAGCCAGTTCCCATTTCGTATAATCATTCAAGGGACGCTTTACCATTCTGACCCGACAGGTTTTAACGCCTGCATCATTTTTTTCTTTTATCATTTGCCACCATTCCGTATCTGTAGAGTGAATATTCAGTTCCCCAGTTTCAATAAAATGTTTGATTGATTCTTCTCCATCTTCAGCAGAATAATCCTGTAAACCCTCGTATCTAAAGACTGATTTCTCTGCTTTTTCGATATAAGGGGTGTAATCGGTGTATTTATCTAATTTACTTTTCATTTAAGCATTATATCCCAGAAATAAGGATATTATAGAAGATTTGAACAATATTTGAATCTTTTTTTAACAATTCTTGAACATTTTTTTATTAGGAATTGAACTTGCGTAAGTATTATTGGCCTACAGAAGAGAAATCTTCTGGTGGGCCCGTGAGGCGGTTCTCGACCCACCCTAATCACGTTGGGCTTGCGGGTTCGACTCCCGTCGGGTCCACAACAAAAAACTTGACAGGAAAGCCGCAAAGGAATAAAATTTTAATTACTGATTAGGGTGGACTTTCGGGAGCGCTATCAAAGTTCAACAAAAATACCGCTTCGTGCGGTATTTTTGTTTCTCTGCATCTTCAAAAATTACATATCTATATATCCAACGTCGCCAACTTGGCATTACTCTGAATAAATGACTTGCGTGCAGGCACGTCGTCACCCATGAGCATATCGAAGACCTTGTCGGCATCCTGTCCATCTTCGACGGTTACTTGCTTCAAAATACGTACAGCAGGGTCCATGGTTGTTTCCCAGAGCTCATCGGCGTTCATTTCTCCGAGACCCTTGTAGCGTTGGATAGAAACTTTTTGCTTCTTCCCCGCTACTGCCTCAATCTCTACACCTTCAAGATCAGCTTCTGCACCAGCAGCCGTGAGCAGTCTTTCACGTGCATCTTCGGCAGCAAGATCTGAAACCTCTTCCTCTTCTTGGATCTCGGCATCCTTGCCCAGTACCTTGTTCTTTTCTTCTTCGGAATAGAAATAAAGAATCTCTTTGCCTCGCTTTACTTTGTAGAGAGGGGGCTGAGCGATATAGACGTAACCTGTGTCGATAAGGGGGCGGAAATAACGGTAAAGAAGAGTAAGGATAAGTGTACGAATATGGGCTCCGTCGACGTCGGCATCGGTGGCGAGGATTATCTTGTGATAACGGAGGTTTGTGATATCAAAGGTGTCACCAATAGCTGTACCGAGAGCAAGAACCAGGTTCTTGATCTGTTCCGACCCAAGCATGCGGTCCAAACGGGCGCGTTCGATATTCAAAATCTTTCCACGCAAAGGTAGGATAGCCTGAGTACGACGATCGCGACCCTGCTTTGCGGTACCACCAGCTGAGTCTCCCTCTACGATGAAGAGCTCGGAGTCGGCCGGTGAGTTTGATTGACAGTCTGCGAGCTTTCCTGGCAGAGTCATGCCTTCGAGTGCACCTTTGCGCAGAACACTGTCCTTTGCGGCCTTGGCAGCTTTGCGGGCCTTCATGGCGAGGATAACCTTGCCGATGATGGCACGCGCATCGTCTGGGTTTTCTTCTAGGAAAGCAGCAAATGCCTCACCAAAGACTGTAGCAACGGCACCTTGTGCTTCCATACTGCCGAGTTTGGCCTTGGTTTGACCTTCGAACTGGATCTCACGGAGCTTTACGGAAACCACAGCAGTCAAACCTTCGAGAGCGTCGTCACCAGTAAAGGCCTCTTCACCTTTTGCCAAATTGTTGTTCTTGGAATAGCTATTGAGCGTGCGCGTAAGTGCCGTTTTGAAACCAGTGACATGAGTACCATGTTCCGGGTTGTAGATATTGTTGGCAAAAGCCATGAGGTGCGGCGTAACCTCGTCCGTATACTGAAGTGCAACCTCGACAGACTCTACACCTTCTACCTGACGCTCGACATAGAAAATGTTTTTGTGAACAGGTTTGAGGTGTTGGTTGGTGAAGCGGACCAGAGAAAGTAGTCCTCCTTCGAAATAGAATGTGTGTGAAGGCAGATCTGCACCTGTGTCACGTATATAGAAAAGTTCTTCATCTGAACCAAACGTAGTAGCCTGGCCACGAGCATCTATGACGGAAATACGAAGACCGCGAACAAGGTAGGCTTGCTGACGCATATGGGCAACGATACGAGCAGGGTCAAAGGCTGTACCCTCTTTGAAAATCTCTGGATCGGGCTCGAAAGTGGTGATAGTTCCGTGAAGTTTTGATGAGCCAATCTTTTTGACTGCTGCCTTGCGCTTGCCCTGACTGTACTCTTGAATATGAATGCCTCCATCGCGGTGGACGAGTGCGCGAGTATATACAGACAAAGCATTAACAACCGAAGCGCCCACACCGTGGAGACCTCCCGAAACTTTGTAGCCACTATCTTCCCCACCGAACTTACCTCCAGCATGGAGGACTGTCATAACCATCTCCAGTGCCGAAAGCTTGGTCTTGGGATGGACGTCTACAGGGATACCACGACCATTGTCGGCGATGCGTACGCGGTTGTTGGGGAGAAATGTGACTTCGATGTCATTTGCAAACCCTCCCATGGCTTCGTCACGCGAGTTATCGAAAATCTCGGTAATGAGGTGATGGAGACCATCTGGCCCAGTTGTACCGATATACATACCAGGACGCTTCCTGACGGGTTCTAGGCCCTCGAGGACGGTAATGGATGAAGCGTCATAGCCACCCTTTTCTTTCTTTTCCTTTGTTTTGTCTGCCATGGTATTGGTTAAAAAATAGGCCGCACATTAAAAAACCGTAAAGGCTTTTGATGGGTAAAGTATAGCATATTTAGGCATGTAAAGCACGTCAATAAATAGCCCAAATGTGGCGGAGTTGAGGGGTGGAATGGTTGACAATCAGGAGATCAAGAGCGAGACTTAAAATAGCATGCTCACCAACATAACGTACTCAGCAATGCGACAGAGTCGCGTCTATTTCACGAACCCAACTCTCCCCTGGCTTGTCTTGGAAGTCAATAGGTTTACGATCAGTGCAGAAGGTCATTTGAAAATACAACTGATCATTCTTCCCGAACACCTTCCCATCTACCTCAAGGGCAAAAACTTGCCTGATCGAAGGAAAATACTTACCCTTGAAATGGCGGAAAATGAACAGCCTGTGAAGGAAGGGCATTTCCTACATTTTCGCGATAAACGCAGCGGAATCTCTGTGCGCCTCCAGTTGCCTTCTAGCCAGGAAACATGTTGACAAAGTCCGCACGGAAGAATTGTGCGGCTTTTTTCTTACCGATCATCAAAATAAAAAATCTCCGTCCAACTTGAACGGAGACCTAGTGTTGCGTAATGCTTTTACGGATCGAGTCGTCAGTGTACTTGAAGAGCGGAGTTGGTTTGCCGGCAGGCAAACCTGCCCAACGGTCATGTGAACCGACAAATGTCATTCCATCTGGCAACCTCCACCCGAGGTGTAAAAACGCCAGATGGTGGGCCCTGTCACTCGCCTCAAAGCCCATCGGCAATCTACGAATAAAAGGACGCACCTTCACCCTCTGACTTGCAACTATTTCGCGTGGCTCGTCTGTACGTTCAATCTCTTCACCATCGAGGTCTTTTTTGGGCTTCTCAGCCACAATCCGATGAAGCGCATCGACCACAATATACTCAAAGATCGAACGCAGCATTGCAATGTCGAAGACTTCCCAGTTCAGAAAGATGTCATCTACGGCTTTCAATTCGAGATCCCGTAAATACATCCATAGCTGACAAAGGCCGAGACCTGCCTTCCGGACAGTCACCGCAATCTTAACATTCGGAAATTGCTCACCTTCCGGATGAAAGGAAAACGAGGTAATTCCAATGCGACGAAGCGTGCTCACGTTCACGAGGAAGGAATCAAAACCCATAGGTCGAACACCGTAACGTGGTCGACTTATGATTGTATTACCCATCTCATCGAAGCGAGTGCCGATCTCTCGGGCATGGCCAGTGAACCAACCGAGAAATCCAGTGGCTTCAACGACCTCTTGCTGCTGCTTTGCAACAACAGACTTGTTTATTCGCAGAACCTTATCCAGCAGATGGTTAGGTACCACAAATCGGACGTTGTCATAGTCAATGAGAAGTTGCTGGGAACGATCGGGACATTCGCGATCAAGCATGGCCTGACTGAGAATTATCATGGGCCGCGCATCTGTCGCCGACTGTCCAGACCTTCTTGCAGTTGCAACATTTGCATAGACACCGTAAACAGTCACATCCTGATAGTATTCCTTCGCCTCATCATTACCCCCGTCTGCGGCAACGATCAGATTATAGATCCACAGCTTTGATGTAATTGCGTCAATTGCCGGAGAACACAGGGATCCCACAATCATTGATCTGACATTGAAGGCAACCTCATCTTGAGTGGTCCTCCCTCCATTTTTCACCCGCTCCTCCTCTCGTTTCACCAGGTAAGCAAATATGATTCGACAGAACTGGAATGTGAGCTCGAGAGACGATCCAACGTAAGCGAAAAAGCGAGCAGCCAAAAGTTTGCGGCCACGACTTGCTATTAAAGCCTCTTCACCAAGAAGGGAATGGGCAATTAATGGAATACTGCCCTTCTTGAGCACTTGCTCGGCAATCGCTCTGGCCAGGTAGTGGTTACGCTCACGGAATTCCGGCTTCGACCCACCCGTTTCAACTAAACCGATTCGGGTCATTGTGTCCGCAATGCGTGCGATGACGGCATCCCACCGTTCAATTGGCTCTTTTGCAAGGTGTTCTGCTATATTCCGAACAGAACCCCTGATTTTCGAACCCTTTGAACTACTGTAGAAAACCGACATTGAGACGTCTATGACGTCCTGTTTTTGATTCATAAAGAGCTCCTTTCATGCTCGATTGCTCCGTTAATTCGAAGCAACTACAACACCACCCTAATCTATTGTCAAGATAATTGCAAGCTTACCTCACCTCCCAACTCTTGCCTCTTACTTCCCCGTTTATTTTCTCCATAACTTTATTTATTTCTTCATCGGTCAATGTCTTATCCATAGATTGAAATACGATCCTATACGCATACGAAACTTTTCCGTCTTTTTTGAAAGTATCAAACAGCGAATGGCGGGCAACAAGTTCAACTGCACCTGAGTCATTGATCCCCTTCTGTATGGCACCCCAAACCTCATCGACAGAGATAGTCTCAGGCACAAAGACTGCGATATCACGAACAATAAATGGGTATTGTGAGAATTTTTGGTAACTTATCATCGAAGCTTTACCCAATTTCAAATCGTCGTAGGATGTTGGCGCTGGCAATGTTTCAACAAGCGCATCAAGGTCCAACTCCATAATGCCTTCGGTATTATTTGCCATTCCAATAGTTTTTCCGGCGATCGAAATAAGTCCACCAGAGTCATCGACAGTACAAAGAATCGTTGCATCGGCATCGACGATTTTGAGCAGAGCATCTCGTAGCGCTTTGATCTTGTCTTTTGCTTTTTCTTTACTCTTCTTCACATTTTTAATACCAATAGCCAAGGAAGTGCGCTCTCCCTCTATAGGAAAGACTTTACCAATCTCAAAAATCTTGATTTCATCCAAGCCTAGAAGGTCAGCATTTCTAGCGTTAAGTTCGAGCGATCTTGCTATGCCTTGAGTGAGGTCTGTGCGCAAATAATTTTTATCAGAAGCAACTGACTTTTCAATATGAAATTCACCGGCAGAAGTAAGTGAATAAGTGTAGACCTCGGAGAATCCGAGCTCGCACAAAATACTTCTGATCTTTTCAGTATAATAAAAGTTTTTCTCAGGCTTTGGGGCAGATGCATTGATAGGTGGAATAGTTGCAGGAATCTTGTCGTAGCCCCAAATGCGTGCGACTTCTTCGGGAATATCACGCCAACTCTTGAGATCGAGACGATTGGATGGAATGGAAAGCTTCAAGACACTCGTACCATCTTCCTTTATAGCTTCAACTTTTATATCCAACCTCTCCAACAAAGAAGTCATCTCCTCATTTGTAATATCGATAGCCAACACTTCTCGGATCTTATCCGGATCTATCGTAAAACTATTTTCATAGCTAATAGCGGGTATGAGTGATGGTTTTCTTTGAAGTTCAAGAA
>JAZKAW010000009.1:0-989 GCA_040388945.1 Patescibacteria group bacterium
ACTTTGGTCCTGCTACCAAAGCGGCTCTTGTGAAGTTCCAGGTGGCTAACAAAATTGTGCCGGCATCAGGAATATTTGGACCAGTGACGCGAGCAAAAGTTAATATGACCAAGTAGTATAAGGATGAAATATGTTAGAATAATTCCAGTATGAATACCTCAAAACAAGTACAACATGGAATATTTGCAGCTCTTGGGCTGGTTGTGCTTGGTGGCTTCTTCATCGCACAACGTGCAGGTACCTATGTACTCCGACAGGATGTGGCTGAAGCGCGTATCGCATTGATCAGTCAGACCGCCTCGCTTGCAAATGCCGATGCGAGCAACCTGGTAGCCCATTACCGATTCGACGATGGTTCGGGAACAACTGCTGCCGATGCATCCGCAACATCAAATAGCGCATCCCTCGGAGGTGGTGTTAGTTTTGTTACGAATAGTCCCAAGATCGGGACAGGCGCAGTTCAGTTTAGTGGATCAGGTCATATCACGATTCCTTCTTCGTCATCTTATAATTTTGGCACGGGAGATTTTACCGTGGCCTTTTGGGTAAAGACTCCGGGACTGCCACCCAATGAAAATAACAACAACGTCGAAGGGTATTTTGCCCTCGGTGGTGTATCAGGAATCACTATGTATGTGAAGGCGGGGGAGCTCCGTGAATATGTTGGAGGAACACAGCTTATCGACTATGCGGACGTTACCGATGATGGCTGGCACCATGTTGTCCTCACCAGGAGTTCAGGCACGGTAACCGGTTATATAGATAGCGCTGCTCATCCTCTCGGAACTGCTGCAGGCGATGTGAGTTCGGCTGGTACAGTAATACTCCTTGGTTCTACTTATGATGGCAGCTATCCAGCTATCGGACGCATGGATGACGTACGCGTATACAACCGCGCACTTACTTCGGGAGAGGTGAGTGAGCTCTACAATCTCGGTGGAGGAGATCTGACGCCTCCGACGGTGAGCGTGCCGGCGCTGATGGTGAGG
>JAZKAW010000009.1:1001-13323 GCA_040388945.1 Patescibacteria group bacterium
CCGACAAATAGTGCGACTGTGATTGGTTCTTCTGTTACCCTCACTGCGACCGCGGCCGACAATATTCTTCTGGGCGGAGTCACCTTTAAGGTCGATAACGCGACGATCGGAAGTGAGTTCACATCTTCACCATTTACTACAACATGGGATTCCTCTTCAGTTTCAAACGGTACGCATACTATCTCGGCAGTTGCGCGGGACTCCTACAACAATCTTGCGACTTCGAGTGTGTCTGTGACCGTAAGCAATGACACGACACCACCAGTCCTTTCCGCAGGTGCCCCTTCGGGAGCTCAGCCTTCAGGGACCACTCAGACTACGTTGCAGGTGACCACAAACAAAGCCGCGACCTGTAAATACAGCACATCTGCAGGGCAGAGCTATGCCTCGATGGCAAATACCTTCAACAACACGGGCGGAACAACCCATTACTCGACATTGACTGGCCTTGTCGACGGTACGAGCTACACCTACTACGTGCGTTGTCGGACAACTGCCGCCAATCCCAATCTGTCTGACTATACGGTTTCATTTTCTGTGCCAATCGATACCATCGCGCCGGTCATTTCCGGAGTAAACGTGACCAATGTGACACAGTCGGCAGCAACTGTCGGTTGGGCGACTGACGAGGGTGCAACTTCGTATGTTGAATATGGCACATCACTTTCGTACTCACAAAATACCACGCTCTCATCTTCACTGATCACCTTGCATAGCCAGACCTTGAGCGGATTGAGTACTGCAACTTTGTACTATTACCGTATAACTTCCAAAGATGCGCGTGACAATACTCGGCAGACTACAGGGACATTTACCACGGCTGCGGCTTCACTTGTGGCTGAGGATATTTATATTGCTCAAAATGCAGCCGGAGCCGATAGTGGCGCAAGTTGTGCTGCTGCGCATTCTGTCACCTGGTTCAACACTTCCTCAAACTGGGGCAGTGGTGCCGGCAAGATCGGGCCTGGCGATACGGCTCACTTGTGTGGAACGGTGACTGGCAGTCTTATATTCCAGGGAAGTGGCGTGGCAGGCAATCCGATCACTCTCAAATTTGAAGACAACGCCAAGATGACTGCACCTGTGTGGGGTTTTGTGAGCTGGCTTCGTGCGGCTATCTATATAAATGGCGGACAGTACATCATCATCGATGGGGGCACAAACGGCACTGTCGAGTCGACCGGCAACGGTACAGGATTGGCTTATCAGGAAAGTCAAAACCTCATCCTTTTGTACGGATGTGAAAATTGTGAGGTCAAAAATGTATATATGAAAGATGCCTATATCCGTACCGCCGGGTCAGCTGATCCCTACTCGGCAAATGCCATTTCGGCAACCGGCAACAATATCAAGATTCATGACAACCGTATCGAAAATTGCGGCAACTGCGTCAGCATAACCTTCCCTGGAGGCGGCTATTCCAACGGTCTTGAGATCTACAACAACTCCATCAGCAAGATGTCAGTAGGTATCAACATGGGACCAGGTGGAGGAGATGGATGGATGGATAATACTTATATTCATGACAATGATATTTTTGATGCCTATCCGTGGACAGGTAACTGGGGCAATGACACCAGTCAGCACAACCACAACAACGGCATGCACATCTTTGCAAACTCTACCGGCTCAAAGATGTCCAACCTGTACATCTACAACAACTACATTCATGGCAACTGGGGTGATGCGGGTAACGCAACGGCATTTATGTTCATTGAGCTCAATCCAAACTCGACCAATGTTGCTTTGTACAACAACTTGCTTGTACTCAATGATGCAGGTACTCCAGCGAACGCATTCCTTACTGCGGGCGGAACAGGTGTGCGTGTGACCAACAATACTATTATCGGTAATGGGGGTGGCTTCTGTATGTTTGCGTCCCCAGGAGCGTATCTCTATAACAATATTTGTTCACAGATAGCCTGGGGTATATATGTTTCAAATTATGATTTTGTCGGAACTAACGTCGCAGACTTTGTACAAACCATGATCAAAGGATCTCTCGCCGACAGTGACTACAACGTCTACTATCTAACCAATGCCTCTGATTTTAGTATGGGCAATCCTCTCATGGGAACATCGCTCGCCAATTGGCAGGCATTAACCGGGTTTGATACGCATAGTTTATTTATCAATCCACAATTGGCCTCAAACTATGTGCCAAACGCCGGTTCTCCGGTTATTGGCAAGGCCATCAACTTTAGTTCATATTATGCTGCCGATTTTGATGGCACAGCACGTCCATCAACAGGTCCATGGGATGTGGGTGCGCACCAATTTTCATCAAATGCGATCTCGGATTCTCAGGCGCCGACTGTGCCGGACAATTTCCGTGCAACGGTGGTGAGTGGTTCGACAGTCAGTTTTGCCTGGACTGCGTCGACAGACAATTATGCTGTTTCAGGTTATCGATTGTATAGGAATAACAGCCTGGTCAATTCGACCACGGGAACAACCATCACTGACTCTGGCTTGAGTGCGCTCACTTCTTATACTTATACCCTGAGTGCATATGATGCCTCGAGCAACGAATCAGCCAGGACATCGGACGTGTCTACTACTACGCTTTCTGAATCATCTAACCCTCCAGACCCTGATATCACCTCCCCTAATATTACCTTCGTCACTTCTACCTCAATCACCAAGACATCCTCTAGGATCACCTGGTCTACCAATGAAGCCGCCTACTCCCAAGTAGAGTATGGTCTTACCACTGCGTATGGCTCCAAAACCGCCTCAACCTCACTTACTACTTCTCCCGCAATCGACCTAAGTAGTCTCTTAGAGGGAACAGTCTACCACTACAGAGTCTGGTCTGCAGATGTTGCAGGGAACACTAGTATCTCCGATGAAGGCTTCTTTACGACAGTTACGGATACGGTCATACCAACTACACCACCGTCTACTCCGGCAATAGTCCCTTCGGTTACCTCAGGTGGAGGTGGGGGTGGCTACGTTCCGTCGGGTACACCGTCCGGCTGGACTGGCACAGGTGTGAGAAATGTCGCACCACCGAATGTTATTGGCACTGGCCCTATTACCATTGGCGCACCAAAGGCCGGAGGTGCAGGAGGTGTTACCATCACTCGTGTACTCTCTTTAGGTTCCACCGGAGCAGATGTCAAACTGCTCCAGCAATATCTCAATCAAAACGGCTACAAGATTGCCACCACAGGCACAGGCTCACCAGGCAAAGAATCAACCTACTTTGGTCAGACCACACAAGCAGCTCTCCAGAAGTATCAGTGTGCAAAGAAACTCGTCTGTACAGGAACTCCAGGAACCACCGGTTATGGTGCAACTGGTCCGAAGACCCGTGCCACTCTCAAGGGAAGTGCTGCAATCACGCCACTTCCTGTAGCCCCTACCTCCTTTACCCGCACTCTCCAAGTAGGTTCCACCGGAGCAGATGTCAAAGCACTTCAACAATACCTCAACACCCACGGCTACAAGATTGCTGTCACAGGCACAGGCTCACCAGGCAAAGAATCAACCTACTTTGGTCCTGCTACCAAAGCGGCTCTTGTGAAGTTCCAGGCTGCGAACAAAATCACACCGACGAGTGGAGTGTTTGGGGCGCTTACACGAGCAAAAATAAAAACAATAAGGTAAAATAATACTCATAACGTTCGTCGATGAATTACGACCTCCTCCCAAAAAGTTTTATTGTTGCCGCTCTTGTGGTCATCGCAGGATCTTTTGGAACCGGCGTATACTTTTCTCAAAAGTCTGAGCACTCACAAGCACTTACCCTTAAGACAGAACCCCAAGTGGCCGCGGTTGTTGCTGCCATAAAAACGCCGCAAGTCACACCCACACCTATCCTTAAAGAGATTCCATCACCAGCACCTACCCCCGAAGCGACTCCAATTTTGACTCCGACTCAGACCCCGGCCGCTCCGTCACCGACATCCAAATTAGTCTCGACCTCCTATTCACCATTTCAAAGATTTCTCACCGTCGGCTCTGTGGGTGATGATGTAAAGACATTGCAAATCCTTCTCAATGAAACCGGTTTTCCTATTGCCGCAAGTGGTCCAGGTTCAAAAGGGAAGGAGACTACCAAGTTCGGTCCATCCACTGCAAAAGCTCTTGCTCAACTCCAGTGTGATCGAGGTATCATGTGTGACGGAGCACCGGAAACCACTGGTTATGGCGCCACAAATGACGAAACTCTCGAGATATTGAACGCGCTCTATAACCTTACGAGGCCCAAGGATTACTCAAAGCGCACTATTAGAATCAAGAAATAACGGTTCTGTCACGATCTTGTAATTTTCACTAAATATGATAGTCTACAGACGTGTAACTTTTCTCGTAGGTTACGCGTTAGTATAAGTACGGGAGAGCCGCTAACGCGTTACTTTAAGTGATTCGTGTGCGGGAAACAAGAAATGTCAAAGAGACTTTTCGTAGGCTCAATTGCCTGGGGTACAACCGATGCCACCCTGAAGTCACACTTCGAACAGGCAGGAACCGTAGAGTCCGCTAATGTGATCATGGACAAGATGTCAGGTCGCTCAAAGGGCTTCGGGTTCGTTGAAATGGGTTCCGATGCGGAAGCAATGGAAGCCGTCAACAAGCTCAACGGTTCTGAGCTCGATGGTCGCAAGATCGTCGTCTCGGAAGCTCGTCCTAAGGCTCAGTAATTCATTACTGACTCTAGACTAGCTGAAAAAGCGTCACACTGCCTTCTGGCGGAGTGGCGCTTTTTCGCGCCTGGGGATAACCCCTTGCTTTTTACCAAGTAATATGGTACATTGCTTCTCGTGAGTACCCCGTGTGGACTCTCCAGAAAATGTATCGCAGAACCCCGCCCTCGGCGGGTTTGTGCGTTATGGGCTGGAAAGAAAATGACATGTCGTTTTCTTTCCAAGCCAGCCACGCTATAATTACAGTATAGATTGCGCCAAATGGTGGCGGCGGCTGTACTCACATTAAATTTATACATTTTATTTGGAGCTCACACCCGTCGCCATCAGTTGGCGTAATTTCATTATATTGAGAACAGTTATGGAGATTCAGAAAAATATAAAACTGGCAAAATACACTACGTTCAAAATCGGTGGCCCGGCGAGCTTTTTTTGTATTGTGAAAACTGATGAAGATCTTGTAGAGGCCATCACCTTTGCACAAAAAGAAAAGCAACATCTTTTTGTTCTTGGTGGGGGTTCCAACATCCTCATTCATGACAGGGGATTCAATGGTCTGGTTATCAAGATGTGTATGGAGGGTATTGAATACGATGGTGAAAATGTTCGTGCCGCAGCAGGAGAAGGTTGGGATGACTTGGTTGATCAAGCTGTGACAAAAGGCCTCTATGGCCTGGAAAACCTTTCTGCTATCCCTGGAACAGTTGGCGCTGCACCTGTGCAAAATATCGGCGCATACGGAGCTGAAGCATCAAATACTATTGTGTCTGTACGCGCATTTGATATTAAGAACATGAAGTTTGTTGAGCTCACCAATGAAGAGTGTACATTTAGTTATCGTGACAGTCTCTTCAAGCATGAGAAGGGCAGGTACATTATTACCTGTGTCAACTTCAAGCTTTCGAGGGAGCCGAAAGTGAATACTTCATACAAGGAGGTTCGTGAATATTTGGCAAAGAAAAATATTGTTAATCCGACACCTGAAGACATTCGCCATGCTGTCATTGAGATCCGTTGGGGCAAACTACCCGACTGGAAGTTGTGGGGAACAGCTGGATCATTCTTCAAGAATCCTGTTGTGAATGCAGACCACTTTAGTAAGCTAAGGCAGACATTTCCTGACCTACCAGGTTTTCCCGAAGATGATGGTCGTGTGAAGGTTTCTCTAGGTTGGATTCTAGACAAAGTCTGCCATGTCAAAGGTCTCTGTGTGGGCAATGTGTGCACCTATGAAAAGCAGGCGTTGGTGCTCGTTTCGCGTCCCGGGGCTACTTCAGAAGAGGTGGTGAAGTTGGCACACGAACTCATGGATACGGTCAAAGAAAAGACGGGTATTGAGATCGAAGGGGAAGTTGAGTGGGTGAATTAGGGCAGTGGAGCGCCCGGCGTCTTTTTGTGTTCATTGTAGCGGCGTCTTTTTGGGATATATAATAATGGTTTCTTTTCTTCAAAGGTTAATTTGCAATCAAATCCCTCTGCGATCTTGACGAGCTGTTTAATAGTCGGGTTTGCTCGACCCGCTTCTATTTTTGCAAGAAGGGGTTGGGAGATTTCAGCCTTTTTTGCGAGGTCGTGCTGGGTCATGCGTTTCTGTCTTCGCAACTCTGGGATCAAAGCGAAAAATTCATACATCAAGCCCAAGTCACCGTACATGTCTTTACGGTCCGGATCTCGAACATCGTCAAAAATAAACTGGGTGTACTTCTTATACCTCATGAGTCGATTATATCACATATGATATAATCGATGCGAAGGGTAGTCTTACCCCCCCCGTCTATTTGAAACCTCAATTCACAATAACTTTTTTAGACTTGACTCATCCTTAATAAAGAGTAGCTTTTATTACAGGTTTGTACGTTGCAAACCATTCCTGAGAGGGAAAAACGTCTCTGAGAGGAGATACATGACCTGAGAGGGTCGAAAGGTTAACGTGATAGAAGCACAAAAAATAAGTCCGAAGGTAAAAAAAGAATTGGGTCGCATCTTGCAAGTCGAACCGTCAATGACTTCTCTGGCCAATGAGATAAGGTTGCGGGAATCCTGCCACAATGACATCTTGGATCTGCGCGATCTGGAGAGACTGGAGAGTGTCTTTCGTGGATTGTTGGCCACTGCGAAAGAGTGGGATTTGATCAAAGATTCTCGCCTGATTGCAGACATCATCTACTGTTGGGCGATTGCATTTCCGGATGAAATTCATACGATCTATTCCATTATCCGGGGACCCGATGATCTTTTTGGTAGCCTCTCCGAAGGTATTGTGATTGGTCTCGTGGAGTCAGCAAACGAACTTAAGGGTCTCTGGGATTTGGAATTTTTATCCGAAGGCCTGGCCAAAGGTTCGATTATGAACTCTATGGTCGCGTCAGTATCCACATTCGCTGGTTCCGGGAGATTGACTACAGCACTAGGAAGGATGGCGGGACGGGCGTGGTCGCAGTCGGGAAGTTCTTTGTGTATCAAAATTCCTGAAGCATTGAAGAGGTTGGAAACTGCTTGTGAAGAATTTGCTGAGACCCGGACACTTACATCCGAGGTGGATCGGGCAAGAACTACAAATTTTCTTGTTACATTTGAACGTGAATTCCGTGCCAAGTTTTACTTGGCTTCACCGCTGCGACATAAGAGGAAGCTTGATAGTTTGTATCTCGAAGACTGCAGAGCAACGACTACTTGAGTTTGTGTTGGCCACGCTGCGTTCGTCTAAAGGGCGGCGCGGTTTTTTTATTATCCGGAATATGCTAAAGTAGCCCTTACTTATGGCCATTTTCAGCAAACTATTTACCCCATCACACACTCGCAACCCCAAGCAATTTGAGCCCAATGTTGTGAAGATCAACGCCCTTGAAGAACAGGTCAGGGCTCTTTCTGATGAACAACTAAAATCAAAAACGACCGAATTTAAAGACAAACTCAAAACTGCTGATGGTGACAAGGAGAAGGAAAACAAGATCCTCGAAGATATTCTCCCCGAAGCGTTCGCTGTGGTTCGCGAAGCCTCACGTCGTACTCTTGGTCAGCGTCACTTTGATGTGCAACTTATTGGTGGCATGGTCTTGAATTCTGGAGCTATTTCGGAGATGAGAACTGGAGAAGGAAAAACTCTTGTTGCAACACTACCTGCATACCTCAATGCTTTGAGTGGGCGCGGTGTGCACGTGGTCACTGTTAACGACTATCTCTCACGCCGCGACGCAGTCTGGATGGGTCAGATTTATTCATTCCTTGGACTCTCTGTTGGCATCATCGGCCATGAGGCAAGTTTCTTATACGATACCGAACATAAAAAGCAAGAAGCAATAAGCAAAAAGCAAGATGGGGATGAAGATAATTTAGACAAAGAACGCGACGAACTCGGCGCATTTAAGGTTGTTCACGAATTCCTTCGTCCAGTAGGTCGTCATGAAGCGTATGCTGCAGATATCACTTATGGTACGAACAATGAGTTCGGCTTCGATTATCTTCGCGACAACCTCGAGTACAGTGCCGACCGACTGCGCCAGAGAGAACCTCATTACGCCATTGTCGACGAAATAGACTCCATCCTTATCGATGAGGCTCGTACGCCACTTATTATTTCTGCGCCTACGCGCGATGCTGAAGGTACCTATCGTCAGTTTGCTTCGCTTGTCTCTATTTTCGATAAAGATGTTGATTACACTGTCGACGAGAAACATCGCTCTATCGCACTCACTCAAGCCGGCATCACCAAGGCTGAGAAATCTTTGAATATTGAAAATATTTATACCGATAAGGGTATCAAGTTTGTGCACCATCTAGAGACCGCTATCAAGGCCAAAGCTATTTATCATAAAGACAAAGAATACGTCGTCCGTGATAATGAGATTGTTATCGTCGATGAATTCACTGGTCGCATGCAACCTGGTCGCCGTTGGTCAGATGGTTTGCATCAGGCCATTGAGGCAAAAGAGGGTGTAAAGATTCAGCAGGAGTCACGCACATACGCTTCTATCACCTTCCAAAACTTTTTCCGTATGTACCCGAAACTCTCGGGTATGACTGGTACAGCCGCCACGTCTGCCGAAGAATTTTTCAAAGTATACGGCCGCGAAGTGTTCGTTATCCCAACCAACAAGCAGTCGGTGCGTCTCGACCGCAATGACCAGATTTTCCGCACAGAACTCGGC
Source organism: Patescibacteria group bacterium (assembly GCA_040388945.1). GTDB lineage: Bacteria > Patescibacteriota > Minisyncoccia > Phycocordibacterales > PALSA-1337 > C7867-002. Next base: position 9,802 of record JAZKAW010000009.1, read on the forward strand.
AAGTTCAAGGCTTTAGCGCGAAAAGTAAAAGAAGTTCATCAGAAAGGTCAGCCAATACTCATTGGTACCGTGTCCATCGAGAAGAACGAAATCCTTAGCCAATTCCTCAAAGCTGAAGGCGTGCCTCATGAAGTTCTTAACGCCAAGAACCACGAACGTGAAGGAGAGATTGTCGCTCAAGCTGGCAAGAAGGGCGGCGTCACTATTGCTACAAACATGGCAGGTCGCGGCGTGGACATCAAACTTGGTGGTAACCCGAGTACCCCAGAATCCTTCGAAGAAGTAAAAGCCGTTGGCGGACTCTTTGTTCTCGGTACCGAACGTCATGAAGCTCGTCGTATAGACAACCAGCTCCGTGGTCGCTCTGGTCGTCAAGGAGATCCTGGTGAGACCCAGTTCTTCGTATCTCTCGAAGATTCTCTCATGCGTGTCTTTGCATCCGATATGTTGAAAGGTCTCATGGCCCGCCTCAACGTGGCCGAAGATGAACCTATCGAGCACAAACTTATTTCCAAGTCTCTCGAAAGTGCCCAAGAAAAGATCGAAGGTTTCAACTTTGATTCCCGTAAGCACGTTCTCGAGTTTGATGACGTGATCAATCATCAGCGTACATCTGTATATGCTCGCCGCAGAAAACTCCTTCTTGGTTCCATCGAAGATATTGATACTGAACTCAAAGAGGTTATAGGTCCAGATGAAGAAACCGAGAAACTGATCGAAAAGAAAATCGTAGAATTTGGCCGTGAACATTTCTTGGCGGCACTTCGTGTCGTCCTTCTCCAAGTTATAGATATGTTCTGGGTAGAACACCTCGAAGTCATGGATTACACCCGCTCGAGCGTTAGCTTGCGTGCCTATGGTCAGCGTGACCCATTGGTTGAATATAAGAAAGAAGGTTTACGCCTTTTCAGAGAGATGCAAAACGCCATGCGTGAGCAGGTGCTCAAACTCTTGCCCCATGTTGTTCCAACAGTTAACGGTGTACCTATGAAGGGAGGTGCAGTGCCAGATAGTAGTGAGCTCAAAGAAGTGCACGAAAATGCACAGGTTATTGGTGGAGGCTCTGATTCTTCTGGTGAGAACGGATCCGGTGTGGCCGGTGTATCAAAGAAAGACGAAGTTGGGCGTAATGATCCGTGCCCCTGCGGTAGTGGTAAGAAGTATAAACAGTGTGGACTCAAGAATACGGAGGAGCATCAACGACTGATGACGGGGAAGAAGTAGGTTTTCTTTTGATTTTTTAATCAAAATACCTTTGTCCGTAAGGATTAGATCTGTGAAGAATTTGTTGGTACCCGCCTTGTTTGTTAATGAGTTTTTTGGAAATGGCTGAGATTGTTTTTGATCCAAGTCCGGTAAATTTTTGGACATCTGTGTATGAGGCACCATCAAGGAGCATGCCAGCTGCTTTCAGCCTGTTTATGCAGTATTTTAATTCTTGCTCTGTAAGAAGATCGCGTAAAAAATCTCGAATAATATGAGTATCATTCGCCAATTTGAAAGCCTGCACCAGAATCTCTTCTTCACGGGTATTTTTGTACATAGTACAGCCATTTTACAGCGCCACTTCACCTAAGGAAAGTGCTTCATTTTCATATGTGGCACCTTCGGCGTGTCCGAGCGGCGGCGGGGGCACTTATCTGTTTGCAACCGCTTTCCTTAGGTGAAGTGCTCAAAATGGAGTACTATTACAATAAGAAATAAAAAGTTAAGCAAACCGTCATTATAATATCTGTATTATTCATTAATTCAATAAACCCATGAAAGTAAAAGGACTCGACTATGTTTTCTACAATGTGAGTGACCTCAAACGTTCACTCGATTTTTATCAGAATATCTTGGGACTTAAACTCTACAAACCAGTCAATGATACCTGGGCAGAGCTCGACCTTGGTAACATGATCCTTGCACTGGGTGTCTTCGGTGCCATAAATGACCCAAAAGTCGAAAAGAACGCGGTATCCATGGCTATTTCTGTTGAAGATGTTGCGGGGCTTGTCGAAAATCTCAAAAAGAGTGGCGTGAAAGTTCTTCAAGAAACTATGGAATTTGATCCATGCTTTATGGCCATTATCGAAGATCCGGATAGGAATCAGATTATTTTGCACCATCGAAAAGATGGAACGATAGGGTAAGGGTGAGCGGGATTCCCGAAACGCAAAATCTGTGGTAATGTGATCTTGTGAATTCGCGCATATCCTCATATTTCTTCTTCATTCTCCTCATTATTGCGGTCATAGCCGCCGTCGTGACGATTTTGCCATTTCTGACTCCTCTTTTGGTTGCGGCTGCAGCTTCGGTCATACTTTTCCCAGTGTACCGCATCATCAAGCGAACTCTTCACATTGAAAAGGCCAGGAGTAATATTGCCGCCTTTGTTACTGTCATCGTTTTTATGGTGTTGGTGATTGTTCCCGCGTTCTTCATTGCTGGAAAAATATATTCTGAAATCCAGACTCTCTATGCGCTTCTTACCGATGAGTCTGGTCGTTCACAGGTTATTGATAGCCTCAACAATGTCTCCGCCTCTATGTCACATGCTCTCTTCGACCTCTTCCCGGCATATTCTTTTGATTCACTCAATATTACTGAATACTTCAAGAGTATCCTTGAATGGATCTTTGCCAATCTCGATACTGTCTTCCGCGGCCTTGCAAAAGTAGCAGGTTACGCTTTTGTCTTTATGTTGGCCCTCTTCTACTTCCTCCGTGATGGCCGCATCATCAAGAAAAACTTCATTTCCTGGAGCCCTCTTCTTGATAGTTATGATGAATATATTACGAAGGTTCTGAAGCAAGCCATCAAATCAATATTTGCGGGTACGGTAGTGGTCAGTCTCATCCAGGGGACACTTACCGGCATTGGTTTCGCCATCTTTGGTATTCCTGCACCGGCAGTATGGGGAAGTATTGCTGCAGTGGCCGCGTTCATTCCCGGCATCGGCACTAGTTTGGTTCTGATCCCCGGTGTTATTTATCTCTTTATATTTAATGGTTTTCCTCCAGCGCTCGGTCTGGCTATCTGGGGTGCAGTAGCTGTAGGCCTCATCGACAATATTGTCGGGCCATACCTCATCAATCGAGGCATCAATGTTCATCCGTTCCTTATTCTTATCTCAGTGCTTGGTGGCCTCGTTGTCTTCGGAGTGGTCGGATTCCTCCTTGGGCCGCTCATATTGGCTTTCTTGTTTGCACTTCTGGAGATTTATAGGCATTCTTTTTCTGGAGGGACGACTACAGATGGAATTAAAGAATTAAGAAACTAACATGGCTTTTATCGACGAAATACAATTCCATGCAAAAGCGGGCAACGGTGGCGACGGCGTTGTGCGTTGGCGTCATGAAAAAAGTAAAGAATTTTCAGGAGCGGCGGGCGGCAATGGTGGTCCTGGTGGTGATGTGTATGTCCGTGCAGTCCGCGATACCAATATCCTTGCGCGCCACAAATCTGTAAAGCAGTTTCGAGCTACCGACGGTGAAGATGGGCAAAATCTGAGCAAGCATGGATCTACAGGCACGGATT
>JAZKAW010000009.1:13333-26566 GCA_040388945.1 Patescibacteria group bacterium
CCGATCGGATCCATGGTCATTAACCTGGAGTCCAAACGCGTTGTCGAACTCATCGAAGAAGGTCAGTTGTCAAAAATTCTTCACGGTGGACGTGGTGGTTTGGGTAATGAACATTTCAAAGCTTCAACCAACGTTCGACCAGAGCAGTCTACCCCTGGCATGGAAGGCGATGAGTCTGACTTTACTGTCGAACTCAACCTTATTGCTGACGCGGGTCTTATCGGTCTTCCCAATGCCGGCAAATCCAGTCTTCTCAATGCTGTTACTCGTGCACGTGCAAAAGTGGGGAGCTACGCCTTCACAACGCTCGACCCAAACCTCGGGGCTATTCATGGATATGTGCTCGCTGACATTCCTGGCCTCATCGAAGGAGCTGCTGAAGGGAAGGGGCTTGGTCACAAATTTCTTCGTCATGTGAAGCGTACTAAACTTCTCCTGCATCTCGTATCATTGGAAAATGAAGATATCGAAGCTGCATACGACAGTGTACGTGGCGAACTCGAAAAATATGGCAATGGTCTGCCCGAAAAGAGAGAGATTATTATTCTGACCAAGACAGATATTTCAGATGCAGAGACTATTGCATCTGCACGAAAAGTATTTGAAGCCAAAGGAAAGGATGTGTGGGAAGTCAGCATCTACGACGACGCCTCGCTCAAGGTGTTTGCAGATACTTTGGTGCAGGAACTCGAGAAATCCGAACCTGTAGAGGTCTCAACTGATGAGGTAGACTCACCCGAAGAGGTAATGTCATAATAGTGTTATGTCTACAATGACTCCATCTATTAGTTTTTCACGAAGGGCATGGGCACATGCCATGACTCATATCAAGGATAAAGATCTTGTTATAGCTTCTATTATTTCCATTGTTCTATTGTGTGCAAGCTTGTATGTTAGTTATTTCGCCAGTGTCTATGCTTCAAAAAGTGCCAGTAACTATGTCACGGACATTATTCTCAGTAATATTCCGGTGATAGATGTTGACTGGATCTTTATGTATGGGCCTTTGGTAATGTGGTGTGTGGTAACTGCTCTTCTCTTTTATAGACCAAAGTTTTTTCCTTTTACTCTCAAAAGCATCAGTCTTTTTATACTAGTGCGCGCGATCTTTCTTTCTCTTACACACATTGGCCCTTTCCCAAACCATCTGGTGATGGATCAGGAAAGTCTGATTAACTTTTTCACTTCCGATAGCGATTTATTTTTTTCTGCTCATACTGGGTTGCCATTTCTTATGGCTCTTATTTTCTGGCATTCACGAGCATGGAGATATCTATTTATGGTCACTGCTGTATTCTTTGGTGTCATAGTTCTGGTTGCTCATGTCCATTATAGTATCGATGTGGCTGGTGCTTTCTTCATTACATATAGTATTCACCGACTCGCTCAGCTCGCATTCAAGAAAGACTGGGATCGTACCAAGCATGCTGGTGTGTGGGGTTAAATCATACTTTTTATTCTTGATAATCCCTTGACTTTTGCTGAAAAAGGGACTATAGTTTGGGTGTAAGATCTTTGAGAGGTAAAGGTTTCCAGCGAGCGAAAGTGTTTGTATCGGCTTTATGTTTTAAATCTCCAGTCACCAGTACTTTTTGCCCCGATACATCTTTCTTTCTCTCTTCACCCTTTATCCCATCTCTTATATTGTTCTTTTTCTCCCGCTTGTTCTTTCCTTGTCTTGCTTTCTTTGTCCGCCCCTACCATTTGGTTGGGGCGTCGTCATATATGATATATTTTAGATATGTTCCATGTATATATACTCGAATGTGCCGATAAGACGTTATATGTCGGATCTACGAATGATCTTGAAAAGCGGTTGCATGCACATAACAATTCAAAGTCTGGCGCACACTATACCAAGATTCGCCGGCCGGTGATTATGAAATATTTTGAAAAGTGTAAAGATTACGCCGAGGCACGCAAAAGAGAGGGGGAACTCAAGCGATTAACCAGAAAAGAAAAACTTGAACTCATTGGCTGAAAAACAGATACCATATATTCTTGAGCGGAGCCGTCGTGCACGCTCCATGCGTATCATTGTTCGTCGCACCGGAGAGATTAGGGTTGTGGCACCATCGCTTGTTCCTGAGTTTTTGGTCAACCGATTTATTTCTCAGAAGACGGAATGGGTTATGCGAACTCGGGAGAAATTTCTCAAGCACCCGGTTACAGAGATCGGGCTACTATTTTCCAGGAGGAGTCGGAAGGAGTACTTGGCGCACAAAAATGAAGCTTTGAGAGTACTGGCTGAACGAGTGGAGCATTTCAATATTCACTACAAACTGCCGTACTCGCAGATATCCATCCGCAATCAAAGTTCCCGCTGGGGGAGTTGTACAAAATCTGGTCACCTTAATTTTAATTATAAGTTGATCCTTCTACCGGAGGAATTACGTGACTATGTTGTGGTTCACGAGATCTGTCACCTGAAACAACTCAATCACTCAAAAGCTTTTTGGGATCTGGTCGCGGAGGTTGTGCCGGATCACAAGGCTCTCAGAAAGAAACTAAAGGGGGTTGAGTAGTTCTCGTCAAGGTACTTTAGCTAGGTGAAGTATTTTCTGAAAATAAAAAAGCCTCGTGCCGATAGTCACGAGGCTTGTAAGGGTAGGGTGGAGATCAGTGCACGAATCCGTCCTCATCCCAGAATCCGATGAACTCGCTCTCAACCTGAAGCTTGTTGAGCGGATTTTCGTAGATCACTTCCATGAAGGGGTCTTTGTAGAAGTGATGAACAACGAATTTTGAAGTGGGGAGCCGCGCCGCCAATTCTGAGACTTGAAGTGCTATCGCTGGCGGAACCCTCAGATCAAAATCAGGATCTGCTGGGTCGTATTCAGATTGGAGCCATTCTGCATCCTTGTGTCGCTGCGGTTCCTCCGGCACATGAACGAAGAGTGCAATAATGGCGATCACTGTAACCGGGATGAGGCCGATAAGCCACCAATGACTCAATTGGGTGTAGATCCAAACAGCGGCGCTGATTGTGAGGAGTGAACCGATCCTCGCGACCCAAAGCCCCTTCTGATGCTCCCAGAGTTCGGGAGGGTGCTGCAGCTTGTAGAGCTTGTCTATTTGGTAAGCTTTGACCGTGTCGCGATCAAACTTTGGTGTGCCTGTCGCATGCAATTCATACGCGAGCGGTTTGGATGTACGCAATGCCAGGAGGTGTTCCTTGGGCATCTGCTTTGGGACCTGTCGAACAGGTCGTTGAACGGTCTCGATCATCATACTCGTCTCTCCTTCATGTAGTTGTAACGAATCCTATCTCCACCAAGTGGGTAGGACTGAACAGCTGGAATAATGCTAGCTCTGCAGATGCAGAGTGTCAACGACAGTGAATTATGTGATATATTTTCAATATGAACTACTGGCTTGTAAAATCAGAAGGCGACTGCTACTCCATCGACGACTTCAAAAAAGATGGGCGCACCGCTTGGACGGGCATCCGCAATTTTCAGGCTCGAAACTATATGCGTGATGGTATGAAGGTTGGTGATCTGGTCCTGTTTCATCATTCCAATGGAACCACAAAGAATCCAACAGGAATTTATGGCATCGCTAAAGTGGTGAGTGATCCGCATATAGATAAGACCGCTCTCGATCCGAAAGATGAACACTTTGATCCTAAGGCAGTGAAGTATGAGAGAGAAGGGAAGGAACCTTTGTGGATGTGTGTGGATATGGAGTTTGTAAAAAAGTTTGAGAGACCAGTTACTCTTGCAGAGATCAAAAAGGATAAAACTCTCAATAAAATGTTGGTGGCAAAGAGGGGTGTGAGATTGAGTGTGTTGCCTGTAGACGCATTGCATTTCGAACTTATAAAAAAACTAGGAATGGCAGTCAAATAAAAAAACCGAACTCCAGTCATGACTAGAATCGGCTTCTCTTTCGTTTCGATGATTGGTTCTTCAGCCAATCGAAGCAGGTAGCTTGGTCTCGGAGCTTGTGAAGGTCACCAAGGTATGGCGGCAGCTCCAGGACAGGATGATCTCTCGGATACACGACAAAGTGATGGACTTTGATTGTGAAGACGATCCGACCATCCTCAAGTTCGAACGGTCCCACAAAGTCTTCAGTGTCGTGATACTCGAAGGCGTACCAGTACCATAACCGGCTTTGCTTCCACCTCTTTCTCACGTTGTCCCATGTACGGTTCCGATTCCAAAATATTTTGTGAAGGGAACTGTTGGGCCAACATTCAATGTGTTGGAGAAGGCCGCGTTTCGCCTCAAACTCGAAGTCAGGCTTTTCGCCCACATAATCGATGAAGCAGCCCTCTAGATCGATATCCATCCTGCCCTTCAGCTCATCAAAGGTCATTAGTTCGGCATTCATATGCGTCCCTTGTTCTGCTTTAAATTAGCCTGCCAAAGAAGAATTTGCAACATTGATTTTATAATAATGGTCCTACTGATATACTTCCGTCATGACCCAGTCTCATGCCCTCACTATCCTCAAAACCGGACGAAGCATTTTCCTCACAGGTCCTGCCGGATCAGGTAAAACATATGTTCTCAATCAGTACATCAAATATCTGAAGGATCATGACGTTAACGTGGGTATCACCGCCTCGACGGGTATTGCCGCAACTCATATGGGAGGCATGACTATCCATTCCTGGGCAGGCTTGGGGATCAAGGACTACATGAGTGACGAGGATTTGGCGGAGCTAGCAGAAAAGCCTCAGTTGGTAAAAAGATTCAAAGAGACTCAAGTTCTCATTATCGATGAGGTTTCCATGCTCCACCATTTCAGACTAGATATTCTCGACAAGGTTGCGAGACATATGAGAAGCGTTCGAAAACTTTTTGATACGCCGACTGATGAAGATATGAGTTCACTCAAAGACAAACCTTTTGGTGGTATGCAAGTCATCTTGTGTGGAGATTTCTTCCAGCTTCCACCGGTCTCGCGGATGGGGGAGCCCGAGGCTCATTTTATATATCGATCCCAAGCCTGGAAGGATGCCAACTTTACAGTCTGTTACCTCGAAGAAAATTATCGTCAGGGTGGTGATCCGCTTGTGAACATTTTAAATGAGATCCGATCCGGTGAAGTTTCAGAAGAAGCGCGTGAGCAATTGAAAGAACGCTATCAGGCCGAGGCAATATCAGAGATCGAGCCTACACAACTTTTTACTCACAATACTCACGTTGATGCCCTCAATGATACTGAGCTTACAAAAGTAGAGGAGACTGAGTTCCGTTACGAGATGACTTCGCGAGGCAAGAAACCCTTGGTTGATGTGCTCAAGAAATCATGTTTGGCACCAGAGATTTTACGGTTAAAGAAAGGAGCTCGTGTGATGTGTGTGAAGAATAATTTTGAAAAAGGATATGTCAATGGCACGCTCGGCATAGTCGTCTCCTGTGGTCCCAATGTTGATCCTGTCATACGTACAGCGCAGGACAAGTTGGTAACTATTGAACGGACCAGTTGGGAGATCGATGATGGTGGTCGCGTCCTCGCCGAGATCAGTCAGCATCCTCTGCGTCTGGCCTGGGCTATCACGGTGCACAAAAGTCAGGGCATGAGTCTAGATGCTGTGACTGTTGACCTGTCTCGCTGTTTTGAACCTGGTATGGGATATGTGGCGCTCTCGCGTGTGCGCACGCTCACGGGACTTGTTATCAATGGGTTCAACGAGAATGCCCTGCGAGTGCACCCGGAAGTTCTGGAGTATGATCGTCATTTGAGGGAACTTTCGGGTAAGGCGGAAAGTGTCGTCGAGCATACGGATGAAAAGGAAATTATCCGGGCACATGAAGAATTTTTGGCACGGGTGGCGCCGCTGTATAGCATAGGTAAAGAAGGAAAAAGGAAAAAGGGGCAAGGCGAAAGGGGAAAATCACAAAAAGGACAGGGGACGAAAGTTTCAACTTTTGATCAGACGTTGCCGCTCCTTAGGGCTGAAAAAAGTCTGAACGAGATGGCGAGGGAACGCAAACTGGCTTCGGAGACTATTATCAGTCACGTGGAACACCTCATCGGAACAGGAGCACTTTCCCTAGGTGAAGTGATGTATTTAAAGAAAGAGATCTCGCCGGGTCATTTTGTAAAGATCGAGAAGGCTCTCGAAGAAGTTTCTGACAATCAGGGAGATGACAATTTACCGTTGCTTTCCCCAGTGAAGTCAAAGGTAGGTTTTAATGTTTCTTTTAAGGAGATCAGGTTGGCACGAGTGCTTCTTGGATATGTGAGGTATGGTGAAGAGGAAAATATTAAAAAGTAGTAATAAAAAACCGCCCAATTCATGGCGGCTGACAGTTACTGATAGGTGGTAACTCCTCATGTGTGGCTATTTTTGCGTAACATTTCGGTTGCTTTGTAAGGCGACCAATGAAATCATCAAAATTTTCCAGACCTTTTTCCAGAGACAGCTGTGCTTCTGCGACAGCTGACTTGAACGCAAACCACCCATGAAAAGATATCCATGCCGACCATTGTGATCGAATTGGAGGTTTCTGGTCGGGTATGCCTGCTGCGAGCCAGGCGGCACATGTAACGTTTTGCACCAGCGGTTCCGTCATAAAGAGGGGAGAAGTATTTGGCGAAGCCGGCATCTCATCGAAGCTTTCGCTGACCGTCCCTTTACATGCGCATTTGCTGATCATTGGAGGACCGAGGAATTCATCACTCTCAAAGATTTCTAGGAGTAGTTTTGGCAGAATAAAGATCCTGATGATGGAGAATCCTCTGTCAGTGTGACTGAAATGCGCACGTCTTACAGAGTCATGCGGGTACTCGTGTCCGGTACCGTTGTCTTCGACACCTGTCCATTCGGCATCAGAGTAAGTGACACATCGTCGTCCGGGCTCCTTGTCTGCCACAGTCATGGCTACAATACCGAACCTGCTTACGAGTATTTCTTCAGGAATGAAGAACCGCTGTTGGGTCGTGATGACGAGGCCCAACGGTGCGTATTGAAGTAGTGGCAAAGTGCCACCTTTCCAGATGGTTAAGTCATTGTTCATAATTTTCAATTATTCAGATTTAACCTAAAGCTAATGCATACAGGATAATTGTCAATCGCTTCGCACTCTTTTATACTTAGTCTATGGAAACACCAGAAGAAAAAAAGAAAAAGAGTGAACTTCGTCGCGAGATCCGCTCGAGAACTATCGGTTATATAGTGGGTGCATTCGGACTTGTTGCTGGCTTGGCCTGGAATGATGCCGTCAAAAGTGCCATTGATAATTTTTACAAAGTAGATGGAGGCGGTATCGGTATTCGTTTTATTTACGCGATTGTCATTACACTCGTCGTTGTTATTGTGTCGTATTATGTGAGCAAGTGGGGTATGCCGAAAGAGTAGAGGTAACATAGTATTGCACTTACGAACATTGTTCTTAACAAAGTGGGTGTCAGTAAGGGGATGCTGCTTAGAAGAGTTGAAACCCAAATCCAGACTGGTACTGCAACAATAAAAATTATTGAAATAGTTGTATTTTTGTATGTTTTCATGGTGTCGTAAGCATACTCCGTTGAGAAAAAGGCGGCAAAATATTGTATGGGGATAGAAGGGCAGGCGCTTTTTATTATTTTATACCTAAGTTGTATAAAACCCCCCAGAACAAATAACTGCTAATAATAAACGGAAATAAAAAAAGTAAAATTCCAATAACCAACAGAAGGTTTCCAACCCAGGAAGATTCCTTTTTTCGGTTACTCATATGTGCAAAGAAGAATCCGATAAGAGCACATGCAAAATATGGAATAGTCGCCGGTGAATTTAGTACAAAATAGAATATAACTGTAAGTATGTAAAAGATAAGAGAAATAGAAATATTTTTGTGTGTTTTCACGTATATAATTATATGTTGCCAATGGTATGTTCACAATACGTCAATATGGGGACACATTACGATTCCTTGACTTTTCCTATTAGATAGTATATAGTAACAACCTATTACTTCTCTCACCGCGTCTCGTAAAAGAGCCAGCTAGTTGGGAGCCTGTTCATTCGATCTGCTTCTGCAGGTCGATAGCGGGATAATCGCCCACAGGGCTACGTTACATGCAAAATAGTCAATTTAATAATGGCGCCAGTAATGGTGCACCACGTTCGTTTAGTCAGCGTAGACCGGCCTCAAGACCAGGTGGTTTTTCGTCACGCCCAGGAGGTTTCTCGTCACAACCTCGTTTCGGTGCAGGAAGTTCGAGCGGTCCTCGTAAGTTCGGCTCATCTACTGGCGGTTACCGCGGTGGATCTAGTTCTGGTGGATACAGAGGCGGTGGCAATCGCGGAGGCGGAGGCCGTCGTGGTCCTGGAGGAAATTTCTCCAAACATATCGACATCTCTAAGTTCGTTAACAAAGCTGTTATTACCGAAAAGGTAGAGCATTTTGTTCCCGAGCATGCCTTTACCGATTTCAATATCGACGTTCGTCTCAAGGGCAATATCGTGACCAAGGGTTACGTTACGCCTACTCCTATTCAGGACAAGGCCATCCCTCATATTCTTCGTGGTGCCGACCTCGTCGGTATCGCCAACACTGGAACAGGCAAGACTGCGGCCTTTCTTATTCCTCTCATTCATAAAGTTCTCAATGCGCCAAAAAACAAGGTGCTCATAGTCGTTCCTACACGCGAACTTGCTCAACAGATCGAGGCTGAACTCAAAGGTTTTGCTCCTCGTCTCAATGTTCATGGTGTCTGTGTTGTAGGTGGTTCTTATATTGGTGCTCAGATGCGTGCCATGCGCCTCCATTTCAATTTCCTTATTGGTACACCTGGTCGCCTCAAGGACCTCATCGAACGCAAAGCGCTCAACCTCGCTGAGTATTCGACAGTGGTTCTCGACGAAGCCGACCGCATGCTTGATATGGGATTTATTACCGATATCAAATACATGATTGCGCAGATGCCAATTGAACGTCAGACACTGTTCTTCTCCGCGACCATGTCACCAGAGATCAATGTGCTTATCAAGAATTTCTGTAAGGAACCAGTCAGTATCTCGGTAAAGACCGGCGACACTGCCAAGTCTGTGGACCAGGACATCGTCAAAGTTCCTGCCGGCAAGAATAAACTGGAAGTTCTCCATGATCTTCTTATTCAGGCTGATTTCAACAAAGTTCTGATCTTTGGAAAGACCAAGCACGGAGTGCAGCGTCTTGCAGAAGATCTCAACAAGCGTGGATTCAAGGCCGAAGCCATCCATGGCAACAAATCTCAGGGTCAGCGTGTCAAAGCCTTGAATCTCTTCAAGACTCATCATGTCAAAATCCTCGTAGCTACAGACGTAGCCGCTCGCGGACTTGATATCACTGGCATCAGTCATGTCATCAACTACGATATTCCAGCTACTTATGAGGATTACGTTCACCGCATCGGTCGTACCGGCCGCGGAGGAATGAAAGGGAAGGCACTCACATTCGTCTAGTATATTGAAGAAGACCACTCTCGAGTGGTCTTCTTTGCTATAATAGGGATATTACAAGGAAGGGGTTAATACTATGAAATAAACCATGGCAATCGCGTTTCTCATCGGCCGCATTATCTTTGGACTTTATTGGCTCGACAATGCTCGTAACCATCTTATGAATTCCGATAAACTGGTCGGTTATGCCAGTTTCAAGAAGGTTCCTGCTCCCAAGCTTGCAATCATCGGATCAGGCATTTTGCTTCTTATCGGCGGGCTTTCGATGATCCTTGGTATCTGGCCATACGTCGGGTTGGTTGCTCTTCTTTTGTTTCTTGTACCGGTTACATTTACCATGCATGCTTTTTGGAAAGAAACAGATCCGACTGCTCGTATGAATGATCGTATACAATTTGGTAAAAACGCGGCCCTTGCCGGTGCAATCCTGATGATGTTCGCTATTTCGCTTCCGTGGGAGTACTCATTGTTTAATTAAGTCCCAGCGTCACAACTAAAGTTGTGGCAGTAAATGTGGGGTTTTTGCCGTGCTTGACAAGCAAGTATAAATATGTTACTTTTAAATGTAAGTCAATAAACTTTGACCTATCTATGTAACATGCATGGATAACTCAACAAACGGAGTTACAAGTGAGTAGAGGCACATCAAAAGTTAACAGTTCAAGCAGTCTGGTTTTGGACACGGTCTTGGCTATTGCTCAGATTATCGAGAGCCGGTATTTAAGGCGCACGCGTTCCTATACTAAAACTAGGTACGAAGAACTTGGGGATGGAAACAAGCAACTTCAAATCTATTTCGAAACCGAGTTTGCTGCACCGGTCAGGCTTGAGTTTATCGAGCTAGGTCCCACTCCTCCACTTGCTGAGAATCAGTATCCCATCTCAGCGAGCGGCAACTTCACTCTCGAAGCAGTACCTGCTGACGAAAAAGAATTGTGGGTTGTTATGGGCGGTCAGCTCAGCATGGAGGGTCGTGACTTTCGTGTGGAATTTACTGACCAGTCCACACGCATCGATGATCGTGCACCACAGGCGGTAATCCGAATCGATGATGAAGATCCGTCTGAGAACTGGGATGAGTATTGGCGCGATTGAACGCAACGCCCCCGAGGAGAAATCACCTCGGGGGCAAAATTGTTCCTTATACCCACGTCCATTTTCATACTTATTTGCTATAATTGCTCCATGATCAACAAGGAAGCTCTTTCATCTCTTATCGCCGGCGAGATCGATAGTAGTGCCGAAACTCTTACTCGTGCCAGTCACGACGCTAGCATCTTCGAAGTTGTCCCTGAGGTCGTGGTTACTCCTATCAATGTGAGCGACCTGAGAAAGCTTGTTGAGTTCGCTAACCATAATCCTGGAATAAATCTCACTGCACGTTCTGCGGGCACAGATATGTCGGGTGGGCCACTCTCGAATTCCATAGTTATTGAGTTTACAAAATATTTCAACAAAATCATCAAGGTTGAAGATGGCTACGCTATCACTCAGCCCGGTGTTTACTATCGCGACTTCGACAAGGCCACACTTGCTGCTGGTGGTCAGATTATGCCGAGTTATCCTGCATCGCGTGAACTCTGTACTGTAGGTGGGATGACAGCCAATAACTCTGGGGGAGAAAAGACATTAACTTATGGAAAAACTGAAAGATATATTCGCAGGCTGAAAATGGTTCTTGCAGATGGTAATGAAGTCGAGTTCAAGCCGCTCTCTGGTGCTGAACTTATTCAAAAAAAGAAACTGCAGAGTTTTGAAGGGGAAGTCTATCGCAAGATGTACGATCTTATAAATCAGAATGACAAGCTCCTCCAAAGTGCAAAGCCTGTGGTTTCTAAAAATTCATGTGGATATTATTTGTGGAATGTGTGGGACAAAGCCAATGACACTTTCGATCTGACCAAGATGATTGTTGGCTCCCAGGGAACGCTTGGACTTATAACAGAGATCGAATTTGGACTGGTAAAGCCAAAAACTCATGCACGATTGCTTGTTGTGTTTTTGAAAGACTTGAAGCTTCTCGGTGATACAGCTACGCATATCTTGAAGTACAAGCCTGAAAGTTTCGAATCCTACGACGATCATACTTTCAAGATTGCCATGAAGTTCCTGCCGCAGCTAATGAAACAGATGGGTGGTAACCTTGTAACACTTGGCCTGCACTTTATTCCCGAGATGTTGGCGGTCCTCGAAGGTGGAGTGCCAAAGTTGGTCCTGATGGCCGAATTTACAGCAGACTCCGATGAAGAAGCGGTAAAGCTCGCCGAAGAAGCCCAAGCCTCACTTGCGGAATTCCACGAGAAGAGTCGCGTTACCAAAACTGCCGAAGACGCTCATAAGTATTGGGTTATTCGCCGTGAGAGTTTCAATATGCTGCGACATCATGTGAAAGAACTTCGTACTGCGCCGTTTATCGATGATTTTGCAGTGAAGCCACAGACCTTGCCGGAATTCCTTCCTCGTCTTTATGCCATCCTCGACCAATACAAACTCACCTACACTATTGCTGGCCACGTCGGTGATGGTAATTTCCATATTATTCCTCTCATGGATCTGCACACACAACACTCGCACGATGTTATCAAAGAACTTTCAGTGAAAGTCTATGAGCTTGTGCATGAATTCAAAGGGACTATTACTGCGGAACACAATGACGGACTTATTCGAACACCATTTATCAAGATGCAGTATGGTGAAGAAGTTTACAAACTTTTTGAAGAAACAAAGAAGATCTGGGATCCAAAGGGTATTTTCAATCCAGGCAAAAAAGTTGGAACTACCTGGGATGAGGCGGTAGAGAAGATTGTGACGAAGTACTAATTTTCCTAGCGGTCGAGGTAGGGCTTGCGGCGGAGTTTGTGAACTTGTTGGCTAAGTTCATTCCATTGAGTATTTAAATTCTCAAGGCGCTTATTTCCTATTTTTGTAATACTGTAATATTTTCTCACGCCACCAAAATCAGTTTCTTGGGTTGAAGCCTCAAGCATTTTTTCTTTCTTGAGCCGATTGAGAATGGGGTAGAGCGTACCTGGTGTTATGGAGATACCAACCTGGTTAAAACGCTCGATAATTTCTTTCGAATACATTGGTTCAGTTGCAATAGTTGTAAGAAGGAGAAATTCAAAAAAGCCTTTAATATTTTTTGGAAGCATGATTGGGGGGGGCAAAAATGGACGAAAAATGTGCGAAAAGATAGAGTTAATTAAGCAGGGAGGGGAGTTGTCTCTTCTTGAGGTGCCACTTTTTAAATCTTACCACGACAAGGTACCTTGTGGTTGTAAGATTTAAGAAAGGCGTGTTTGCGGAGAAGATGCTGTACTCACTATCCAATCATTACGACATAACAAGCTAAATAAAAAATCGGGCATCCGCCCTTTTTTCGAAAGTAAGTTAATCCTCAAACGTCTGATATAATACACACCTATGCCAACTACCGAATCACGACTCTCAGTCAAAAACCTCACCAAGAAATTTGGTGACTTTACTGCTGTAAATGACATTTCCTTCGAAGTACCAAAGGGTAGCTCTTTTGCCTTCCTTGGCCCCAACGGCGCTGGTAAGACCACTACGATCAAGATGCTCACGACGCTCTTGCGACCCACTTCGGGGACCCTTACAGTCAATGGTGCAGATCCAGTACATCATCCACTTACTGCACGCCGTTCATTTGGCATTGTTTTTCAGGATCCTAGTCTGGATGACGAGCTTACGGCATATGAAAATATGTTTCTTCATGCAGGACTCTATGGGATTCCACGCAAGGAAACTCCGCAACGCATCCAGGAAATGTTGGAGTTCGTCGAGTTATGGGACCGCAAGGGTAGTCTAGTCAAAACATTTTCTGGAGG
>JAZKAW010000009.1:26576-34243 GCA_040388945.1 Patescibacteria group bacterium
CATGAAGCGTCGCCTTGAGATCGCTCGCGGCCTTCTCCATACCCCTGAGATTCTATTTCTCGATGAACCGACTGTCGGTCTTGATCCGCAGACACGCAACCATATCTGGACCTACATCCGCAAACTCAATGCCGAAAGGGGACTTACCGTTTTCTTTACTACTCATTACATGGAAGAAGCTGAACGTTATTCGACCCATGTAGCCATTATCGATCATGGAAAAATTATTGCAGAAGATACCGCTCAAAACATAATCAAGAATTCCGGCACAGAATCTCTAGAAGACGCATTTATCAAGATGACAGGGCACGCTGTCCGCGAAGAGGAAGCAAGTTCGGTCGATACGCTTCGTCAGCAGGCCCGGATGTGGGGACGTAAGTCACGATAAACATATGAACAATACACTTTATCCAATTTATATATTGTGGCTCAGGCAGATCAAGCGCTACTTTAGGTCTAGGTCCCGCATTATCGGTTCACTTGGACAACCACTCTTGTTTTTGCTGGCTCTTGGTTACGGTCTTCAGGGTTCATTTGCTGGAGGTGCAGGTGGAGTAAATTATTTCCAGTTCCTCGCGCCAGGAATTATCTCTATGGCCATTCTTTTTACAGCTATTTTCTCTGGTATCGAAGTGATCTGGGATCGTCAGTTTGGTTTCCTCAAGGAAACACTGGTCGCACCCGTCTCGCGATTTTCTGTCATGCTTGGTCGCACTCTCGGTGGTGCCACTGTCGCCACATTCCAGGGAATACTGGTGCTTATTATTTCTATGATTGTTGGATTTCGTCCTGAACTTTCCATGATCATTCCGGCTATCATCTACATGCTCCTTATAGCACTTCTCTTCACGGCACTTGGAACAGCTATTGCTTCAATCCTCGAAGATATGCAAGGTTTCCAGCTCATCATGAACTTCCTGGTTATGCCACTGTTCTTCCTCTCTGGGGCACTCTTCCCGCTCGATACTGCACCGAAAGTTCTCCAGGGCATTGCTTATATCAACCCACTTTCATATGGAGTCGATGCTCTGCGCGCCACTCTCGGGACTGCCGCTCACTTTGGTTTGTGGATAGATACAAGCGTACTGGTTCTTGTAACTCTGGCATTCATCGGGGCTGGGGCATATCTTTTCTCGAGGATCAAGATATAGCATTGCTTTTTATTCTGTTGAGAGATATAAATTGAGCAATGGCCCACACTTTTTCTCCTATACAGAACCACATTTTCGCTCGTTTGAAGAATGCCAAATCATTACGCTACAGCGAAATCCAACCTAAAAACGTACCGAACGATCTTTTCAATTACCATCTTCAGTTCTTGGTAAAGAAAGAGTATATAAACAGGGACGACGACGGCTATTCACTTTCTGAATCGGGCGTAAAGTATGTGGCCGACTTCAATCCGCCTGCAGACCCGACAAATCGCACCCATTTATTCAAAGTGAATGTCCTCACTATTATTTCACGCAACAACAAAGGTAAGATCGAGATTCTTCAACAGCTCCGCAAATCTAACCCTTCATATGGCAAAATCGGGGTCCCGGGTGGCGTGGTTAGGAAAGGTGAGTCTACGGAGTCTGCCGCAACCAGAAAACTCAAGATTGAAACAGGTCTGGAAGCAACCTTTAAATTATTGGGTATACAGCGCCGGACGATGTATGTAAATAATGAATTATTTTCAGATATATTATTCCCGATTGCATACGCGGATACATATACCGGAGAATTAGCCGATACAGAATATGGTCACAATATGTGGGTACCCATCGACGAGGCTATAAAAAATGAGTCCAGTGATTTTGATTCTATAAAAAGTATCGTCACTATTTTGAAGGCTATCAAGAACGGAAAAATTTTGTCATTACCTTTTCTATACAAGGAAGATATTCAAAACGGGTAATATTTGCCTACTATAAACTTCGATTTACCGAGGACACCCTCTCTTTTTTTGTTTTGTGACACGGATAAACTGATTGTATTAATCAGTAATTATTTCCTATGAAATCAAATCTTTCTTCATTAAAGAATCAAGGTTTTGTTAATTTGCCATACCCAAATGATCTTAGAAACGCAGTTAATTCTACAGTTACATCTTGGAAAAACTTTTGTTCATTACCCATAAAGGCCAAGACTGATCTCCCCTATAGCAACAATACTGCCGGTGTTGGTTACGAGCTCAAGGAAGGTAAGGGTCCCAAAGGGGACCGCAAAGAGAATTTTGATATCACAACTGCGGGTACAGAGTGGCTTACAAAGCATGCAAAGCAGATTGGTAATGGACCTGCGCTTGAATTCATCACTCAAGCTACGGAGCTTATAGAAACTATGAAACCGTACATTTTTGAATTTGCCGAAAAGGTTGAAAAAAACTTTGCGCTCAAGGGATTTGCAGATGAAGTCAGGAAAAGTGAGAACGCATTCTTTGTTCGGTTTATTCACTATTTTGGCGATCGTAAGCTAGAAGATGAGACCGCCTCTGCTCACACAGATCAAAGCGGATTTACTCTACATTTATTCGAAAGTGATCCAGGACTCCAGTGTCTTAGTTACGATAAAAAATGGATTGATATGCCAGTTTCAGAAGGGGAAACAGTTATCATTCCAGCCATGCAGTTACAGTATCGATCAAACGGTGAATTAAAGGCACTTTGTCATCGGGTCATCGCCAATACTAAAACAGCTGAAAATGGCAGATATTCTGCAGTATGCTTCATCCAACTTTCAGATACCCCAAAATATGACAAAGAGAAACATGGAAGGCTCCAAGAAAAAGTGGCCGGGTTTAACTACGACATGCCGTTCACTGAGTTTTCAAAGTTGTTTAAGTAGGAATCTTACGTCGTAATCATTGCAATCCAATACACTAGAAACATACCAATCACTAGGAGTGTATAGAGCCCAAATCGCATACCAATGTGGATCTTCCTGGTTTCTTTTATGCGCTGACCAACAGAAAGGTAGATATTCTCGGTTATTGAGCGCCACTCTGAAGCTGTAAGTGTTTTGGGTTGAGTCATGGTAATAGTGGATTAGAAACGATCAACAGGTACCAATTTCGAGCGGCCAGAAACAGATGAAGGGAAAAATCTAAATAACGAGACCAGGCTCGGTCGTATCTTTGGTTCAAGTTCGCGATACCAGGACTTACCAGCTTCAATCTGCTTTCGTACTCGGTCGGATAATTCTATAAGAGAAATGTGTGGTACAAGAAAACTTTTCTTTGAAGTGATCTGATATTTCGTAAGATGCATTACTCGCAAGGGAAGTGTTGGAATAGAATTTTGCAGATGGAGACGGATGAGCTCACGTGCTGTATCAAAGAGTTCTCTGCGAAGTTTGTATTCCTTGGTAAAGACGTTGGCTCCTTTCCAAAACGTATAGAATGTTTCTTCTGTGATATGTTGGGCACGAGCAATTCCGACATGTTGAGCTGCAAAGTGAAAAATAGATCGCATGTAGCGGCGCATCAGTTCCGCGTACAAGATGTCGTTGCCACGAGCAGTACCGCGGATGAGCTCTTCATCTCCAAATTTCTCATAATTTTTTGAATGTATATGAAGAGTCGTCATGGTAGTTCAGTACTTGAGGAGACGGTCAGACGGCAAAAATATTTCACGGAAAATGAATTAGGGCACAGAATTAGAATTAAGGAAGCTCTTTACACTATTCGTACCTGAGCGCCTCGATAGGATTGAGTCTCGATGCTCTGCGTGCGGGATAATAACCAAAGACAATACCAATAACGGCCGAAACACCAAAGGCGAGTAGAACAGAAGTAAGTGAAACTTGTGTCTGGAGAAGGCCGAGCCATGATACTCCAGCAGCAACCCCCCAGCCCAAAGCGACACCGATGGCACCACCGATGAGAGTGAGTGCAACAGCTTCTGTTAGAAATTGGACATTAATATCGCGGCGAGTAGCACCAATAGCCTTTCGTAGCCCGATCTCACGGGTGCGTTCTGTCACAGTTGTTAGCATCATATTCATGATACCTATACCACCAACCACAAGTGAGATACTGGCAATGGCCGCAAGGAATAGAGTAAAGGCATCAGTGACCTGATTGAGAGTTCCGAGAATGTCTGCTTGGGAAATGATAGAAAAGTCGGCGGTATCTACACGATGTTTGGTAATAAGAAGTTCTGTAGCTTGAGCCTGAACAGTGGGCATGTCGTCTTTGTTGGTAACGCTGACGGCGATGGTTGAGAGATAGTCCACTCCAGTGAGAATCTTCTGCATAGTCTGAAGGGGTACAAATATCGTATCGTCCTGATTGGCAAAACCGGATCCACCCTTGGACTGGAGGAGTCCGATAACCCTAAAAATGACACCATTTATTTTGATAGTACCACCCATTGGGTCATTTTCACCAAATAGATCTTTTGCAGCTGTTGAACCCAAAACGGCAACTTTGGCCAAACTGCTCGACTGACTGTCGGTAAAGAAAGCTCCACCAGAGAGAGTGAGGTTGCGCACGGCTGCATAGTCAGGAACAGTTCCTATAACAGTAGAATTGGTGTTGTTACCCACCGAAGAAACAATCTGAAAACGTCGATCAAGTTCGGGGGCGAGAAGGCTGATACCGGGGATTGTTTTTAGTACTTCCACGTCTTCGTTCTTGAGGCTCTGCGCAGCGCCACGACCAGAAGAAACTATGCCGCGACCTGGTTGCAGAGCTCCGGGGAAAATAGTCAGAAGGTTGGATCCGAGTCCTTGGATGCTAGATTGGATAGATGCCTGTGCGCCCTGACCGATAGAGACCATGGCAATAACTGAACCGATGCCGATGATGATGCCGAGCATGGTCAAAGACGTGCGCACTTTGTTTGCGGTTAATGCAGAAAATGTTTCGTGAAGAATATCGTGGGTGGTCATACTTTTTTGACTTTAAAGATTTTCGACTTTATGGACTGTGCGTTTTTTGTGATTCCTACTATCCTCGACGATCTCGCCGTCTCGGATGTGGATGATCCGATCTGCATGTTCAGCGACATCACGTTCGTGAGTAATAAGGACAATGGTTCTTTTGAGCTCCTTATTTAATTGTTGAAATGTACCAAGAACAATATTGCCAGTGTGAGTATCCAGGTTTCCTGTCGGCTCATCGGCTAGGATCAGGGCGGGGTTATTTACTAGTGCACGAGCGATGGCGACGCGTTGGATCTGTCCGCCAGAAAGTTGATTGGACTTGTGGTTGAAGCGATCTTCGTCTAGTCCTGCGCTCTTTAGTGCTGCACGGGCACGGGTATCACGCTCATGAGAGGGGACATTGCCGTATACAAGAGGAAGGGTGACATTGCGTAAGACTGTGGCACGAGGAAGAAGATTGAATGATTGGAAGACGAAACCTATACGGTCGCGGCGGATATGCGCAAGTTCGTCGTCTGTAAATTTGGAAACATCATGACGGTCTAGTTTGTAACTGCCTGAGGTTGGGGTATCGAGCGCGCCAAGGATGTGCATGAGAGTGGACTTACCAGAACCGGAAGGGCCCATGATGGCCACAAATTCACCGTCTTCAATGGTAAAGCTTACACCTCGCAAGGCGTGAGTGTCATTGTCACCGACGTGGTATGTCTTCTTTACGTTCTTGATTTCAATCATCGTTGTATGCGGACTGCATTGCCACCTGTTGCGCCGCGGGCTCCGCCACCAAAGCTGCTAAAGATAGATGGAGCTGAAGATTGGGTGGCAGTCGTGCCATTTGCAGCAACCGTTCTTGTAACTACTAGTTGCCCTGGCGTAAGACCGCTGAGGATCTCCGTTGAGGTATCATTTGAATCCCCAACAGTCACAAATACTCGAGTGGGAAGAGTAGAGGTGCCAATAGTCATCGCTATGCCTGTGCCGCTAAATGTGCCTCTGTTCAGGCCTCCTTGGCCAAATCGAGGAGTACTCGTAGCCTGAATACTGCCATCAGTACTTGTGGCCATTGTAGTTGTAGCCTGTTGGTTGCGACGAAAACGATTGGAGAGGGCACTTGCTCCGAAAACTTCTACATATTTTTGTTGCCCTTGGGTTTTTACGGCACTCGAAGGGACGAGCAATGTATCAGCTTTTTCTTCTGTGGTGATCGTGGCATCGGTACTCATTCCTGGCTTGATTCGAGTGTCATCTTGATTGAGAGAAATCTTGACGTTATATGTCACCACGCCCTGACTCGAAACTCCCACCTGATCAATTGAGATCACGTTGCCAGGTACGGTGAGACCGCTGATGGCATCAAAGGTAAGAGAGACCTTCTGACCTGAAGCAACTTTGACGGCGTCGACTTCATTTAAGGGTATAGTAGTGATCTTGTTGGTACTTGCGAGCGTTGCCATGACGGTACCGTTACTAGCTGTGTCATGAATATTTACCGGAATGCGACCGACGACTCCATCGAAAGGAGCTCGAACAAAATATTTCTGGTAGGTACGCTCTTTCTCTTGCAGGGATAGGTGCTGTGATTCGATGTCGAGACTGTCGGCACCTTCTGTCAGTTTTTCTAGAGAATCAATACTGTTTTGAATATTGTTTTCCGCACTGATGAGATTGGCAACATTTGAATTGACAGTGGTTGACCAATTGCTGACATTTGCGGCGGCTGATGTGGCATTGGAAGGGTAATATTCTGGCTGGGAAGAAGTTACGAACACTATAGTTGCCTGGGTGTTCTTGAGGGCTTCGGAGATTTTGCGTGAAAGATCTTGTGTACGTTGCAGAATATTTTCTATCTGTGACCGCGGACTCTGACGAGAAAGATTCTTGTAATCAACCAGAAGGGCTGTGTATTCTGCAGAAGCATTGTCATAGCTTAATTCTGCTGATGACCGAAGGTTTTGAGCTGTTTGGCTAAGAAATGTGGAACGCTGACTACTCAAGTATCCGGTGGATCCATTGAGGATATCCTTTAATCCGTCGAGTGCTGGAGAGAAATCGAGAAAGGCGCTGGAGATAGTGTTGTATGCATCGGTGTAGGACTTTGCGATAGTACTTGAGGCTGCACTTATATCACGTTCCTTTGCTGGCTCGGTCAGTTTTGCAAAAGAAATTCGGGCATTTTGAAGATCGACGAGTGCATCATGGGGATCGATGGTTGCAATGATGGTGCCAGCTGTGACCACCTGACCGACCTGAACAGGAATGGAGAGGATGGTTCCGGAGACTTCACTTTTGATATCAAGTTGGTTTTGGGCTGCGATCTGGCCGCTCCCTGTCACCGTCTGAGTAAGTGTTCCTCGGGTGACAGGCGAAAGTGTGTACTGTGTTGCTGCTGCAACCTTTGTGGCAGATCTGTAGATACCATACCCCCCGCCAATGATCGCTATAATAATGATTGTTGTAACTATTTTGTGGGCCTTAAGCCAGGCTCCCAGGCGTGAGAATTTTGTTTTTTTCATGTTAGTACTCCATTATACTACACCGCACCTCACTATTTATTACAAAGAGTGAGAACGAGTCTAGTACCGTGTGGACTTTATGGACTTTTAACTTTAGACTTAGGGCATGACTCTTCTTATTGTTTCTTTCATCGCCGGTGCGCTCACAGTTCTTGCTCCATGCATTCTTCCGCTCCTCCCGGTTATTCTCGGAAGTTCCACAGTCGATGTTGCCAACCGTCGTCGACCACTCGTCATCGTAATTGCACTTTCGATTTCGGTCTTTTTATTTACACTTCTCCTCAA
>JAZKAW010000009.1:34253-48830 GCA_040388945.1 Patescibacteria group bacterium
ATCGATGTGTCGCCGACATTTTGGACATACGTTTCCGCAGCCATTCTTTTCTTGTTTGGTCTGACCCTTTTGTTTCCAGAGGCTTGGGCACGATTGGTCCTCAAAATTCCTGGTCATGCCAAACCTGATGCATGGTTGGCAAAAGGGTATAACAATCGTAGTTCATTTTGGACCGACGTCGTCATAGGTGCAGCACTTGGTCCGGTCTTTACAACCTGTAGCCCAACCTTTTTTGTAATTTTGGCAACTGTCTTGCCTCAAAGTTTTGCTGTAGGACTTGTAGATCTTGCTGCGTACGTTGTCGGTCTCGCTCTCGTCCTTCTACTTATATCGTGGATCGGACAAAAGTTGGTACATAGACTCGAGTGGGCAGCCAATCCATATGGCTGGTTCAAAAAAGTCTTGGGCGTTCTTTTTATTATCCTTGCTATCCTTATTGGCGCAGGCTTGGACAAGAAGTTGGAAACCGCTATCCTCAACGCCGGATTCTTTGATGTCACAAAACTGGAAGAGTCCGTCCGAGCAACTCTACAGTCGGCGTCCAGGTCATCCGATGAATCACCGAGTTCTGGGGGATTCTCACTTGGCTCAGAGAAAAAATATACCGAGATCGTCAATCCTGCAGGATTTATAAATAGTGAATCATTTAAACTTGCAGACTTTATAGGTAAAAAAGTTATTCTTGTCGACTTTATTGATTACACCTGTATCAACTGTCAGCGTACATTTCCGTATATGAATGATTGGTACACAAAATACAAAGATCAGGGTTTGGAGGTTGTTGCAATTCACACACCCGAGTTCGCCTTCGAAAAGATCAAGGAGAATGTCGAAAAGGGTATTGCCCAGTTTGGATTGAAGTTTCCGATTGTACTCGACAATGACTACTCAACATGGAATGCATACAAAAATAATTCATGGCCACACAAGTACCTCATCGATATCCATGGTAACGTCGTCTACGATCATGTAGGGGAAGGCTACTATGCCGAGACTGAAGCGAAAATCGTTGAGGCTTTGAAGGATCGTAAAAAAGTCTTGAATGAGGGAGGATCTGTAACCGCAGGCACACCAATGCCCGACTATGTAGTGCAGACACGCAGCCCAGAAACGTATTTTGGTGCATACCGTAATGAAACATTTGGTAATGGGCGCTCATTCACTATAGGAAAAGGCACTTTCACTGTTCCTGAAGAACTCACTCCAAATCAATATTATTTGGGAGGAGATTGGCAGATTGAGAAAGAATACTCAGAAACAACATCTGCAGGGTCAAAGGTATCCTTTGTCTTCGGCGCTTCCAGAATGTACTTGGTGGCAAAGACTTCTGACGGCCTACCAGTAACCGCTACAGTTCTTCTCGACGGTAAAACAATCGCAACTGACAAAAGTGGTGCAGATGTAAAAGATGGAAAACTGATTATTGATGCATCACGTCTCTATAATCTCTATTCATCGTCTCAGGGTGAAGTCCATCGCATCGATATTATTTTTTCAAAACCTGGTGTCGAGATTTACACATTTACTTTTGGGTAAGGATCACGAAAAAATAAAAGATTTTCAAGGCCGAGGACTGTCTGAGCGAGATGAAATTGTTAGGAGTGGGAGGATGTCTGGGGGACATCCGGGAGCGACTTACAATTTCACGAAGCGAGTTCCGCAGGTCGAAGAAAGACTTTTCTTTTTTCGTGATCTACAAAAATTAGAAATAGTTATACACAGTTTTGAAAAAATATCCTCGCTATCTACACAGCAGTACGTATAATTACAGAGGTCGAGCAATTGCACCATTAATTTATTTTCGCTCACACTCACATGGCAAAAAGAGCTTCAGTTCAAAAAAAGGCTTCGAGGTCACGAAAGACAAAGAAGCGCACAGCTGCAAAGCGTGCACGTCCTGCTCCACGTTCATCAAAGCGCGGCAAGAAAGCAAGACGCTAGTCGGGTTCTCGTAAATAGAAATTGCCCCAACTCAATGTTGGGGCAATTTCTATTTATTCTAAATATGTTGTATAGTATTGGACATATGAAAAACTCACAAAGAGGCTTTATTACTATTGTTATTGCAATTATCGTTGGGGTTGCAATAGCTGGATATGTTGCATGGGATAATAATCTGATCCCAAAAAATATTTTATCTAAGAATAACGCACAACAGGATACCCAATTAAACACGACAACTTCCCCAAAGCCTGCAGAAAAGATAGTTCCCAAGTCTTCTGCAGCTATGAACTTCAATGATGTTAAGGATTATGACACCTGCATGAATTATGCAAAGAATATCCCGACGAATTTTGATATTGTTTTTGCCCACGGTTCTGATGTTCAGGAGGTGAGAAAATTTGCTGCGGACTTCAAGGCTACTTACCCACGAGCAGAAGTCGAGGTCTCAACTGAACAGGACTTCTTAGACCACGCTTTGGCAGCCTTTGGTGAAAGTATAAAGACAGCGAGTGCCTTGGCAGAGTATAAAAACAGGATAATTGCCCAGGCTTCATCAATGATTTCAGTGAAAATACCAACTAGGGATCTTGGTTCGCTCCAGAGTTTTAGTAATTTTGTAACATCAACATTAAATAAATATACCCGTATTAAGTTTCAGCAGTACGCAGGATCTTCACCAGAGACCACTCTATCTCGAGCTTCCGGAGATGCTATGCAGAAATTACTTGAGAAGCAATGTGAATATAAGTACAAGACATTGAGTGCATCAGAAAGGTCTTTATTGGAGACAAAAAATATCGATGATCAGATTCAGGCCATGATAATGAGTTCAAGTATAAATGGAAATACCTATTTTAGTAATCATGATTCTTATGCCCCTGGTCCATTGGCAATAAATAGCGGAATTTGTTCTGACACAGGTATGTATGGATTGAAAAAGGCCGTTGATTCAGTCAAGGAAGTGGCGGGCGAGGCATACTGCTATGCTTCGCAAAAGACCTTTGCTTTTTCCGCTCCGCTCAAGTCTAACCCATCTATTGGATACTGTACTGACAGTACATTTTTTAATGGGACAACAACTTCTCCATCGGCAGCAAGTAAAGGATATTGTGTGACACCAAAAAAGGTGAGCCAGAACATTAGTGCTTGCAAAGACAAAGGGACGGCACGTGATAGGTGGATCTGTGTGGGCAATATGGTAGACCCCTTTCCACTCCATATAGGAAGCATTATTGGACCTTTTGCGACCCCTGTTTCCGAAAAGATCACCTTCTGTAAGACGTATAGTGGCGTTGAGGCAGATTATTGTTATTCATCAATAGTTAAGGCTGGTTGGGGATTGAACGAAAATGGCTCTCCTGATGCAAATGCTGTTTGTAACATGGTCTCCAATCAGACATCTTGGTTCAAAAAAGACTGTCTTGCTAATTAGTTAATTATTTTAGGAAACCATCTGGCTCAGTTTGAATCCGGCCCAGATACCTACGAGTCCACCAATAGTGTTACCGATGATGCTTGAAAATGTGAGACCACCTGCGCCCCAAAGCACGGGGATAAAGCCGCCTACGTATCCTCCGACGATAGCGCCAAGCCAGATAAGGTGTTTTGCGTTCATGGTGATGTAAGTATACAATGAATAAATCATGGATACATCCACACCTCAGGTTTCAGGTACAAATAAGATCGCTGTATTCGCCAATGGTTGTTTCTGGTGTACTGAGGCGGTTTTTTCTTCACTGAAAGGTGTGATATCAGTAATGTCCGGATATACAGGAGGTAAAGTCAAAAATCCCACCTATGAACAGGTGTCTGACGGTAATACTGGTCATGCCGAAGCGATCAAGATTGAATATGATCCATCTCAGATTACATACGATGATTTGCTCGTAGTATTTTTCAATACTCACGATCCAACTACATTGAACAGACAGGGTAACGATGTGGGTACCCAGTATCGTTCTGCCATTTTTTACGCCGATGAAGATCAAAAAAAGAAAGCAGAAGACCTCTTGAAAGAACTAGATGAGGCGAATGCGTATGACAAACCTATTGTGACAGAGATAAAACCTCTTGGAGAATTTTATGATGCTGAATATTATCACCGTGACTATTACAAAAATCATTCTGATCAGCCCTATTGCCAACTGGTCATTGCCCCAAAAATTGAGAAGTTGCAAAAACAGTTTGAGAAATTATTAAAGAAGTAATCCGTCATCAATATATATGAATGAAGAAGAACTCAAAAATAAATTGACCCCCGAGCAATATCGCGTTTTGCGCGAAAAGGGAACCGAAGCACCTTTTAGCGGCAAATATGTTCATGAAAACAAAGACGGTATGTACGCTTGTGTCGTTTGTAACACTCCACTTTTCTCTTCAGATGCAAAGTTTGACTCTGGTACAGGTTGGCCAAGTTTTGACCAAGCACTTCCTGGAGCGGTGAAACTACAAAGTGATGACGCGCACGGCATGCACCGCACAGAAGTTATTTGCGCAACCTGCGGCTCACACCTGGGGCATGTATTCGATGATGGTCCGACCGCAACAGGGAAGAGGTATTGTCTCAACTCTGTATGTCTCGATCTCTTGCCAGAGAAAGGAGAGACAGGAGAAAAAAAGAATTAATCTGCCCCAAATTAGTCGATTGAACTATTGTAGATTCTAACTCTGTCTATCAAGCCTCTAAAATTTCCCCCATTCTGGGCGCTGCCTATACGGATATTTTGCTGTGTAAAACTCGACGACCCAGGAGCGGCCGATGCTACGACTTTTCCGTCTATGTAAATTTTGTGGCGTGCAGCGGTAGAGTTGTATGTATATGCTAGATGGTGCCATTTATTATCCAATAAATTCATGGCGCTTGCTATGACATTTTGAGCTGAACTATTATAGATCATTGCCCTTACGTTCGTTGAGTCCATCCATACATGTCTGTCATTACTTCCACAGCTTAAATCACATGCCATAAATACGCCGCCTCCGCCGCTACCGCCGCTTGTTATCGGAGTTTTAAACCAAAAAGTTAAGGTGAAAGTTGTCTTGGATATATCTAATGGCACATCAAAATATGATGAACCATCAAGTGAAAGGGATTTCCCGCCGGTAGTTGGCGTATCAGAAACATATGAAAGAGTTCCGGCCACTGCACTCGTCATTGCGGTACCAAACGTATTGGTTGTGTCGCTGGAATCAAATTCAAACTCGGCAACCAGCTGGTCTCCTCGGCCACGTTTGATACTTTCATCGAATTGCTGAAGACCTGCAATGCGGGCTTTTTCGCGGGCACTTACGAGAGAGGCCATAATAACCGACGATAACATTCCTATTATCGAAATAACGACCAAAAGTTCAATGAGGGTGAATCCGCGCTTCATGAGATTTATTATATCAGTATATGGCTTAATGAGATTATTTGCAGACAGCCTTGAGCTCGGCAATATCCTCCGCTGCCAAAGTCTCATTGGTTCCGATGTTGAGTCTATACATAATGGCCTTTGGGTTATCCACGTGTCCAAGGCCTCGTGCGTGCCCGAGCTCGTGAGTAAGGACGCGTGCTAGTTTACTCTGGTTTTCAAACTGATAGATCGTAATACGCGCACCGTTTTCATCTTGTGTATATTCTCCCTCATCAAACTCTTTTCCTATTGAGGTACCGACCTTATTGTATGTGCCTACCTGCGCATTGTAGGCTTTGACTGCTTGGTTGAGTTCGTCTGCGGCGTTATTGAGGGTAGTGACTAACTTTTTTAGTTCGGCCGTATCCTGATTGATATCCGCAATTTCTGCATTGAGTGCCAGACGCTCTTCTTCGAGTTGCTGCGCTTCTGCCCGTGATACATGATCGCTATTTTTGTAGGAGGCTACTGTAGTTTCATAGGCTTGCCTACGAACAGTATAGGCATCGGTCTTTTTGTTGAGGGCACTCTTGGCGGCGGTATACTCTGCGAGAAGTTCGGCATGACGAGCCCGAAGTTTCTCAAGATTTTGCTTTTCATCGATGAGTCCTGAATTGATGGTGCTCAAAGTATCAGTCGTCCCTTGGCGGTAATCATAAATGAGTGAGATCGGCATCTCACCATCGGGGGAATATTCAAACAAATTTTTCCCGGCGGAATCTTCCCACATAGCTTCTGCCGTTTTGATGGTTGAGAGCAACTGTTCGGGACTCAGTCCAAAACGCTTGTCGACAGTGCCGATCCTGTAGGTAATAGGCCATGAACAAGGGGCGATAATGCCAGTGCGTTCGCCGATGATAATGCCAGCTTTCTGTATTTCTTTGTGAAAGTAGAAACCAGCTGCAATGACTAGGATAATGAGAAGGTTATGTGTTAACGTATTCCGTCGGGTCATTACTTTATATTATATCAGGAACTCTCAATTCGACTGTGGGGAGTTGAAGGAGAGAAAATGGTGTGGTAGCGTACATTTAGCTATGTTGAGGAAAACTGTTTCCCAAGTACTTTCCGAGGTTCGCAAGAATGCTTACCCCTGGATACGTGACTGGCATACTGGCGAGATAGGCTTTCAGATTGAACTCAGAGAAATCACTCACGTTAAGTTGGTGCCATCTGGATACCGAGAAGGGTTGTTTCCAGGCCACGACGGTCGGCTGCAGATGCGTTTGTGGGACTTTGGATCCGACTTGGACATCACCTGGTGGTTGGGTCGGTATCTGGCTGACTCATTCTTCAGGCGAGTTCATCACGACTATCCTGCTATGCGGCATTTGTCCCGGCGACAACTTCGTTGCGGTTCGATTGAGGACTTTTGCGACGACTTTGCTCTAAGGTGGCGTGAGCAGAGCGGTGTCGAGCGTGTAGCGGAGTTTGTCCGACAAATTCGAAACCAAAAGACGAGAGAGTACTGTCGGCCACAAGACTGTAGTTGCCAAAGTGAAAGCGCGCTATTGGAAAGATAGCGGCTTTTTTTATTTCTTCTTTTTGAGTTCGATCCCGAGCTCTCTCAGTTGTCTGTCGGCGACATCGCTGGGTGCACCCATCATCAGGTCCTTACCTTCACCAGTTTTGGCAAATGCGATCACTTCACGGATATTGGGTTCATTTTCGAGAATCATGACGATGCGGTCTATGCCTGGAGCAAATCCGCCATGAGGAGGAGTGCCATATTTGAAAGCTTCAAGCATGTGACCGAACTTTGCTTGCTGATCTTCAGGAGAAATACCGAGTGCCTCAAAAACTTTTTGCTGCATCTCTGCTTTGTGAATACGGATAGAACCCGAGCTGAGCTCGTAACCATTGAGTACCAAATCGTAAGCATTGGCACGAACAGTGTGAAGGTCGGATCCCGACATGAACTTCTCAACATCCTCATCTTTGATCGAGCAGAATGGGTGGTGCACTGCTTGAACTTTGCCCTCCTCATCTTTTTCAAACATAGGAAAATCGACTACCCAAGCAAAAGCGAGCTCGTTTGGATCTTCTTTGTTGGCGCGCATGTCTGGCTTGTCTGAACCATATTTCTCGAGTGATTCCTTGTATGTGATGCGAGGGAAAGGAGTAGAAGTGATCTTCTTGTTTGGGTATAGAGTCTTTACTAGCTCAATAAACATCGCTTCGGTGTATTGGAGAACTTCTTCTTGTGTAATAAATGACATCTCAAAGTCAAGCTGGGTAAACTCGGGCTGACGGTCGCCACGGGTGTCTTCGTCTCGGAAACAGCGAGCGATCTGGAAGTATTTTTCAAAACCAGCAACCATGGAAAGCTGCTTGAACTGTTGAGGTGACTGGGGAAGTACGTAAAATTTGCCATTCTCTAGTCGTGAAGGCACTACATACTCGCGTGAGCCTTCCGGGGTTCCTTTCATAAGAATAGGAGTTTCGATCTCCACGAAATCATGTTTGTGCATGTACTCACGGAAGAATGTGATGATCTTGTCGCGATTGCGGATATTCTTTTGCATGCGTGGGCGACGCAGGTCGAGGTAACGATATTTGAGGCGAACATCTTCACCGATGTCGTGACCGTCGTTACTTACATCAAATGGGGGAGTTTGAGCTTCGTTCAGGACCTCGATAGCTTTGAGTTCGATCTCTATGTCACCATTTGGTTCAATCTCTCCAGTTTCTTTGTTCTTGGCGACCATTCTCTCTGGACGTTTATTTATAATACCGGTTGCTTTGACTACCCATTCTGGACGAAGTTTGCCAGCTACTTCATGAGCCTCTTTGTTGTTTGGCAAAGCCACTGACTGAACCTTGCCAGTCATATCACGAAAATCAATAAAAATAAGTTTGCCGTGGTCACGTCGGATATCTACCCAACCATTGATAGAAACTTCACTTCCGACGTGATTTTTGAGGTCTTTGATATAGGTTCTGGACATGGAATTGTGTGTTCGATAAATATAGCATAAAGATGTTCAAATGCTATACTGGATCTATGAATACACCTAAAAAGCTTCTTGTTACTATTATTGGCGTTATTATCCTTATAATCATTGCTTTTTACATAGGTCGTCAGTCAGCCAACGCTCCTTCTGTCGATCTTCCAGATCAGTCACCATCAACATCTGCTTCAGTCTCACCTAAACCGGGCACTTCTGTATCGCCAAAGCCGACAACTTCAGCAAGTACGCAAACTCCTTCTACAGATACTATCGCTAATCTCATCCATGTGACAATGCCAGTCAAAGATCAGGTCGTCTCAGCTCCTTTCCGTGTTGTTGGAGAGGCTCGTGGCCCTTGGTTTTTCGAAGCTAGTTTCCCTGTAGTTCTCACCGACAAGGATGGGAAAATTATTGCGAGCACTCACGCGCAGGCGGTGGGTAACTGGATGACTGACAAGTTTATTCCATTTGAGACAACCATCACCTATACGCAACAGATCTCCGGCAGTCGCGGCTATCTCATATTGAAGAAAGACAATCCTTCAGGTTTGCCAGCAAATGACGCATCTCTTACGATTCCAGTACGATTCAAATAAGTATTTTTCCGTAATATTCTATTATGACCAAATATCCCTGGTTTAAGGCAAAGAAATATGGTCTTGGTTGGTATCCTGCAAGTTGGCAGGGATGGTTAGTCTTACTGTTGTATCTCGCCATGGTTGTCCCGCTCTTTATTGCCGTCGATTCACATTCGCATTCCAATAGTGATACCTTGATCAATTTCTCACTGCCTTTTATTGGTCTGACCTCACTCTTGCTTGCACTTTGTTATGTGACGGGCGAGCCCGTGGGGTGGAGATGGGGTAATTTGAACGGTTCAGCATTTGCCAAGACTACCGCGACAGCATCTGAAGCTTCTGATGAAGTCAAAAAGTTGGCACCTGTTATTCTTGTGGAGATCAAAAAAGCTAAACATATCCTTCTTCACCTTCATCCATCTCCGGATCCAGATAGTGTTGGATCAGCACTTGCTATGAAGTTTGCTTTGGAGCAGTTGGGTAAGAAAGTAACTGCCATACGTGGAGATTCTGAAATCCCAAAGGCCTTTATGCATTTTCCAGGAGCAACAGAGATTGTTCAGAAGAATTTTTTTGAAGTAGACTTAAAAGATTTTGATCTCTTTATTGCACAAGATAGTGGTTCGATAGAGATGATTTCTCGAGTAGGTACTGCTGTATTTCCCGACTCATTGAAAGTTATTGTCATTGACCATCATCGCACCAATACCAAATACGGTTCTATCAATCTGGTAGATTCTTCGTATCCGGCTACTGCACAGATTCTTTTTGATCTTTTCAAAAAGTGGAACATTAGTCTAACCAAGGAGATTGCCTCCAATCTTTTCATGGGCATGTATACGGATACAGGTGGTTTCAAGTATGTTGGAACAAGCCCGGCCACATTTTCAGCAGCCTCAGAACTTGTTAAGCACGTTCCTGAATTTTCTCGCCTGATTGCTGCGATGGAAAATAGTTCTACTCCAGGTGAGCTTGCTTTTCAAGGTCTGGCATTGAATTCTATAGAAACATTTTTGAATGGAAAACTTGCACTTTCAGTAGTTTCGAGTGTAGTTCTTAACGAAAAAGGTATTACAGATGAAGATATAAACGGCAGCATGATCTCTACTATCATGAGGCGAGTGGGTGCCTGGAATGTTGTCGGGGCAATGGCAGAAAAGGAACCAGGAGTGACCAAGGTAAGCTTTCGTTCTGCAGATGGAAATGTATATGATGTGTCCAAACTTGCAGTAGCCCTGGGTGGAGGTGGTCACAAAGCTGCTGCCGGAGTAAATATGCAGATGCCCATCTCGGAAGCCAAAAAAGCAGTGGTTGCAAAAGCAAAAGAGATATATAATCTCTAAGTTACAAAATTATTCAGCAATCACATTATGGATAAATCAGCAGAAAATGGTTCTCCGTCCCCGCGTAAGA
The DNA here is from genome assembly GCA_040388945.1 of Patescibacteria group bacterium. GTDB lineage: Bacteria > Patescibacteriota > Minisyncoccia > Phycocordibacterales > PALSA-1337 > C7867-002. The sequence continues at coordinate 44,535 of JAZKAW010000009.1, forward strand.
TTCCATGGCTCGGTATTATTATTGTCATAGTTATAATTCTCGCTATTGTGCAGTGGGCCATGACCCGTCAGGATACTACTACTGACAACGCCACGAACGATACGCAGTCGAATGCGTACTCGACATCAACCGAGAATCTTGTTACTCCGTCTGCAAGCACTTCACCTGCCCTAACTCCACCATCGCCTACTACTTCAGTTAATAATAAAAATCTTATGCACACTATTACACTTGAAACTAACAAAGGTACTATCGTTTTTGAGACTTATGATGCCGATGCGCCAAAGGCATCGATGAATTTTGTCACACTGGCCAATAAAGGATTTTACAATGGTGTTATATTCCATCGCGTCATTCCAGGATTCATGATCCAGGGAGGTGATCCTACGGGTACAGGAAGGGGTGGTCCAGGATACCAGTTCGCCGATGAGCTCGATTCCAATACTCCTTCAGCCAAGATCGGGTACACACGTGGTACCGTTGCTATGGCTAACTCAGGTCCCAACACAAATGGTAGTCAATTCTTCATCATGCATGAGGACTATGCTCTTCCTCACAGTTACACCATTTTCGGTAAGGTTATAAAGGGTATAGAGGTTGTCGATGCTATCGCCAATACTCCTAGAAATTCAGATGATAGGCCGCTTCAAAATGTGGTGATCAACAAGGTGACGGTAGCTGAAAATAAATAAAGTAATTTCTTGTACTTTGTTTGAGACCGTGTAATAGTTGGGATGGTATGGAAAAGTTTTTGTACACAAAGTTGGCTATGGCACTCGCCCATACGCCACCTTCACTCACAGAACGTGATGGATATGCAGTAGTGTGCCTGAGCGAGGCATCACTCGCTGCGGCCATGGCGGACTTCCGCCATTCTGAATTGTATAAGGCAGTAAATTCACATGGGGTTGTTGTGCTCGCTTGCACGGAAGAGATGCCTCATCTAGAGGTTGATGAGCTTCTCCTGCAACTCGATTTATCTTCAAAGAAACTACAAGTTTCTGAGCTAATCTTTGCCGAGGTGTTCCCAGTGGTCAAAGTCACTGACGCCCCTGACATCTTGGGACTCAAGAAATCTCCACTCCGGCGGAAGGGAAACGATTACTTCAATCCTTCGTCTCGACCCGCTGTACCACGGAAGGTACTGCCCGTGCGTGAGCGGGGCAGATAATTAGTCCGCTCTAATCAGTAAAAAACAGATCAACTGCGAAACCAAAACGTGTCAACTAGGTGACACGTATTTTTTATATTACAATTCAGCACATGTTAACTTTCACCGAACAAGTTTTCTCAATAGTTCGAAAGATCCCAAAGGGTAAGGTCATGACCTACCAAGAAGTTGCTTACAAGATAGGTCGTCCAGGCGCTGCTCGGGCTGTTGGAACTGCACTCAGCAAGAATTATGATCCTCAGATTCCATGTCACCGAGTTATTCGCACCGACGGGGGAATGGGCGGATACAACAGAGGACTCAAAAATAAGATTAAGATTTTAAAGAAAGAAGGGGCACTTAAGTAATATTGATTGACACCGTTGTGTTCCTGGCATACTCTGGGAATAAATCAACTATGAATATGTTGTACCAGATTGCTCTCGCGTGGTGTATCGCGGGGCTACTTAGCGATATTTATGTAACGATTCAGAGTTACAAATGGAAAAGGTCTCGCGATTACTTCACAGGCAATGCTCAACCTTTCTGGTTCTGGTTGTCTGGGGAGGTGGTCAGCCACATTATTGCTGTCATTCTCTGGCCTATTCACCTGGGCTATTACAGAACGATGTTAAAAAAGAAGTTCCCATGACTGCCCCCCCCACTAAAATCCGGAGGGCATTTTTTATTGTATACTTAAGCTATGTCCGACTACTACAACTCTCGCCGAACAAAAAATCTCTTTGACCCCAAGAGTACAGAACCGTTCCGGGTTAGCCGATCCAAGATCGACCTTTTTTTGAATTGCCCTCTCTGCTTTTATCTCGACTGCAGACTTGGTGTTGGTCGCCCTCCAGGATATCCATTTGCTCTGAACTCAGCTGTGGATGCGCTCCTCAAAAAAGAGTTCGATATACACCGCGGCAAAAAGAGGCCACACCCACTCATGGGTGCTTATGGACTAAAAGACGTCATTCCTTACGCTCACGAGAGTCTCGATGAATGGCGCAGCAACTTCAAAGGAATTCGTTTTTTTCACAAACCCACCAGTTTGCTCGTTACAGGCGCTATCGATGATATTTGGATAAATAACGAAGGTGAAGTGATCATTGTTGATTACAAATCCACTAGTAAAGAAGAAAAAGTAACCCTGGATAAGGAGTGGCAGATTGGCTACAAGCGACAGATGGAGATCTATCAGTGGCTGTTTCGCATGAGCGGATTCAAAGTTTCGCCGACCGGATATTTCGTCTATTGTAATGGCAAGACAGATCGCACTGCTTTTGATGCCAAACTTGAATTTGATATAGACCTCATCGCCTACACTGGTGACGATTCGTGGATTGAAAAGAGCCTTGAGGAACTCAGGTCTTGTTTGATGAGTGATACATTACCTGTGCCTGCGAAAGCTTGTGACTATTGTGCATACAGGAAAGCTGCTAGGGATGTGCAGATGGATAGCAAGAAAAAGCCGGGGAAGTAGAGGTTGTTGCTTTTCTCTCTTGTCCAATATAAAGTGAGTTTAAATGAACATTATTCTGGCAACTCGAAATAAAAGTAAGGCCGCACAGATCCAGGCAACATTTGCCGGTTCTCCCTTTAAGGTCATCACTTTGGATGAAACTCATATTGAAGGCGAAGTGGTCGAAAATGGAGGTAGTCTCCACAAAAACGCCCGTCTGAAAGCTGCGTTTGCACGTGAGAAATCCAATGGAAAATTTTGGACAATGTCCGAAGATACGGGTATTTTCATCAATACCCTCGAAGGTCAACCAGGGGTTGAGGCTGCTTATTGGGGAGGAAAGCTGACCGATATCGAACGAATGAATTATTGTCTCCGGCAGATGGAAGGTAAGATGGATCGCTCTGCAAAATTTGAGACGATTGCTGTACTTATTTCCCCAGACGGAGTCGAGCACTCCTTCTCGGGTGAGGTTCAAGGGACTATCCTGCAGTTAGCACGCTGTGCACCTCAACCAAAAATGCCCTACAGTTCGGTCTTTCAGCCAAATGGCTATACCAAGACGTGGGCGGAAATGACGATCGATGAGGAAAATGCCATCTCTCATCGAGGAAAAGCGTTTCTTCAGGCGCGGCTCTTACTGGAGAGTAAATTGGCAGTTCATGTTTGAAGCCGGAGCAGGTGCCGGTTTTTTTAATATTCTTAACTGTGAGAAGTTCACTCAAGGCTACGTCTCTACTGAGATTCTCACGGTAAATGTTGTACCATGACCTCTCTCACTTTTTACCTCTATTGATCCACCGAGCTCATCTTCAACAATAGCTCTCACCGTCTGCAACCCAATACCCAACCCCTTTTCCTTGGTGGTAAATGATTTCTTAAATAATGAGTCCGCCTGTTCTGTTGGCATCCCGCAGCCAGTATCTTCGATGATTAGGGTAATCGTATTATCGACATTTGATGCAGTGACTGTAACTATACACTCCCTTTTTGATGGGTCATTTTTCCGCGCTTCTACACAAGCATCAATGGCATTTGAGGTCAGATTCAAGAGAAGTTGATGCAATCGTACTGGATGAATGGAAAGATAGATGGTTGTGCTCGGTTGAATATTCAGAGTTACATTTAGCATTCGCGCTTTGTATGCGAGCACGTCCCTTAAAATTCCCAACTCTTCTCCTATCTCAGCACTGATTTCGTTCGTAAGCTCTGTTGCATTGCCGATGCAGCGACGAACGCTTTCCATATATAAATTCATACGCTTTGATACTGCCACCACTTTTTCTACAATCTCTTGCCCCTCTTTTGACTCATGAGTTTTGGAATCTAATTTTTCTATATATAGAGACAAGGAAGTAAGCGGACTCATCAGGTCATGAAAAAGCCCTTGGGAAAGTTTACCGAACTCGGCGGTACGATTGAGTTCATTGAGACGCTCTGTTTCGGCTGTGATGAGTTCGCGCGTACGCTCCGCAATACGTTTTTCTAGATTATCCCGTTCGGCTCCTGTGCCGTATTCGTCTTTGCGAGATTGCCTCCGAGATCTTTTGATTTCGGCATGCAGGAGAAAGGCGATGAAGAGAATAAAAAGAATGATTCCAACATAAGTAATGAGATCACTGGCAGGTGCAACGCCCACAAACGGCACGGCCGCGCGGAGGCTCAGACTCCGCGCGGCACCCGT
>JAZKAW010000010.1:0-16987 GCA_040388945.1 Patescibacteria group bacterium
CGCAAGCATAAGTGCCTGAATCAGTCCAAGAACTGCCGTAATCTTGAGAATGCGGCACTTATCGAATCTGTCCAGAAAAATGCCAGCAAATACTCCAAAGAATGCTCCAGGAAGTACATTCAGAGCCCATACTGCTCCCGTAAGTGGAGCAGCTTTCACTGGGCCAAGAAGATCAATCAGGAGAAGTGAAAGAAGAGAGGAGCGCAACATTAGTCCCGTCAAGGAAACCAGCTGCGTTCCGAAATACCACCTCATGTTTCGCTCTTTCAGAACATGAGTTCGAGCGGCCGGAACTGTGGCCGTATTCGACATTGAATTCATCAAAGATCCTTTGTTTTTGTGCGACGAGATTGTCGCACGCCAAAAATTACTGTAGCGTATTTATACAAAGATGTCAAATTATTGTCCGCCCTCTTGGACTCGAACCAAGGACCCCAGAGGTATAAGCTCTGTGCTCTAACCAGCTGAGCTAAGGGCGGGAGCGTTCTCATCATAGTCCAAAGTAGATGAAATAAAAAGACCCCGCCGAAGACGAGGCTTGCAAAACCATTCTGATAATTTCCGGATCACTTCGAAGTCACCAGCGTACCAACCTTCTCACCCATCACAACTCGCAGGAGATTACGGGGCTTGAAAAGATCGAAGACAATGATGGGCATCTTGTTGTCCATGCAAAGGGCGAACGCATTGGAGTCCATCACCTTGAGACCTCGGCGCAAGGCTTCCTCGCTGCTGATGATTGGAAACCGTTTGGCCTTGAAGTTTATCTTCGGATCAGAGTTGTAAACCCCATCCACATTTGTGGCCTTAAGGATCACTTGCGCTTCCATTTCGTTGGCCCGTAGGGCGGCCGCTGTGTCAGTGGAGAAATAAGGATTGCCAGTCCCACAAGCAAAGATCACCACTCGACCCTTCTCAAGGTGACGAACAGCCCGACGTTGAATAAAGGGTTCGGACACTTGGTTCAAACCAAGAGCGCTCTGGACTCGGGTTTGTATCCCCTCGTTCTCAAAGATGTCCTGCAGCGCCAACGCGTTGATTAGAGTCGCCAACATTCCCATGTAATCAGCGGTCCCGCGGCGGAAACCGCGCTTGCTACCAGCCAATCCACGAAAGATGTTTCCCCCACCAACAACGATGCATATTTCTACTCCGAGCTCCCTGAGCTCTTTGACCTGCTTCGCAAGCCCAATAAGGATAGAAGCCAGAATGTTGTCCTTACCGTCCCCCAGCGCTTCCCCACTCACTTTGAGCAGGATGCGACGATACTTGGCCTTGGAGCTTTTCTTTCTTCTCATACACATGTCTTTCAAAATTACCAGGATGACGCATCCCGGATTCACGATCGACCTTACCACGGACTCTACAGTGAATCAATCACTCTTTATGCGTGCAATGTATCTACATTTATTGAAGGAAATTCTTCTTCTTTTTTCTTGAGCTTGATGCCCTGCGCAACCAAGATGGATTCGTACTCTTCGCGTTCGATAGTTTCTTTTTCTATGAGTCTCTTTGTGATTATTTCAAATGTTTTACGATGATCAGTCAGCACTTTTTCGGCATGGCCGCGAGCTTCGGTCATGATACGAGTAACTTCTTCGTCGATCTCTGCGGCAACTTTTTCAGAATAGTCTTTACCTTCTACTCCCATCCCAAAGAGAGTTCGTCCACCTGAAGACTCGAATGCAACTGGACCGATCTTCTCTGACATACCGTATTGGGTGACCATACTGCGTGCGAGAGCCGTGGAAACCTGGAGATCATTGGAAGCGCCAGTAGTAAAGTCACCGTAGATCATACGCTCTGCTGCATAGCCACCGAGTGAGACTGCGATATCATCGAGGAAATCTTTGCGCGACTGGAGCTTGCGATCTTCGAGCGGCAATTTCAAAGTGTACCCTGCTGCGCGGCCTCGAGAAATAATAGAAATTTTGTGTACTGGGTCTGCGTATGGCAAAACCGAAGCGACAATGGCATGGCCAGCTTCATGATACGCAGTGATCTCTTTTTCTTTCGTAGAAAGTATATGACTGCGACGTTCAGGACCGAGCATAACTTTTTCGATAGAACGGATAAGGTCAAACTGGGCGATCTTGGTACGGTCTTCACGAGCAGCGAGGATGGCCGCTTCGTTCATGAGAGATGCAAGATCTGCACCAGAGAAACCAGGTGTACGTTCTGCTACAACTTTGAGGTTGGCATCTTCGGCCAACTGTTTCTTTGCAGCATGGATGCCAAGGATAGCTTCGCGATCTCCGCGATCTGGAAGATCGATAACTACACGTCGATCAAAGCGACCAGGACGCAAAAGCGCAGGGTCGAGAACGTCGGGACGATTGGTTGCTGCCATGACGATCACTTTTTCATTTGGTTCGAATCCGTCCATCTCTACCAGGATCTGGTTCAAGGTCTGTTCCCTTTCGTCATTACCTCCACCCATGCCAGACCCGCGTGCACGACCGACGGCGTCGATCTCGTCGACGAAGACGATTGCCGGTGCCGCCTCTTTGGCCATCTTGAACAGATCGCGCACACGACTAGCACCAACACCCACGAACATCTCCACAAATTCTGAACCAGAGATAGCAAAGAAGGCTACATTGGCTTCACCGGCGACAGCACGAGCAAGCAGAGTCTTTCCTGTTCCTGGTGCACCCATAAGGAGAACACCCTTTGGAATCTCGGCACCAATCTCGATAAACTTTTTTGGATTCTTGAGGAAATCCACGATCTCCAGAAGTTCCTGCTTGGCTTCTTTTGCACCTGCAACATCTTTGAAGGTTACTTTTTGTTTCTGATCGTTAGGTAAAGTGATACGTGCCTTGGACTGGCCAAATGAAAGGGCCTGCATACCTGCACCCTTTACCTGACGTGAGAAAATCCAAATAAAGAAAATCAGGAAAAGGATAGGTGCAAGGAACGGCGCAAGCTGTCCGAACCAATACCAAAATCCACTTGGCTGCTGGACGATAATAGTAGTGCTCGCGAGTTGAGCTGACGTTACGCCGAGATTAGTGAGACTTTCCGTGAGAGAAGAGTCTGGTTCCTTTTGCGCTTTCTTGAAGGATAGGTCGGCATATTCGGCAACAACATTGTTATCCTCGAGTTTGAGAGTGGTGACTGTTCCCTTCTGGATATCGGCTGCAATCTCAGAAAGCGAAGCTTGTGCAGCTGGAACTTTTTCTGTTGAAAATTGAGAATAAATCCCGGTGATCAAAAGAAAAATGAGAATCGCTGTTGCAATGATACTTACAAAACTCATCTGTCGAGGGAAAAATCCTCGTGGGCCCTTGGGCGTTTTTTTCTGTGGATTTGGGGTGGAAGTAGCCATAAATGGATATTGGTTGAGGCCGCCTTATATATGACGGATGACGTTGCTGATTATAACGACAAACGAGCACTTGTAAATAGGTGTAAAGAAAAAGGCCGACCTCGGGAAGGAGGTGGCCAGTGAAGTGTGACGGTTATCAGTTCAGAAGTACGAGACCATGTTTGGGCGGACGACCTTGCACCATAACCGACTTGGGAAGATTGGGCAAGGGCTCGTCCGCACGACAGAACAAGTCAGCATCATCCACGAACTCCTGCGGATGAACTTTCCTGCGCCACTCGTACTCAATGTAAGAGAAGTTCTTTTCGGCTCTTTTGGAAACCCAAACTTCAGCCGACTCTCTACATTCAGAGAATGTGTAGGAGAGCCAGTTGCGACCATTCCCCGGACTGCGGAGGTTTGGTAGTAGTTTGTGGGTTTGCTTGAGTGGTCCGCATCCACAAGGACAACGCCGAGCATGGCGCTTGCGAATCCGGGATGCCAAGAAAATGACTCCCGTGAGCAGCGTAACCCCGAACGAACACCAGACATAGGGGTCACTTTTTAGAAAGGCATTCAATGTTTCGATCATCAATCCTCCAGCGTTAAAGGTCAGGCGTTGACCGAACGAACCATTCCCTTTTTGTTGGAGAAACCGCGACCAAGATGGCGGGGCGTCTTGAGCTGGCGACTGCGCGCGAATGCGCCGAAGGCGTTAATGGAAGAAAGGCCTGCACCAAATGATTGGCGAAGCAGACCACAGCGTTGTGTTGCTCTCATACTGCGTTTTGAATGAACTGAATTTTAAGCGTTTTGTTTTTTGGACCACATTTCAGAGCTTCTACCCCAAATAAGTCCTAGAGGAAATTACCATTTAAAAATGGTTTGGTCAACCTCACTTGTGTTTATAAAAATGGAGGGTATATTAGACCCAAATGCACACAATGAATGGCCGCGCGCCCCAAGGCAGCATTGCTGCCCTGTTCATCTGTCCTACCAAAGGACAACCTATGGTCCAAGTGAGTTCTGTCGATGCGCTAGTGGCACGAGGATTTCGTGGAGACCGCTATTGCAATGGAACCGGTAGTTTCCAAAAAACTCCCGGTCACCGACAAGCCACCCTGATCAACTCAAAAGTCTTCGAAGGGACCTCTTTCAATTGGGAGGACTCCCGAAGAAATATCATTCTGCACTGCGACTTTGAAGTGACAGAACTTATCGGTAAATTCTTCTCCCTGGGTCCCGTGATCTTCAAAGGGAAAAAGTACTGCACTGTCTGCGACGCCCATGGACGAGTCGGTTTCCGCGAAGCTTTCTTCGAAAGAGGCGGCATCATTCTCGAGGTGTTTCGAGACGGTGAGATCAAGGTAGGAGACAGCTTTGTCTTTCTCGGCGATACGTATCCTGACCCACCCGCACCACCCAAAGACCCGCAAGCACTTCTGAGCTTTTCCGATCCTCGCTCGTGAGCGCCGCATGATTCATGTTGCGCTTTTTTATTTGGTAGACATAAATGGGAAAGACCTTCGCGAGAGAGCCCGTGAAGGTCAATCTCATGAAGGTCTTGCGATTCTACTTTTTACGCGACAGGGTACGGAGCTGTTTGGCGACCAGTTCCCGGATGAAATCGTAGGTGCCAACACTGGCACACCCACCTTCCTCCATCAACTCACGCATAACAGGATCGGTCGTCAATCCCACAATGGACGCTTCGGGATCGACTTTTTTTGCCTCCCTGATGAGGTCCATGCCGCTGCCATCCGCAAGGTGTTCGGCAGTGACGATGAGGTCGAATTTACCGTGCTCTTTGGCACCTCTCACCAACTCAATGGCACCAGCCAGAGAATTGAGATCGTGGACCACCGCAACACGTCCACTATCGCGACAGAGGTCACCAAGATGTTCAGGAACTCCAACAAGGAGTACACTCAGCTGTTTTTTCATAAGTTTTCCGTTCTTCAATGCGCTACTTTGAGCGCGGGTTTGATTTAAATTAATGATAGCACGTATAGTGCTATTTGTCAATGGTGGAGATGCTGCGTGAAAGTTGAACCAGCTCTATCCTTGGGTATTTGAAGCATCGGAGGCGATTACAGGGACTCGTCGTACTTTTTCAGCCAGTTAAACTGGAGATTATCTGGGACTAAAGGGGCACATGATGGGATTAGAACTGGTATATAAAAGAGAAAGACCTACGTGAGAAAGCCCGTAAAGGTCAATCTCATGAAGGTCCTACAATCCGATTGCACGATGGATGTGTTTGGAGTGCAATTCTGGGTCAATGTCTGTGTCCACCTCAGCAGAACAGCCTGCATTTTTTAGAAGTTCGCGGTAGCTTGAAACTCCGCTGACAACGACCAGATGTAATTTTGGGAACTTCGCATGAACCAACCGCACAAACTCCTGCAACTGGTTAACATCGAACAATGATTCCCAAACAATAAGTACGGCATAGAAGTCGCCTGACTTGATTCGTGTGTGAAGAGAGTCAAGTTTACATGAGCCGAGACACTTAACAAGCTCTGACTCACATCGCCCACCATCGGCGAGCAATTCTATAATCTTCTCGCTACCATCCTCTACGACGGTGTATTTCACGCTGACGACCAGGATTTTCTTTTTGGCACTTGCGCTAACCTCTTGTACAGGTTCAGCAAAAAGATTTGGCATACCAGGAACTGCCCAGTAGTAATGCTGCTTGACTCGTGATGACTCAAAATAGGCACTGTGTTTACCCGTTCCCGTCGCCAAACAAACTTCCCCTTCTAAAAATGCAACTGTCACATCTGCATTCCCGTAAAGAAATTTGGTTGTTCCATTCGAGTAATGAGCGCAAAGAACACAATCCATTTGAAATGTACGTTCGCGCTCCACAGCAGAAAGCTCAGTGGCTCGAAAATCCACAATACACAATTCTTCACAATCGGGTGTCATTTTTTTAAACATCAATTGTGCGCCCCGAAGCGCAACGCCAACCGACTTACTAACATTAACTCTCAGTCTCATAAGTTTTCTCCGTATCAGAGGTTCCACGAATGTGCGTACAGCCCATCCGTATGAGGAAACCGACCATTCAATAGCGAAGGGTCTATTGAGTTTCTGGTATTAAATTACAATACATAACAATATTTGTCAACTTTGTGGAGATGCTGGGAATCGAACCCAGGTTCAAACGATGTTTGTCGAACGATTCTACGATGGTAGCAAACTTTGTAGTTTAACCTCTAGGCTGAAAAAGTGTGCAAAACACCTAGAGGCGATCTCGATATTTCGGCTACGAGGTGAGAAGTCTCGTAATGCCTACATCCAGGTAATGACATCCACATCAAGGTAAGGATCCCCTTGGGTGAACGCGCTCTAGTTAAACTAGTGCGAATGCAAAGTCCTTAGCTCCGAAGTACGGAGAAACGGTTGATTTAGCATTTGTGATTTCCATCAGATTTACGAGTTAATGGTGCTCGCATCGCACGGACGAAAACGATCGCTTGGCAAAGCCGATCATCCCCATATGTAAAAGCAAAATGGAAAATGGAAGAAGCAAAATTTTGCTTCTTGCTTTTTGCTTTTTTAATTTCAAAGTCCTATCTATCTTTGAACTCTCGTCGAACCGTTCTGTCGGTCTCACGCTTCTTTGTGGTTTCGCGCTTATCGAACTGCTTCTTTCCACGAACCACGGCAACAGAAACCTTCACAAGAGGACCTTTATTATATATTGAAATAGGCACTATTGTCAATCCCTTCCCCATTTCCCTCGCAGCGAGCTCTGCGATCTCTTTCTTCCCAAGGAGGAGTTTGCGATGACCGCGTGGTTCATAGTCTTTTGGAGTGTTTTTTTCTTGGTATGGAGGGATAAATACATTCACGGCAAAGGCTTCGCCACCACGGATGATGACATATGCACCGTCGAGCGAGCCCTGACCCTTCTTGAGCGACTTTACTTCAAACCCACGCAGGATAATACCCGCCTCGTATTTCTCGAGGATTTCGTAGTTAAAGTGGGCTTTTTTGTAGTCGACTAATGTAGGCATAAAATAAGTCTACAGTCGAAAGTCAGTAAAGTCTATAAAAGTAACTTTGGACTTTACGGACTTAGAACTGTAGACTTTACACATGTCCTCCCCCACCTCCTGGATACTGTATGCCTCGAACGAGCTTGCTTGGCAATCCATGATCGCAGACTGCAAAAAAGCTACAACCAGTATCGTACTCGAACAATTTATTTTTTATCCCGACGAATTCGGTCAACGTCTTATCGACGTTTGCATAGAACGCGCCGCCGCCGGTGTTAAAGTCCGTTTCCTTTGGGATGCTATTGGCAGTTTTTCATTTGTTGGTTCGGCAACAGCAGAAGAGCTACGCAAAAAAGGCATCGAACTTATGTTCTGGAAGACGCTCGTCCCAGAATACTACAATGTCCACAACTACCGGGCCTGGTATCTCCGCAATCACCGCCGCACTCTGGTAGTCGATGGGAAAATCGGTTACACAGGGAGCATTTGTATTCGTGACAGTCTCAAAAATTGGCGAGATACCAACGTTCGGCTCGAAGGGCCAGTGGTTCCTTCTATGCAGTTTGCTTTCGATCAGATGTGGCAAGCAGCCCAGCGTTCCGGCGGAGCTCTCCGCGCGGCTCGCAAGCAAAGAACAATACCCACTCACTTGCCCCGCGATCCAGAATTTTCTTATGTGACCAACTCCCCAGCTCCAGGGAAACGCCATCTTCATCGAACCTATGTAGCCGCCATTCGTAATGCACAAAAATATATTTTTATTACCACCCCTTATTTTGTACCGACTCACCGCATGATACGCGTCCTCAGATTGGCTGCACATCGTGGTGTCGATGTCCGTATTCTTATTCCGGAAAGTTCGAATATCTATGCCATAGACCAAGGCGCCCGGTCGTTCTTTGATACTCTCCTTTCATCGGGTGTGAGAATCTTCCTTTACCAAGGAGCACTCATCCACAGCAAGACCATGGCAGTCGACGGGACCTGGTCGACAGTTGGTTCGCTCAATCTCGATGCGGCCAGCCTCCTCTATAACTATGAAGCCAACATCATCAGTCTCAACGCCAAGTTTTCCCAAGAGCTAACCGAACACTTTATCCGCGATGTTGAAGCGGCCACAGAAGTGACTCGCGAAGAGCGTCGAAAAATGATGTTTATTGAAAAGATCCCAGAATATGTGATCCGACTGGTAAGAAAGTTTTTGTAAATGAGAAAGCGGCAGAGTCGAAGTGACCCTGCCGCCTCACAAACCGAACCGGTGCGCCGCTAATTCAGAGCGTGTGACCATTAATTGTACATGTCGGTTTCGCTCCAGCCATAGCCAACGTGTACGTGCCTCCCGCAGGGCACACGGGCATCTCGCGAAGATATAGCTTCTCGACAAGGTCAGCTTGTGTCGGAACTTCCGCAAGTCCCTTCTTGTTTTCTAGCGCCCAGGCCGACGCCGCACCTGACAATCGCCGCATGTTGTTGATGCAGGCATTTCTCTGACTCTCGATCCGCGCCTTCATAAGGTTTGGAATGGCGACCGCAGCCAAAAGACCGATGACTGCAATCACAATCATAATCTCCAGCAGTGTAAATGCACTGCCTGAATTCGAGTTCTTCGTTGTCATAAGTCCTCCCAATAAGAAGTTACGCCCCTGGTTCCCGATTCGACGGTTTCCCAAGTTATCTGGTTTGGATCAACCAATGGTCTATCAAAGCCCCATCAGTCCCAAATTTCCAAATAGCACCACTCCTAGATTCGAGGTACATTAGAGCATGGTAGAGTTATATGTCAATCCCCTCTCGTTCGAAGTTGAAATCCTGCTTATAAGGTACAATTATGACCATGAAATATTTTGCTAAATATACTCGTGGTTTTACTCTCATCGAATTACTCGTGGTCATGTCCATAATCAGCATGCTCTCTTCAGTTGTGATCGCTTCTGTAGGCACAGTCCGTGTCAAAGCACGCAACGCTCGCATCGTCCAAGAGACAAACCAACTTAGAAATCAGTTTGAACTCGGATGGAATGGCACTTCGTATGCAGATTTTGGCCAGGTTCCACGCTCATCATATGGAGCAGTCATAAACATCATTGCTCCAAACACTTTTTCGAATCCTCAGATCAATACCCTTATTACAGATATCCTTTCTATAAATAGCGGCCAATACGGTGGTGGCACTGCGGGTAATGTACCCACTATATGTCCAGGAGATGCAGCGATACCCTCGTATCAAGTTGCAAGTGACAACCATCGTCCAGAAAACGGACTTACGATATATGTCTACCCAGAATGCGGTCCAGTAACGGCTTACGCAATATATTCATCACTAACACCAATACTCATTTCCGGACTTAGCTTCATACCAACAGCTTTTGCTGCTGGAGGATTCAACCCTATCGACCACAACCTCTATACCGGTTATTACTGTATAGACTCTTCAGGAAATTCCATCACAGCATCGAAAGAATGGATTCCAGGCTTCTCCAATGATCCTCCCTATTATCCAGAAGATTATCCAGAAAAAAGCTATCCGTATCCGTTTCCAAACCAAGTAGTTGACGGTAAGTGCCACTAGCTTTAGGTCACAGAATATAATATTGTCAATATCCTCTCGAATTGCCAAGAGGGCATTAACTATGCTATAAATGGAGTTCGCCCGCTCTTTGGGGCCGTAATCCTTTGTCCATACGAGTCAAAATAAACCATCAAATCAAGGCGCCTGAACTGCGGGTTATTACAGCAGATGGCGAGAATCTCGGTGTTATATCCATGTCTGTCGCCCTTGCGGAAGCGCAAAAGCGAGGAATGGACCTTATCGAGATCTCCCCTTCTGCCGTTCCGCCAGTAGCCAAGATCATGGATTATGGCAAGTATGTGTACGATGAAAAGAAGAAGCAGAAAGAGGCCAAATCAAAAGTTCAGACCACCGAAGTAAAGACCGTTCAGGTCAAGATCGGCACCGGCGAACATGACCTCGAACTCAAGGCCAAGAGAGTCTCCGAATGGCTTGCCGAAGGCAACCGTGTAAAGATCGACCTCTTCCTCATTGGCCGCTCCAAGTACATGGACTTTAACTTTTTGAAGGAACGCCTCGAGAGAATCCTCAAACTCATTACAGTTGAGTACAAGATCGCTCAAGAAGCGATCAAGGGACCAAAGGGACTCACCATTTACGTAGAAAAGAAATAACATGGCAATCAAAACCAACAAATCATTCTTGAAGAGATTCAAGATCACCAAGAACGGCAAGATCCTCGCTCGCAAGGCGGGTCAGAACCATTTCAATGCCAAGGAACGCACACGCGTCAGTGCTCGCAAGGGTGGCTACGCTACTATCCATATGGACAACAAAGCCCGCAGTCGTTTTCTTGTAAATCAGTAATATTTTAATCAACTACCATGACACGAGTAAAAAAAGCAGTTCACGCACTCAAATATCGCCGCACAGTCCTCAAGATGGCCAAAGGTTTTCGTCATGGCCGCTCAAAGAAAGAACGTTCAGCTACTGAAGCCCTCCTCCATGCCGGAGCATATGGCCTCGCACACCGCCGCGACAAGAAAGGCGATTTCCGCCGTCTCTGGAACGTCAAGATCAACGCCGCCCTCCGTCCTCTCGGATATTCATACAGCAAGTTCATGGGTGATGCCAAGAAAAAGAACATCGGGCTCGACCGCAAATCTCTCGCTCACCTCGCCGAGTTCAAGCCTGACGCTTTCAAAAAGGTTGTTGAGATGGTAAAGTAATTTCCGGCACAGTTCACTTCTAGTGTCACCTAGCTCATTCGGAACATTAGATGTTCCGGTCCAACCGAGCGCATGAGATCGAACGGCCCCGGAAACGGACCAGTTCCATATAAGAGTGGGGATCTCGGCGAAGAGATATCCATGGCCCCGAGGGAAGCACACTTTCGTGCCTACCTCGGGGCCAAATCTGTCTCTGCCGATCTTTCGGACTCAAAGCTCATACTTCACCATTCTCTCTGGAACAACTGCCTTCACGGGCAGTTCGTCGTTTAGGCGCTGTGTCAGGAACATCGATGACTTTGGTTCGCCCATTACTACAAAGATTTTTTTAAGCTTGTTAGTTGCAGTCGTGACAAATTCCACCAAATGATCAGAGTCTTTGTGTGCAGAATAGCCAAGCAAGGTCTCAATGTTAGCCTTTACTTCTATCTTTCGGCCATGGATAGTGACTACCTTGGAACCACCGGAAGCTCCTGCATCTGCCAGATTTCTGCCGAGCGAACCTGTCGTCTGATACCCGACAAGAAGAATGGTATTGCGCGGATCCGGTAAATAATGCTCCTCATGTCTTATGACGCGCCCCCCTACTGACATACCAGAACCAGCTAGAATAATCTTTGCTCCTTTCATGCGCTCTATCTGCTGTGACTCGTCCTGAGATTCTGTATACTCCAAATGAGGGAATGAAAAAATATCATCTCCATCATCGATCTGTTTTTGAATAGCGTCATTGAAAAGATGTTTACTCGATTTGTAGACCATGGTCGCCTTTATGGCTAGTGGTGAATCGACAAAAACCGGTACCGAAGGGATTCTTTTTTGTTCGATGAGATTGTTGAGTTCGTATAGAAACACCTGGGTTCGATCTATGGAAAACGCCGGGATAACCAGAGTGCCACCACGATCTATAGTCTGTTTGATAACCTGCTCAAACTTGGCCAAACGACTCTCTCGGTCTTCGTGATTGCGATCGCCGTAGACGCTTTCCATGACCATATAGTCCACTTCCCCTATAGCTTCGGCATCACGGAGGAGTGGTGCTGGTGAATTGCCCAGGTCTCCTGTAAAAAGGATTTTTATATCATTTTGTTTCCCCTTCAACCCTTCAACCTTCCAACCCTTCCCTGTGATTTCCACCATCGCAGAACCCAAGATATGACCAGCATCTTTGAGGAGTACTGAAACCCCTTTTGCTGGCTCAAAAGTTTGATGATATGGAATGGTTTTCCATAATGGAAAAACTCCGCCCAGATCCTCACGTGTATATAGAGGTTCCAAGCCTTGTTGTGCAGCTTCCGCCGTCAGGATACCTACAGCATCAGACAGAACGAGCTCTGCCAACTCACGAGTCTCTGGAGTTGAGTAGATAACTCCACTAAATCCTTCTTTCACAAGCTTTGGGATACGCCCCACATGATCCAGGTGGGCATGGGTCACAATCAACACATCGATGGTTGATGCATCATATCCAAAGGGCTTTCTATTTTCCTGCATAGCAACTCTCTCACCCTGAATAAGTCCACAATCCACAAGAATCTTTGACCCAGCCGGTGTCTCCAAAAGAAAATTTGCTCCGGTCACCGAACCAACTCCACTTGCAAAGGTTAGCTGTGGGCGAGTACTCATTATTGATTGTTGATTTTTATAGTTTCGACTGCTAACGGTGACTCATTTATCCCTCCCTTATACTTCATACCTTTTCGCGTGGTGATATAGGCGGCAATAGAGGCCCCAATAGTGTCATCGATAAGATCCTTGATGGTATCGAAATAATATTCATAGCTCCACAGTGGATGACCTGTGATGTTGTAATAGACTTCAAGCCCTTCCCAGGCAAAACCTATAATAAAGGTAAGTGCGACTATCAGAAGCTTTTTGTGATGAATACTGGGTGAGAGAGAAGTGATAAGACCGCCAATACAAAGCGCAATAGCAAAAGATACCAACGTATGTGAAGCGATATCGAGCCACCAGATGCGAGTGTATGCTCCGTCCATTCCCCACATATGGAGCTTGAACACGCCGATCATAACTACGAGAGATGAGAGATAAATGCGCATAAGATTATTGGGGAAAGTATATCATTTTGAATAGAAAACGCCCCTTCGCGAGGATGGGACGTGTTCTATAGGTCGCAAGAGTAGATCCCTGGTAAATCCAGGGGGGTGACCTCACGTTCAACACCAAGGTGCGAACGAATGTGAACCCGCTCCTCTGAGCTCCAGTTCCCTTTTTTGTCCGAGGCTTTTATTCAAAGCACAAAGGGGCGGGTTCTTCGATCTCCCAAAATAAGATTTTGTGGAATTTACTCCGTGCGACCTACTTACATTTTATTCCTCTTACCGGAGAGCGCAAGTAGAACAGTGAGTTACGACATTATTCGAGAATTCCGTCCAAATTTACATCGTAAAGCATCTGTTCAAGAATAATTTTGTAATCAAAAAGCTCTTCTTTTTCGAACCAGTGCTTGATCTCGTCCTCGGCCTCTTTGACTGATCCTGAAGAATGAACCAAATTGCGAACTGCGCGGTTGTCGTCATCAGAAATCTTGTAGGAATCAAGAACGAAATCACCACGGATAGTCCCAGGTGCAGAAAGCATGGGCTCAGTACTTCCACTAATTTTACGTACCACTGCAACAGCATGCGCACCTTCCCACACCAAAGCAATCACCGGACCACTGGTCATATACTTTTTGAGTTTTTCGAGAATTACCTTGGAATGATCGAGTGGGTCAGCGAAAGGTGGGGTCAAACCTTTGTCGATATATGCCTGAATGTTTTTCTTGCCAGTCTTGAGCATCCATTCCGGATCAAGGGTATAGTGCTTGTCGATCATATCTGCTGTTGGTATAAGCATTTTGAGACCAACTAATTTCAATCCAACACGTTCATAGCGTTTTATAATTTCTCCAATAAGAGTGCGCTGGATACCGTCTGGTTTGATAATAACAAGTGTTCTTTCGTGTTTTGGATGTTTCATAGCTCTTGAATTGTAGCGCACAAAAGAGTTAAGGCAAGACTGTAAAACTTTCCTCTCAGGAATCGGCAAGGTTAGGTAGTGCTTATCTAAAACGCCCGGGAGTTCTGTTGCCTCATCCTTCAAAGAAAGTTTTACAGTCTTGCCTTAACTAGCCCTGCGTTAGAACCTCGGCGTCGCCTTTGGTGATCAAAATAGTATGTTCAAAATGGGCACTGGGTTTTCCGTCGGCTGTACGATACGTGTACCCATCGTCATCAAGAGTGATTCTCTTACCACCGAGGTTGAACATAGGTTCGATAGCGATAACCATGCCCGGCTTGAGAACACTGCCCTTCCCCACTTCACCAAAATTGGGAACGAAGGGATCTTCGTGCACATGGTAACCGACGCCGTGACCAGAGAGCTCTTCGACTACGCCGTATTTGTGAGCCTTGGCGATGAGCGAAATGGCATTGCCGATGTCACCTGTGCGCTTGCCTCCCTTGGCCGCCTTGATGCCCGCCATGAGGGCTTCTTTTGTAACCTGGAGTAGCTTCTCGAGCTCAGGGCTAACCTTTCCCACAGCAACGGTAATGGCCATATCGGTGATACGATCTTCGTGGACGAGGCCGAGGTCGAGACTAACTACGTCTCCCTCTTTGAGTATCTTTTCTGACTCGTTTGGAATGCCGTGAACAATCTCGTCATTGATAGAAACACAGAGCGACGCCGGATATGGACGATCTGCACCCTCGGGTTTGTAGTTCAAAAAAGCAGCCTTATCGCCTCCTTCGGTGATGAGCTTTGCAGCGCGGTCATTCAATTCTGATGCGCGGACGCCTGGGCGAACCATTTCGACCAGCTGCTTGAGAATACGGGCATGGCGACTACCTCCTTCGCGAAGGGTAGCAATATCTTCCTTTGTTTTGATAGTAATCATAATACGAAATGACTCGTATTCATTACCTTACTCTAAACCAAGACTCTTCACAATATCTGCATGAACCTCCTCAATAGTACGAACACCATTTATATCCATAAAATGGACCTGTGAACTGTTGCGATAATAGTTAATAACTGGCACAACATCGCGCTCGTATGCTGTTCGGCGATTTTCAATCTCTGCAGCACCGTCATCTGGCCGACCACTGGATTTTGAGCGGAGCTGGAGGCGTTTCGAAGACTCTTCATGATGAACGTCGAGATATATAACACATGGTTTCCCAAAACCATAAAAAGGAAATGCTGTCTCAAGAACCTGAGCTTCAAGAAGTTTTCTGGGAGCACCGTCAAAAATCAGATGTTCATTGCCGGTAAATTCATTGACGAGTAACTTTGACCAGATATAGATGGGCATGAACTCTGGCATGAGCCCCCCTTTCATTTGAACATCTTTCGTCAATTTTGAGGTATAACTTTCTCCATTCATAAGAGACCTGAATTCTTTACCTGGTTCCACACGAAGACAAATGTGATTGGGGTCTTTTTGTTTGAGAGCCGAGCTGAGAAGATTTGCCTGAGTGCCCTTTCCGGCGCCGTAACGTCCGATAAATATATAAGCTTGTGGAGTCATGACGGACAGTATAGCAGATTTTTAGAAAACCTCCTTTTCCAATCTGTTTACTCGACCACCAATCTCATCAAATCCAACTTTAACCATCCGCCCAAGTTCTTCGACGGCAGAACTGATAGAAACATCTACGTAATCTTTGATATTTTTCTCTGATTCCTGAATCTTTTTCTCAAGCTTTTTTTCTACATTTTCAATCGAACCCTGTATGGTGGTAATAGCATCATTCAACGTCAATTCTTTTTGCTTATTCTTCATATTTGATTTATTAATTAGATTAATAACATCTGAACCAATTCACTTCCAGCAGGCACAAGAAGTAACTTATGTAGGTATTTTACCAAATACAAAAAAGGCCGCACAAGATTACGGCACATACAAAAGTGTTTCGTAATTTAAAAATACGTACTTTTTTGCAACTCCCTTAGTTTCTTAGTTTCCTAATTGCTTAGTTTCGTATTTGCCCCTCCTAATATTCTCTCATCGATACTTGTGCATCGACTTTCTTCAAGAGATCGAGAACTACTGAGACAACAATAAGGAGTGCTGTACCGCCGATGGCGAGCGACTTGTTGGCTGTGAATGCCTGCATCAGAAGTGGCAGAATGGCGATGATGCCGAGGAAGATGGCACCAACGAGAGTAATGCGGGTGACGATGGATGCGAGATGGTCACGGGTGTGTTCACCAGGACGTACACCAGGGATAAATGCCCCGCCACGCTGAAGGTTCTCTGAGATCATCTTTGGATCGAAGGTAACGGCAGTATAGAAGTAGGTGAAGAGGACTACGAGGATGAAGTAAGCGATGCCGTACACCCATGGGTTATTGAAGAAGAGAGTAAATGAAGCGGCGGCACTGGCAATAGCGGGCTGGGCGGTCCAATGAGACAGAAAGTTAGAAATAATCTGAGGGAAGAGAAGGATAGAGAGAGCAAAGATAATAGGAATAACACCGGCCTGGTTGAGGCGCAATGGTAGATAAGTAGAAGCTCCTCCGTACACCTTGTTGCCCCTAACCTGCTTGGCATAGGTGACCGGTACAGAACGTTCAGCCTCGGTAATATAGACTACGCCAGCAACGACGATGAGGCCGACTGCGAGAGCGCCGATATAAAATGGGATCTGTGAAGGGTCGTAACTAGCGACAAATTGGGTGATACTGTTGGGCAAGCGCGAGATGATACCAGCAAAGATGATGAGCGAGACGCCATTGCCGATACCAAACTCAGAGATAAGCTCTCCGATCCACATAAGGAGTATAGAACCCGCAGAAACCACAATAACACTAACTGTCAAAGCTGATGTCGAAAGTTGTGGCAAAACATTTTGTGACTGGAGAAGATATATAAAACCAATGGCCTGGAGAACTGCGAGGGGGGCACCCAAGAGACGTGAGT
>JAZKAW010000010.1:16997-45769 GCA_040388945.1 Patescibacteria group bacterium
AGTAGTTAGAAAGCTTGAGACGACCGGCTTCTCCCTCATCATTCATAAGAGCCTTCCATGAAGGAACCATCATAGTCAAAAGCTGGATAATGATAGAAGCAGTAATGAATGGTCCTACACCGAGCATAACGATAGAAAGATTGGAAAGACCACCTCCTGAGAAAATATTCAAAAAACCGAAGAACTGACTAGAAGAAAGCAGTCTTTCTAGGTTTGCAATATCAACACTTGGGATAGGGATAGCAGCGAGTGCTCGGAAAATGACGAGAGCCAAAACAGTAAAACCAACTCTCTTCCTGAGAATCGGATCCCTGAACGCTATCGACATTTTTTCCCAGAAGTTTTTCATGTGTCGTATATTATTCTGCTTTCCCTTAGTTGCCCAATTGCTTAGTTCCCTAATTCCTTCCCCTTATACTTCGCGTGGCACCAATCTCTTCTTCGATCCATCTACCAATCCTGTGATCGGAGTGACAGATCCGCCGGCCTTTTCGATCTTTTCCTGGGCACCTGCAGAAATAGTACAGCCAGAGATCTTGAAAGCCTTGGTCACTTCCCCATCGCCGAGAATCTTGACGGAAGGAGTGCGACCAGACTGTGAGGTAATAATACCATGCTGCATGAGAGTAGCTGGAGATACAATGTCGTTTGCTGAAAATGTTGCTTCAAGTGTAGAAACGTTGACGACCGTAAGAGAATCGGTAACTGGCTTGTTCTGGTTGACACCGCGACCACGGAGCTTAGGGAGCTTCTTGATGATGTCACGCCATTCTGGGCGACGCTTGTTACCAGCACGAGCTGACTGACCTTTACCTCCACGACCTGCAGTCTTACCACGCTTGCCACCGCGAGCAACGGTCACGCGCTTCATATTTGGGGTCTTCCTTTTGAGTTGGTGAGTTTGCATGTTATTTCTTTGGTTCTCTACCCTGTAACGTCTCTCTCGACATTGTGCTCAACTTCCTAAGTGCTTCGATAGTTGCACGAGCGTTGTTAACGCGATTCTTACTGCCAGAGAGGAACTTGGCACAGACATCTTTGATGCCGGCAAGCTCGATAACGGCACGTGCCGAACTTCCGGCAACCACTCCGCGACCACGAGCTGGAAATACCATAATGCGAGCACTGCCGTATTTTGCTTCTACTGCGTGAGGAATAGTCATCTGAGCAGAAAGTGGAACACGGATGAGTTGCTTCTTGGCTTCACGAGTAGCTTTTTCGACTGCAGAAGCAGTATCGATACTCTTACCCATACCAACACCAACGCGACCCTTGCGGTCACCAGCAACTACAGCCACACTAAAGTTCATGCGGCGACCTCCTGATGTCACACGGGTCACACGACGGATATCGATGATCTTGGAGTCGAACTCAGGCTTTACACGTTCACGTGTGTCACTGCGACCACCACGACCTCCTCTTGCACCTCCGGGACCTCCTCGAGAACCTGTAGGACTAGCACCAGGAGCACCTGGACGTGGACCGCGGCGACCGTTGTCTCCGCGAACCTTACGGCCTGCAGTAATCTTGTTTGCAGGAGCAGCAGCATCTGCAGCCGCAGCTGGTGCCACTACCGAAGCTACCGTATTTGCAACAGCTTCTCCTTCATTATTCTTTTGTATTTCGTTTGCAGTCATTGTAATTATTAAAATTCGAGTCCTCCTTCACGAGCAGCATCTGCCACCATCTTGATCTTTCCGGTATACAGATATCCACCGCGATCAAAAACGACCTTGGTTATCTTAGCTGCTTTTGCCTTCTTGGCAATCTCAACGCCGATTTCCTTGGCACGATCGACAGGAGTCTTGCCCTTGGCCTCACGTGTATCTGCTGAGATAAGGGTGTTGCCCTTGTCGTCGTTTATGAGCTGAATGTAGATATACTTGTGCGACTTGAACACAGCCAAACGTGGTCGTTCTGCTGTTCCACGGATCTTGGCACGGACGCGAGCCTTGCGTCGTGAGAATATTTCGTGTTTTTTCTGTAATGTGTTCATGTGATTATTCGTATGGCCTTATTCGTGGTGCTGCTTACGCGGCCTTCTTACCTTGCTTCCTGCGGATAACTTCATCCGAGTAGCGAATACCTTTTCCAAGGTATGGTTCAGGCTTCTTCATAGCACGGACTACTGCAGCGAACTGCCCCACCTTCTCACAGTCCATACCTGAGACGGTGATATTGTTCTTCTCTGTAGTAACCTTGAGGTCAGAAGGAATCTCGATGTTGACTGGGTGTGAAAATCCGAGAGCCATGTTGAGATCCTTGCCTTTGACATCTGCTTTGAAACCGATACCTTCGACAATGAGTTTCTTTTCGTATGCTTTGTTAACTCCGGCGATCATATTTTTCAAATGTGAAGCGTATGTACCCCAGAGCGCCTTGGCCTGCAAAGTTGTACGGTTAGGAGTGAGAGTGATGGAGCCATTTTCAATAGCTACCGCAATATCATCGCGGAAATATTTCTTGAGTTCACCCAAAGGACCTTTGACAGTCATAACGCCATCGACAAAAGTAGCTTCAGTCTTTGATGGGAGAACAATAGGTTTTTTTGCGATGCGGGACATAGTAGTTAAATAAGGGTTGAAATGATGAAGGGTTGGGTTACCAGATCTTGAAGAGCACTTCGCCGCCAACCTTGTGCTTCTTGGCTTCCATGTCGACCAGTACTCCTTTTGGAGTAGACAAGAAAGTATTTCCAAAACCACTTCTGTATGTGCGGATGTCGCGTGATTTCTGATACAAACGGCGTGAAGGCTTGGAAATGCGTTCTGCGCCGTGGATGCGAGGCTCGCCGTTCACATATGAAAGACCTAGCATCAAACCGGATGTAAATGTCTTGCTGGCACTCTTCTTCTCAACAGAAGTGAGGTAGCCGGCCTTCTTGAGAGCGTGAGCAACGTTCTCAGCAAATTTTGAATACACGACTTCAACTGACGGCTTGTTAGCGTCGCTACCGTTCTTGAGGCGTGTTATGAGGTCTGAAATAGGATCGGTTACCATGATGATTTTTTAATGCCTGGGATCATACCTTCGTTGGCGAACTCGCGGAAGCAAATACGGCAGAGATCGAAATCTCTCATATATGCACGCTTGCGACCACAACGGAAACAGCGTCGAACAACGCGCGACTGGAATTTCGGCTTTTTTTGCGATCGTGCAATGACTGATGTTTTTGCCATAGGTCTTCTCCTTACAAAACAAATGGGATTGGTTAGCTGTACCCTTCCGGGCCGTGCTTCCAATCATCCCTGCAAACAAACACTGTTTTGTTGAGGTATGGGAGATCTTATCAGATGGCACAGAAAGAGTCAACCGCAAGGCCGGCACAATAGTACATCCTCATGAGGTAAACACAAAAACCACCCTTGCGGGTGGTTTTTGTTGGTCGTTAGACCAGAGCTACGAGACTACAATTACCTAGCTTAGAAAGCTGGGGCGACCTTGAGAGCGTCGAGGTTGTAGTTGATCGATGAAGTACCTGTCATAGCAGTTGCGTTTGCAGCTGTTGTGTAGTAATTCACTGCTGTAACTCGGAAGGTCTTGACGCCTGCTGTTCCATTGGTGTTGTTGACAGCACCAGTGTAAGTGAACTGACGTGAAGAACCTGCTGGGACAACATAGTAACCAGTCAAGCTGTTTTGAGCTGTATCTCCGGCGATCTGGCCAGGATTTGCTGTAACATCAGACAAGGTTGAAGATGCTGCGACTCCGAAACCACTTGATGTAGTTGCGAGTGCAACAGCTGGGTTAGCGGCAATGAAGAGTGTGTTATCACCGGCGGTGACGACAAAGCTCATTGTTACACTGTATCCAGTTGTTGTTTGGTTGGTTGTGATAGGTGAACCAAGGACAGCTGTGAGGTTACTCAAAACTGCACTTGATGCTGACACAACAACATCACTACCTGCAAATGTTCCTGAGTTAACTGGAACTGTGTTGTAGGTTGAGTCTTCGACGTTCACGTTTGTTGCGTTTGCAAGTACTGTGGTCGAAGCAGAAGCACCATCCAATGCGTTACTAGTATCCTTGGCAACTTTACCAAGAATAGTAATAGGAACGTACTGGTCAGCGGCCAATGGGATGTTCAAGTCTGTGAAGACTGCGGTTGAAGAAGATGTTGTGTTACCCAATGTACTCGTGTTGAGTGAGCTCATTGAATATACGAGGCTTCCTGCCTTGATCTTGATGTCGTTGAACAATGTTGCTACGGCTGTACCGTTTGTGCGGATATAGACGTTCAAAGCACGGAGGTTACCTGATCTGTTCTGTGACTTGAGGTCGACGATACCGAGGACAACATCAGGAGTTTCAGCTGAAGTCGAAATGTTGACGAGTCTCTTCAAAGGTGAAGAAGCGTCTACAGTTACGACAATCTGACCATTGTTTGAACCTGTGAAGGTAAACGTGCGGTCTGCAGCATTTGAAACAGTGTCAGATGTCTGTGTATCTGTAACGCCTGTTCCGTCAACTGAGCGAACCTGTGCCTGGAGAATGCCGATAGTACAATTACCCAATGGGCAACGATCGGTAATTCC
The DNA here is from genome assembly GCA_040388945.1 of Patescibacteria group bacterium. Taxonomy (GTDB): domain Bacteria; phylum Patescibacteriota; class Minisyncoccia; order Phycocordibacterales; family PALSA-1337; genus C7867-002. The sequence goes on from JAZKAW010000010.1 coordinate 21,533, forward strand.
GAGCATAGTAACGTTAACTGTAAAGTACTTTGTTCCAGAACGAGGAACGACGTAGTTCAAAGGAACGTAGAGTCTGTACTGAGTACCGACTGTGAGTTCTGTGAAGTCTGCCTGTGAAAGGCCTGACTTTGAAGCTACAACTGCACCTGAATCATCCTTGATGGTGATAGCAGAAGCGTAGAGCCAGAGACGTACATCGAAGTCGATCGAGAGACTTGTGATCTGCTGATCTGATGCACCAGCCTGGAGCTTGTAGCGAACTACATCTGCTGACTGACCCTTATCAACTGAAGTACCGTTTGAAGGTGTTGACTGGAGTGAGAGAGAGATAGTACCTGCTACACCAGGAGTTGTGATCATGCCTGGGGTTGTTGTAACTGGAGGAGGAGTTGTGCCGTTAACTGGAGTACAGTTATATCCTGGAGGACAAACTGGAACACCAGGGTTTGAAGCAACGCCACCACCATTCAATGCACCGCGGGTCAAAGGACCTACGAAGCCTGTGTTAGGAATACCGCGTGAAGCCTGGTATGCCATAACTGCTGCCTTTGTCTGTGAACCGAAGTAACCCTTTGCTGCAGCACCTGAAGCAATCGATGGGATGCTGAAGTTGTTGTTGATAAGCCATGTCTGAAGAGCGACAACATCAGGTCCTGTTGATCCAACAGTCAAATTGCTGTTGAAAGAGTAGCCCTGTGCTGATGCAACTGAAGCGAAAGCCAAAACGGCTACGCCTGATGCAATAAGAAACTTTTTCATACGTATGTTTTTATAATTTAACGCATCTTCCCTACTTACTATTAATTGTGAAAGGGAAATAAACGCGATTGGTAAACTCTGATAAATCTAACTATCCACATCTTTTCTTTGTACGCTATCGACACGTACACCGAAAAGGGTTTGTGGGCAAACTATTTGACCTTTTACTTTCTTTATTGATTTTTCAAAGGTCGACCAGGCTGTAACGCTCTGGGACGAGCATGCGCAAAATCTCTTGCGAAATCAGGACATGCTCGTTGCAAAACATTATATCCCACTTTGCTCTGCTGTGGCAAAAGACCCAATGTGGATAAGTAGCACGAATACTAGAGCAAAATGGAGGAAAAGTCAATTACTTCAGCGAATACGTACTCCAGCGTCTCTCCCCCTCTTTTTTGACCAGACCACGTTCCACAAGATCGAGTAATTCACGCTGAATGGTCTTTTCACTGCAGTCTTTTATTACCTGAGAAAAGTCTTTGATAGTGAGACCGGGCTTGCCCTTGAGCAAATTGAGAATAATCTCTTGTCTTTCTGTCCTTTTTGAAGAAGCCTGATCTGTTTGATTAGACGAGGATTTATATGAATTCTTACCTGAAAAGGCCTGTCCTTTATAGCCATTACTCTTGGTGTCTGCACGAAAACCGGACGTGTACATATCCGGTGTCTTAAAAAAAGATTCGGAAAGGACATATCCCGCGTTTTCTGCGTTTTGGGCGAGCTTATCTCGAAGAAGACCGACCACCTGATCAATCTCTTTGATAACCAGCTTATAATTCATATCCGAAATAAGATTGGAAATTCGAGCCACATTGAGTAGTGACATAGTCTCGAGAGCTGCCGTAAAAAGTGACTGGATGACTGCATTTTTATCTCCTGGAACAGAGCTCGCTGCAAGAAAGGAAGACGAAATAAGATCCATTCCATGATCTCGTAGTTCCCACTTGATGGGCTCATTGTCCTTTAGAAGTCCGGAGACGAGATAGAGAGCGGCAGCTATTTTTTCTGTCTTTTTGAAGATATATATGAGGTAGTCCTCAGCCGAAAAAAAGCCAATAGATTTCCAATTTACTGGGTCATTGAAGGCTGCTGAATTTGGGTTTTCGTTGGTGTCCATACTAGTTAGACGTGTATGTTCAATGTCCCTTACAATGTCTTATATATGTCCTATATAAAATCTCATTTTTTCACTGTCCTTTGTCTGTCCTTAATATGTCGATTATAGGCTTAAACTTTAGGAGAATCAAGAGCCGAAAGAAAGTTGTCGGAGGAATCGGCAAGGTTAAACTCTGCGCTATTGGTGTGCCCGAGAGTTCTGTTGCCTCATCCGTAGACAACTTTCCTTCGGTTCTTGATTCTCTTGTGTGCTATTATTAATAAATAAACCTGATCATCCCCTACTTTCATGGCAAAAAAGAAGAGTAAAGAGAACGAAGATAAGAAAAGTATCATTGACGAAGTGCCCAACTACACCAAACAAGCCATTATGGGCATCTGTTCATTTGTGGTTGCACTCATTTTCCTGCTTGCAGCCTTTGCTAAGGCTGGCATTATTGGTGACTATGCTTTTACCTGGCTCTCCAAACTCTTTGGTGTGGGCTATTACCTCATCCCTGTAGTCTTTATTATGTTGGGTATTTCCCTCTTTCGGGGGATGGAGCACAAGATGGGTTACTCCAAGACCGCAGGTGCCATTCTATTCTTCATCTCAGGCTTGGGCATTATCTATCTTCTTCCTGAACACGCCGGTGGTATCATTGGCCGCTGGATAGCCACTCCTCTTATCAAACTCTTCGACGTTTGGGCAACAGCAGCTGTTCTTATTGCCATCTTCATTATTTCCGTTCTTATTACCTTTAACATCCATATTACTTGGGAAGGTCTGGCATTTTGGAAGAGATTTCAAAAAACTCCCGAGGAAAAGGAGGCAGATCTCGATGACGAGTCGGCACTCGATAAGGCAGTGGCAAACGCAGAGGCCAATGCCATGGACTCAGTCAGTCCCGTCAGTGCCAAAGCCTTGGCTCTAGCCGAAGCCCAAAAGAACATGGAGAAGGCCAACGAAAAGAAATTCAAGCGTGGCGGACTCCTAGACTTTAGTGATGCTGAAGAAAAAGCCTTCGCCTCATCAGTAGTTATGCCTTATAGCAAAGAGTTTACTCCTCCTCCCCTGAACCTCCTCGAAAAAGATAAGGGCAAACCAGAGACCGGCGATATCAAGGCCAATGCCAACATCATCAAACGAACCTTATCCAATTTCAACATTACCGTTGAAATGGATGAGATCTCTATCGGTCCTTCGGTTACCCGATATGCTCTCAAGCCTGCAGAGGGTGTGAAGCTCGCAAAGATAGTGGGTCTCAACAATGACCTTGCTCTTGCTCTGGCCGCTCATCCTATCCGTATCGAAGCTCCCATCCCAGGCAAATCCCTCGTGGGTATCGAGGTACCGAACACCTCCAAGACCACAGTCGGTCTGGCCACCCTGCTCGCGTCTTCGGATTACCAGGAGTCCGAGAAGCCTCTTCTTGTTTCCCTGGGTAAGGACATCACGGGAAGAGCTCATTTTGGTAACCTCGCCAAAGCTCCTCACATGCTCATCGCTGGAGCTACTGGTTCCGGTAAATCCGTAACCATCCATACAGTTATCACTTCCCTCCTCTACAGAAACTCTCCTGAAAATCTCAAGTTCATCATGATCGACCCAAAGCGCGTGGAGCTCACTTTGTACAACAAGATTCCACACCTTCTCACGCCTGTCATTACTGATCCAAAGAAAGCTATCCTCGCCCTCAAGTGGGCAGCAAAAGAGATGAGTCGACGCTACGACATCCTCGAGCAAAACACAGTTCGCGACATTGATTCATATCACAAGACCATCCTTGCTCCTGCCGTAGCCGCACACAAGAAAGATGACAAGAGTAAGGAAGAAGAAAAGGCAGTTCTTCCAGAGACCATGCCATATATTGTCGTTATTATCGATGAATTGGCGGATATTATGCAGACCTATCCTCGTGAGCTCGAGTCTGCCATCGTTCGCCTCGCTCAGATGTCTCGTGCAGTGGGTATTCATCTTATCCTTTCTACACAGCGACCATCGGTGAATGTCATCACCGGTCTTATCAAAGCCAACGTTCCTACTCGCGTGGCCCTACAGGTAGCCTCCCAGATCGATTCGCGCACCATCCTCGACCAGCAAGGTGCCGAAAAGCTCCTCGGTGCCGGCGACATGCTCTACCTCGGCGGTGAAATGTCCAAGCCTGTCCGTCTACAGTCCGCATACATATCTGAAGGCGAAGTAAAAAAGGTGGTGAAGTATCTCGCCGATGAATACAAGGATGAGATCATGAATGAGATCAACCTCATGCCTACAGAGGCTGGTTCTAGTGCAGCATTTGATTCAATGTCTGATGCTCTAGCTGGTGACTCACTCGAAGATCAGGATGACCTCTACGAAGCCGCTCGCGACGCAGTCGTCAGTGCAAACAAAGCCTCGACTTCATATATCCAAAGAAAACTCGGGGTCGGTTACTCACGCGCCGCCAAGCTCATGGACCTCCTGGAAGAACATGGTGTTATCGGTGCCGCAAATGGTTCGAAGGCGCGCGAAGTATTGGGTGGTACTGCTTCTATAGAGGCTGCAGCTGATGCGATGATAGATGCTGCGGGTGGTGATGGGAGAGTAGAGTAATAAAAAACGAACATACCCCGCAGAGAGGAATACCTCCTAACTCTGTAGAGCATGTACGTGTGCTCGTGATCTTTAGGCCTCTTGATCTTCGCTTTCCTGGCCCGGCTTATCACTCTGATGGGAAGGCTTCTCATTTCCGCCCTGTCCTTCCCTCTTTTTGCGCTGTTCTTCGGTTTCCCTATCGGTATTATTGTTATTGCGGCCCGTACCGGAAGTGTTGTTGTCTGCCATATTGATGTAGATTAAGGATTGATAATTCTTCCCTATGTCCCTATGATGTGCTCCCTAGGCAGCAATAGAAAAGACGTCTAACAATAAAATTCATTACAGCTGTTTTTTGACTTGCACTTCTCTGTTTGCACGCTACACTTCCCCTATGCCGTTCACACGAACCTCATTTCTGCGACTTCTCAAAATCATGACTGCAATTATTGTAGCCGGGCTCATTATTGCTTATGCCATTTGGCGTTCACTCAACTATGCTCGCGGACCACATATAGATATTTTTGAACCGGCAAATGGTTCCGCCACTACGACCAACACTATTACCGTTCGCGGCCGGTCTGAGCGTATCAATAACCTCACTTTGAATGGAAACCCTATCTTCATTGATGAACAAGGAAACTTTAGTGAAGTGATCATTCTCTTCTCCGGAATAAATAGGCTGACCATCGCCGGCCGGGATCAGTTTGGGAGAGATACACAGACGAGAATTGAGGTTGTGGGAAAAGGAGTGTTGCCGAGTCCGAGGCTAAAGGCGCCTGTGGTGGTTCCGGTGGCGACTTCAATTGCTACTACAACTGAAAGATGATGTGAATATAAAAAAACGACAACCCCAAGGTTGCCGATTCTGACACTCAACTCAAATATGTATTCTGGCGTTCGTTGCTGTGACTCTGCACAATTCGGTCTTTCCATTGGTCCGCAGATCACGGAGCATGCCCGGATTATTCTCAAGAAGTACCTGCGCAGCAATGTGCACGACGGTAGGGTCATCCGATTCCTGCATGACTTCGGCAATGACCGCTGATGGGAGCTTTTCCGCCACGCGATAGCCAGCTCCAAAGTCGGTCAAAGCAATCTTTTTCAAAATTGCAATGTCTGTTATTTTATCCAGAGCTGCCATTGCACCTACAATGTGTCCTGGCCTCTTATTTTCTTGATGCAATTCGATGACAGCGAAGAGCATCTCTTGGTCATTGATCATCGAAATGGCTTGCCTCGTCAGGTCATTCGGAGGCTTATTCTTCCCCACCTCCAGGCAGTAAGTATCAAAAGCCAACCGAGAATTTTTTGTTGCAACTAATGCAAGTGCCCGCACCTTTGGGGCGCATCTTTGATCCTCTACCACGCACCCAAGCGGACGCTCAACAACAGCTGCACTTTTCACCAAAACTTTTGCAAGCGCATCGAACCTTTCCTCTCCACCAGGTCCCAAGAGAGAAAGGATGTCGGTTTCTGCCCCGCCCTGCCGAAGGACAGCATTTGCCAAGCCTTTTACGAGCTCGAACACCTTTCCACCACCACCAATGAACTCCATTGTTTTCATGACTTACTTTCGTTTTGGTCTACCCCTTATCCGCTTGTGCGAACCTAAGGCCTGACCGGTTTTCAATGAACTCCCTCCAATTCCCTTCATAGGGTCGAAGTGAAGTTTATTCAAATTAAAATTACAACGACGCAAGGGTTATGTCAAATACAAGAAATTGTCTTTTTTTCTATTGACTCCCCTATTTTATGATACAATTCCCCTACGCCTGCGAGAAAAAGAGTTCGTAACTAATTAAAGAATATGCCTATCAAAAAGACCCGGAAAGCTGAGGCTTCCGAGATCGCCTCTCCTGCATCCGCAGAAGAAAAGGAATCTCATTCAGAAGAGTCAGAGAACGAAAAGGAACAGGGGGAAAGTAAAAAGGAGAAAGGAGGCTCAACCAAATCTTCAACCGCCATTGGCGATGCCCTCGATGCTATCCGCACCAAGTTCGGTGAAGATAGCATCATGAAGCTCGGTGAAAAGCCCAAGGTCAACGTCAACGCCATCCCCACTGGCTCCATCGGCCTCGATGCTGCACTTGGTATCGGCGGTGTTCCCCGTGGACGTATCATCGAGATCTACGGACCAGAATCATCCGGCAAGACCACCCTCGCCCTCCATATTGTGGCCGAAGCACAAAAGCGCGGTGGAGTCTGTGCTTATATCGACGCCGAACATGCCATGGACCCTGAATATTCCAAGAAGCTCGGGGTAAATATCGACGACCTCCTCATTTCCCAACCAGACGCTGGTGAACAAGCCCTCGAGATCGTCGACAGCCTTATTCGCACGGGAAAGATGGACGTGGTGGTCATCGACTCTGTAGCAGCTCTGACTCCACGTGCCGAGATCGAAGGAGATATGGGCGCGCACCATGTCGGCACCCAAGCTCGTCTCATGTCCCAAGCTCTACGCAAACTGACTGCCATCGTGGCAAAGTCCAAGACCACTGTTATTTTCATCAACCAGATCCGTATGCAGATCGGAGTGATGTTCGGTAACCCAGAGACTACTCCAGGTGGCAAGGCTCTCAAATTCTATGCCTCTGTCCGCCTTGACATCCGTCGCATCGCCCAGATCAAGAAAGGTGAAGAGATCATGGGTGGCCGTGTACGCGTAAAAGTGGTCAAGAACAAAGTGGCTGCGCCATTCAAGCAGACAGAGTTCGATCTCATGTACAACGAAGGTATTTCCCAAGAAGGTGAGATCATTGCTCTAGGTGAAAAGATGACCCTTCTTTCCAAGTCTGGTTCCAGCTACTCATACGGAGACGTAAAACTCGGACGTGGATACGATGCTACGAGACAGTTTCTCCGTGACAATATCAAGGTCCGAGAAGAGATATTGGGAAAGATCAGGAAGAATCTAAGTGCAAGTGAATAAATAGATCAAAATAACGTTTCGAAACAAAATTCCGCCGAAGCGGAATTTTGCGTTAAACCTTTACTTTCTGTAAAAATACTGTATAGTTTTTGACGGACCAAAACGCGACATTTTAGGAGGAAATTATGAAAAGAAGTTCAACTGTGCCCCGACTTAGCGGCTCACGCCGTTTCCGCAACAAAGGAGAAAGCAAAGGAAAACAAGTCACTCTAATCCCTTGCGGAACGACTTGTGACGTAGCAGGGACGAAAATCGTTCCCGAGACAGTCCCCACCGATCGGCAGGGCTCGCATCGAGAACGCTTCAACGACAATGCAATAGTCCACCTGTACATGAGAGAGATCAATGAAGTTCCTTTGCTCACACTGGACAAGGAAAACGAACTCGCCGCTAAAATCAAGAAAGGTGACGCGGAAGCCAGGGAGCACATGATCAAGGCAAACTTGCGACTCGTCGTGAAGATTGCCCGTGATTACGAAAACTACGGACTGCCTCTCCTCGACCTTGTGAGCGAAGGAAATATCGGCCTCATGAAAGCTGTGGAGCGCTTCGACCCGGCGAAAGGGGCAAAGCTCTCGACCTACGCTGCATGGTGGATCAAACAGGCGATCAAACGTGCCCTCGCTGATCAAGCGAAAACAATCCGTCTGCCAGTGCATGTCGTCGACAAGCTATTCCACATTCGCAAGGTCGAAGCCAAGCTCGTGGAATTGTTCGGCCGTACGCCTACCGATGCCGAAATCGCCGATGAAGTAAACCTGAAGCCTCAGGATGTCCACGACTATCGCAAGGCTTCAGTTTCTCCCTTGTCGCTGGATGCCAAAACAGACCCCGACAATGAATCGTCAGCCTTCGCGGACGTTCTCCCCGATACGCAGGCAGTGATGTCGGATCGTGAACTCGATCAAAAGATGACAGGCGCTATGGTGCGCAAATACCTGAAAGACTTGTCTCCACGCGAGATCACTATCCTAGAGCTCCGCTTCGGATTGAAAGGAGCCAACGAGGAAACTTTGGAAGTAGTTGGCCAGAAGTTTGGCATTACTCGCGAACGAATCCGCCAGCTTCAAGATGAAGCTTTGCGTAAACTTCGCAAACGCATGGAGCGGGACGGAGTGATGGCGAGTTCTTGAGCGGATAGAACTCTCGGCTGCAGAAGTGACATCTGTGGCTTTTTTTATTTACCTTTTTTCAAAACCCCACCATAGGGAAATAAAAAACCGCTTTCTCAGGCGGGACGTGGCGCCGGGAGAAGCGGAAATTTGTGATAACCCTCACTGGTAAGGACACAATCGTCACTCACCTGCTCTACGGGAAACCCTGCAACCGATGCAACCATCAGGGCCAGATTGTGAGCATACTCCTGTCTGGTACTCACTGATGCCTCCTTGTCACCCAGGAGCGGCCCAAAATAGAGAGACAGGATATCGGGGAGGATTTCCAAAGGAGATCCATTGCGGAGGATGCTCACTTGCCATGTTGGCGTTACGGTTATGACGTCACCGGGTTGCAGAGTCGTCGGGATGCGTTCGGTAGCTGTTTTTACGTACATTCAAAATCTTTATATCATTAAAAGTTGACATGGTCAATTTTTTGCCTTTTCGTCAAAAAACGGCTAGAATGCTCCTGCTTTAGATAAATAAGCTAAATTACGAATTAAACACTATTCCTATGGCCATTCTAGAATACAGTGAAGTAACCGAGCGCAAATACATCGTTATGGATGGGGCTCCATACGAAGTCTTGTCGTCTCATGTCTTTCGCAAACAACAGCGCAAGCCAGTCAATGCAACCAAGCTCAAGAACCTCATGACAGGCAAGGTGACCGAGTACTCATTTCATCAGTCAGAAAAGATAGAGGAAGCCGAGATCGAGGATCGTGAAGTAAAATACCTCTACAACAGCAAAGGTGAATGGTGGTTCTGTGAATCTAACGACCCAAGCAAGCGCTTCAAGGTCTCCGACGAGCAGATGGGTCCTCAGGGAAAATTCCTTAAACCCAACACTATCGTTACCCAGCTTACCTTCCGAGACCAGCCTATGGGCTTCAAGTTCCCTATCACCGTTGACCTCAAAGTCACCGAAGCTCCACCAAACATCAAAGGCGACACCTCCAGTGGTGGCACAAAGGTTGTCACTCTCGAGACCGGTGCAACCATCGACGTTCCCCTTTTCGTAAACGAGGGTGATGTCATCCGTCTCAATACCGAGACTGCAATGTATCGCGAACGAGTTGGTAAATAAAGATGCAAAAAGCAATAAGCAAAAAGGAACAAAGGCCTTTTTGCTGATACATTAATTATTTAGCTTTTAATAAGTAGTTTCGTAGACCGTGCAATTGAGCAGATATTGCTTCGACCTCTTTAATGAGTTCCAGAATTTGCTCTACATTTACTGAATAGAGATCCTGAACTATATGAATGATAGACCTGACTTCGCCAGCCGAGCCTTTTGCTATATTCAAGAAATTTGCAAATTCTTTATTGGACCTTCTCTCAAATCCTTCGGCCACATTTAGCATTACTGAATAAGAAGCTCTTTTAAGCTGATCGCATAGAGAATAATCTTTTGCCAGAGATGAGTTACTTTTGATTAATTTATACAGGTTATTTACTAATATTCTTGCATCTTGCCACACCTTAATATCTTCAAATTTTTTATATGTCATAGGAGAAAAGATCAGCTGCGCTGACCTTTTTCCTTTTGCTTATTGCTTTTTACTTTACCTAGCCACGTATGGAAGCAACCCCATAAACCTTGCGCGCTTGATAGCGGTAGCAAGCTGTCTCTGGTACTTTGCTGTAATCCCTGTGCGATCGCGGTTGATGATACGACCGTGAGGATTGATAAATTTCTTGAGGATCTCGGTATCCTTGTAGTCGATGTACTTGATATTATGCTGACTGAAATAACACTGTTTTTTCATATTGGTAATTTAGTAATTGTTTGTTAATTGTTAGAACGGTATGTCGTCGGGGTTAATTTCCTCACTTGGATATTCGATCGTGTCTGCAGGAGCTGCAGCACCGGCTACTGGCATGTCCTTTGAGTCTCCTGCTTTTCCGGCACCCGCTGGGCCTGCACCTGGTCCTGTTGGACGATTGCCGAACTGGACGGTTTCTGCCACGATCTCGGTGCGATATTTCTTTTCACCTCCCTGGTCCCATGAACGGGTCTGGAGACGACCTTCGACGAGGGCTTGTGAGCCCTTCTTGAGATATTGAGCAGCAAGCTCGGCTACGCGACCAAAGACCACGATATTGTGGAACTCAGTAGCATCCTGACGCTGACCATCTTTGTTTTTAAAACTGCGATTTGTGGCGAGAGCCATGTTACATACCTTGATACCTGAAGGGAGTGCTTTGAGTTCAGGATCGCGGGTAAGGTTTCCAATGAGAGTTACTTTGTTGAGGTACATAGATTTAATAAGTTAAAAGTCCGTAAAGTTTATAAAGTCGTAAAGTCATGATTGTTCCCTTTATGGACTTTATGACTTTCGGCTTAGGACTCATGTGTTAATTATACCTCTTTGACCATTTCATCAATACTCTTGTCCATCTCTTCGATGGAAACAGGGGCAGCTTCTTTCTTTTGCTTTGCCGCTTCGCCCTTCTGGTCGTCCTCGGCGGCCGGAGCAACAGTAACACCTGGAATGACAATAGGAGCCTTGGCTATGAGCGCTTCTGCACGCTTGCCAAGGAAGGTGTTCTCGCGGACCGTGGTAATGAGGAGCATGCGGAGAACTGAAGGGACGATCTCGATCGACTTCTTCAAGGCTTCGATCTTGTCGGTACTCAACTCAAACTTCACCCAACCAAAGTAGGCCTGGTCATACTTGTCGTATGCGCCTGACACCATTTTCTTGCGCATGGTGTACTCCAAAGGCTGTAGATACGGAGCTTCATCAGCAACGATGGTAGCACCTGCATCAGTGATAATCTTCTTGAGCGAGTCGGCTTCTGCCGGAACTTTTTCTTCCGGGATCGAAGTGGCGATCAGGTACCCTATCTCGTAGACCGACAGGCGGTCATCTTTGCTATCGCTTAGGATGGCATTCATGATATTTGCAGTCAGTGACTTGTCTTTAATGATAGACAAGACCTCATTTAGAGGACTTACTGCGATTAATGTGTAATACCACGAGATTACACGAAGTTGCCCTGCTTTGCAAGATAAGGTCTCGAGCCCTTGTGGCAAAGAGGTGCGTTCATCCTAGCGCAGTCGAGATAAAATCCTAATAAAAAAATGTTCAAGAATTGTTCAAAAAAGGTTCAAGGAATGTTCAAATCGGTGGTTGAGGGGTTGAAAGGATGGGGGATGAAAGGTTGAAGGACGAAAATCTCACCTGCGATTCCCATCCCTTCAACCTTCCAACCTCTCAACCCTTACTTGATCCCAAAGACTCTTTTGGTGTTTTCAATCAATTGATTACGTACAACTTCCTCCTCTTCACCTCTGATCTCTGCAATCTTCTTTACCACCTCGACCACATATGAGGGCTCATTCCTCTTCCCTCTATAGGGTGCAGGTGTCACATAGGGCGCATCGGTCTCTGACATTACCCGATCTAATGGTAAATATTTGATAACTTCGTCGTAGTTTCGTGCAAATGTAATAACTCCAGTAAATGAAAAAGTGTAACCAAGATCAAGAAATGGTTTTGCTTCTTCTATAGATCCTGCAAAAAAGTGGAGATTACCGGGGACCTTGGATCGTTCTTTCAGAATGGCGTAAGCATCATTGTAGGCAGACTTTGTCGCACCACCAACTCCTTTGCCTGGCTGACCGTTGCGAATATGGAGCATCAGAGGTTTGTTTACTTCATTGGCAAGATCAATCATCAAATGAAGGGTTTGGACCTGGAGCTCTGCTAGGTTTTCGTCATGATGATAGTAATCAAGGCCAACTTCACCAATGGCTACAACTTTTGGATGCTGCGCTAGTACTTTATATGCCGCCATGTCAGGAACTTCACCGCGAGATGTAAATTCTTTTGCCGATGGATCACCTCCAAGTTCCTGAATATCGTGATGAGACTTGGATGTGTGAATGGGATGCAGACCAACAGTAGCATAAATATTTTCGTGCTTTTCTGCCAATTCAATCGCGGTCTTTGATGTGTCGTACTGGGTGCCAACAGTGATAGTGCCCACTCCGGCTGCAAGCATGTGTGCAATTGCCACCTCCCTGTCTTCATTGTAGGCAGAGAAGTTGAGATGGCTATGGATATCGAAGTATTTCATGGCCCTTATTTGCGCATAAACAATGGGGACTCTGGCGTCTTCCCTTCTTTGATGAGTTTCTTGATCGTCTCTGCAGTCGATGGCAAAACCGGCTCAAGCATGCGCGCAATAATATATAGATTTTTACCAAGAGCCTGAATCATCTCCTTCCCCTTTTCGGGATCTGTCTTTACCACTTTGAATGGCTGTCCATCCTGAATAAGTTTGTCTGTCTGCTGAATAAGTTTCCAAATCTCATCACAGGCCGCCTTGATGTTGAATGATTCCAGCGCAGACGAATACACGGCGTTTGAAATATCTTCGACAGATTTCCAATCGATAGTCACAGTATTGTCAGCCACCATCTTGAGGGTACGACTGGCGAGATTGCCCAAACCATTTGCGAGATTCGCGTTATAGGCTTCTTTGAATTTTTCCAATGAAAAGGCTCCGTCTTCGAACGGACTGAGCTCGCGACAAACGAAATATCGGAGCGCATCAGTGTCATATTCCTTTACTACATCAATGGGTTCGACGGTATTACCTAAAGTTTTGGACATCTTCAATCCCCCTTCCCCAGTAATGAAACCATCAATGACGACATGTCGAGAATTGGGTAATCCTACAGCCATAAGCATAGCCTGCCACATTGCGGCCTGCTGACGGAGATTGTCTTTGCCACAATATTGCACCGGAGTTCCATTGGCCCAGAACTTTTCAAAGTTTGCCGTATCATTGGGCCACCCCAGAGTCGAAATATAATTGACCAAAGCATCAAACCATACATACATGACATGGTCCGCGTCATTTGGAACCGCTATACCCCACGGCATTTTTGATGCCAAACGAGAAATACTAAAATCTTCGAGACCACGTTCCACAAAAGCGCGGATCTCATTGAGACGAGAGTTCGGTACGACAAAGTCAGGAGTTTTTTCATATAGATCAAGAAGACGTTTGCCAAACAAAGAAAATCTGAAGAAATAGTTTTCTTCTTCGATGATCAAAAGGTCGAGAGTCGGATGGATAATACAGCGTCCATTTTCGAGCTCGGTATCGGTTTTTTCAAGTTCACAGCCGGTGCAGTACTTGGTCTTGTAATTTTTCTTGTAGATATAGCCCGCCTTGTCACAACGTCTCCAAAATTCTTGGGCAGCAGATATATGATGTGGGTCTGTGGTACGAATAAAATGAATGTCCTGAGAAAGACCTAGTATATCCTTGAGATTTTTGAATTTTTCCACATAACGATCCACAAACTTCTGTGTATTTTCTCCTTCTCCAAAGGCTTTCTGATATATCTTTACCCCATGTTCATCAGTGCCGGTATTGAAGAAAACTTCGTGCCCTGTAAGAGCGCGATGTCGTGCAATAACATCTGCACGGATAATCTCCATAGCAAAGCCAACATGGGGGTCGGAGTTAACGTACGGCAGAGTTGTCGTTATGTAGAAGGGTTTCTTGGACATGAATCTTAGTCTAGCGTGAAAGTGGGCGTTGGGAAAGTAGGTCAAGAAAGCTGTCTGCCAAGGACGCGGATATTTTTCTGCTGAAAAATTCCTAGAGCTCGCTCCGTCGAGCCTCGCTATGTCCTTGTCAGCCACTTCCCTGACCTACTTATACTAACCCCCTCTGTGCACGCTTGCCCCTTTCCACATCGTCAACATACTCCATAAGCGCTGCAGAGAGAGGGACAGCGATGAGTGCACCGAGAACTCCTGCAAGTTTTGCACCGATCACCAACGCCAGGATAACTACGATCGGAGAAATACCGACGATCTTTTTGACCACCAACGGATAGAAGACCTGATTTTCCAACTGATGAAGGACGAGATACAGACCCACAAGAAGCGCAGCCGTACCAACTCCTCTTTCAGAAAAGGCCAGGGCAACTGCAGGAACGGCGGCGATGATGGGACCAAACACGGGAATGATTTCGAGTAATGCTGCAAAGATCGCCAGAAGTAATGCGTGAGGGATGCCGACGATAGCCAGAGTGGCGTAGACCAGCACACCCATAATAAGTCCAAGCACTATCTGCCCTTGGAGCCAGAAGCCGATCTTTCGTTGAGAGCGCTTCCAGAGGCCGACGATGTAATCATGACTTTTGACTGGAGTAACAATGCGCAAGAAATCTTCAACACCTGATTCCTGAACTGCAAGATAGAATGAAAGAACAATACTAAGCACAATACTCAGAACGCCACCAAAGAGTACACTTGCTGTCTGGAAGGCACCGGCACCATCTCCGGCAACCATCGACTGAAGGCCAGTTATAAAATCGGTAACAGAAATAGTGCGGGCACCGATAGAAGTCGAGCCCAAAGTGGTACCGATGTCACGAATAGGACTCCAGACCGACTCCAATGAAATAGTCTTTGGAATATTCTGAAGAAACTGGACAGTATCCCCCACAACAACTGGCAAGAAGAATACGATGAGCGCCGCCGCAGCCGCGATCAAGAAGAAGTAAATAATAAGCACACCAGCAACGCGTGGGATCTTGTAGTGTTTTAGGCGACGAACCACCGGTTCGATGGCAGAAGCGATAACGATGGCCGCAAGAACAACTACGACCACATCAAAAAGATAATAAACGGCAGCTACAAAAAGCACCACCAGAAAGAAACGAATGATAGTTCCAGTAGTAATACTTATACGCTGTTTTGGAGGAAACGCTTCCATAGAGCCAGTATACGGGAAATTATCGACAACACAATACTTACTTCAACCTAAAATACTTTTTTACGTCTTCCTCCTTGGACTTACCTATAAGTGCCATATTCAATCCTTCATTGACGAATATTTCTTTTGCCAAAGCCTGAATCTCTGCCGCAGTGACAGCGCTAATTGCTTTAATCCTTTCTTCAGGAGTATCTATAGTGTGTTTCAATGTCTCTTGTGTTCCCGAAAATTCTGCACGAGCGTCTGACGTTTCAAGTTCTAGCAACATCGCTCCTGCCAAGTAATCCTTAACCTTCTTGAGCTCTTCTTCTCCTACAAGCTCATTTTTGAGACGCTCGCATTCTTCGAGGATGCCTTTGACACCTTCTTCTACACGGGAATTGTCCACACCAGCCGAAATAGAAAGGTCGCCATGGTCGGTAAATGGATTATGCGAGGCATTGATGTAATAGCAAATGCCAAGCTGGTCACGCATCTTGGAAAAGAGTCTCGAACTCATACCTGCACCAAGAACAGCAGAAAGAACACGCATACTCGCAATCCTCTGATCCAAGATTGGGAATGTCCGCACAGCTATGGCCAAATGTGTCTGATCGGTATCTTTGTACAAAGCTTTGATACGCGGCTCGCTTTGATTTTCTTTGACTGAAATTTTTTCTTTCTTGGCCTCCTCTGACATGGCGACAAAAGCTTTGTTCACTTTCTTTGCAATCTCGACTTCGTCGATGGCTCCTGAAACCACCACTGTCGTCGCCTTGCTCACATAATGATCTTTGCGATACGCAACAAAATGATCTTTGGTGAAGGACCTGATAGTCTCTTCCCTGCCAATAACCGGCCAACCTGCAGGCTGATCACCAAACTGTAGTTCTGCCAAAACTTCATGAACATGACTCTGCGGCAGATCCTTGTACATACGGAGCTCTTCGATGATCACCCCCTTCTCCTTCTCCATCTCTTTTGCATCAAAAAGCGGATTGAGGTACATATCCGAAACTACGTCGAGGAGAACGTCTGTGTGGCGAGCCGCGGCTTTGGCATAGTAACCGGTGAATTCCTGACTGGTAAAAGCGTTGTAGTGTGCACCGATAGAATCTAGTTCTTTGGAGATAGCACTGGCGTTGGGACGCTTGGGAGTACCCTTGAAGACCATATGTTCCAAGAAATGAGAAAGGCCGTTTATGTCCTTGGTTTCGTATTTTGAGCCGGCTTCGACCATCACAAGGACAGTTACCGAAGGATTGTCAGGCATGGGAACAGTTATGAGTCGCAGGCCATTTTGGAGAATTTGTTTGTTGAACGTCATGCAAACAATGTAGCAGATGAAAAGAGATCTGGAAACCTCGGCAATAGTGCTCTACTCTATGTTCAATTCGCCACCCTCTTCTAGTTTTATAAATTGAATGCCGTTTTCTTCGAGAACTTTCTCGGGAATTTTATGCTGTGAAGGAATTCTAACAGCATCATGTACAGGAAATGCGATTCTTGGCTTCAATAAAAGTCCATAGTCAATCGCCTCGCCCAGCTTCATCCAAGGACCAGCTACTGGCAAAGCAAGCACATCTACTTTCTTGTCAGGATTGGTAAACGCATCTCCCGGGAAGAAAAATTTATTTTCAATAAAGAACCCTACATTTGATACAGGTGGAATAGAAGAATGTACTTGTGCATGTTTTTCACCATAGGCATCAATGTGAACATCTTTCACATCTATCGAATTACCATGTTTCATAACACGGTGTTTAATTCCTTCTTTTGAGAGGAGTTCACCTACTGCATCGTTGGTAATAACTATCACTTCTGCATTATTTTTTACCAACTCCTTCAATGATTCTATATGGAGATGGTCATAATGCTCATGGGTAATGAGAATGATGTCAGCCTTTCTTACTTTGCGGTGTTCCTCAATACTAAATTCGCCGGGATCCAAAACAATTCTACAATCCTTTACATCGATAACCAGACAACAATGTGAGAGTTTTTTGATTTTCATTAACCAATCTTTTTAAGAAGATGCGCCACCAATTCATTTTCGGAGACCCTCTCCTGCTTTCCAGAATCCCTATCACGTACAGTCACTCCACTTCCCTTTTCGAGAGTTTCAAAATCAACAGTTATGCAAAATGGGGTACCGATCTCATCTTGACGGCGATAGCGTTTGCCAATGTTGCCGTTGTCATCGAATGTTGCTGAAGGAATGACTTTTTTGATCATTTTGAATATTTCCTGGGCTTTTTCTATGAGTTGAGGCTTGTTCTTGAGAAGCGGGAAAACTGCAACCTTGAATGGCGCAACAGACGGTGCAAGCTTCAAAAAGATGCGCTTCTCTTTTTCCTCACCCTCGGCACCCATCTCATCTTCTGTATATGCGTCTGAAAGTACTGCAAGGATGAGGCGATCAACACCAAAAGTTGGTTCTATACAATGTGGAATAAATCGTTCCTTGGTTTCTTCATCAAAATAACTAAGATCAACACCACTAGCATCCGTATGTGCCTTGAGATCATAATCAGTACGATACGCAATACCAAGGAGCTCTTTCTGGTCACCAAATAGAAAATCAAACTCTGTATCGACGGAGCGCTTGGAATAGTGGGCACGGTCTGCATCAGCCACTTCGAGTTTGTGAACTTTGGAATCTGTAAGGCCGAGTGTCTTTAGAAACTTCTGCTGTCCTTCGTAGAGTTCATCGAACTTAGCAGTAACTTTCTTTGGGTCACGTGGATCGACGAAATATTCGATCTCCATTTGTTCGAATTCACGGGAACGGAAAGTGAAGTCACGAGGGGCGATCTCATTTCTGAAAGCTTTCCCTATCTGCGCGAGTCCGAACGGAAGTTTGGGGTGAAATGTATCGAGAATGTTTTTGAAATTCACAAACATGCCCTGAGCAGTCTCGGGGCGTAGATATGAGATAGAAGTTTCATCTTCGGTGGCACCTACATGAGTCTTGAACATCATGTTGAATTGGCGCACGTCACCCACAGCATTACCATCGGGAGACTTGATCTTCTTTTCTTTTATAGCCGCATCCATCTGGGCCACACTCATGCCCTTAGGGTCGACACCGGCCTCTTCGAGGAGGTGGTCAGCGCGATAACGCTTCTTGGTCTTCACATCTTCAACCAGAGGATCCGAGAATCCACCGACGTGACCCGAGGCTTTCCAAACATTCTGGTTCATGAGAATAGCTGCATCGATACCGTACACATCATCACGATCATCGACGAACTGCTTCCACCAAAGTTTCTTGATATTGTTCTTGAGCATCACGCCCAGAGGACCGTAATCCCAGGTTCCAGCTAGACCCCCATAAATCTCGGATCCTTGGAAAATAAAGCCGCGGCGCTTGCAGAGCGCCACCAAAGACTCCATCGTATCTGAGTTTTTTGACATGGGGTTATTCTAGCGTAAATTGGCTACTTTACAAATGATGTGAACGGAGGAGATAGGTGAAAATTCATTTGAGGATGAGGAGACAAAGCTGCAACCAAAGTGCAGCTCGGCACTCACTAACCTCGACGATTCCTCAAATGAATTTTCACCTATCTCCCTACGACTTCATCTCCCTGCTTGAATGAAGGATCCGTACTAAACCGAGTCGTAAGTGGATCCTGTTTATCTCCCAGCAATACTCCAGCAAAGTCATCTGAAGCCGTGAGTATTGCTTGAGTAACGAGAGTCACTGCCTCACCAGCCTGTGGAAGGTTTGGTTCGAGAGAGACCTGGAACGCGACTTCCTTTGTCCGTGAACCACTTCGCGTGTAGGTACTTACCTGACCAATATTCCAGGTGATAGTTGAAGTATTCTTGTCATAACTTATATCTTCGGCAGCAGGATTGATAGCATTTACCCATTTCACATTTGGAGGCAATGTAGCGGTTACCTTGGCATTACTTACAGGATTTGAAGTATTGTCTACAGTCCAGAAGATAGTATAGGTACTTGCCTTATCAACTTTTGGAGGAATAGGTCCGGTGTTTACAAAAGGACCAGAACTGCGTACTACGCGACCGCTCAAGGACACTCCGCTAGCCAATCTAATATTGCGAGTGGCTGCAACCTTCACAACCTCCGGAACACTTCCCTCACTTGTACGATTGCCAGAAACATTGGCGGTAATATTTACTAGTGGATTGGTGATGGGACTGGCTGAGGCACGAGTATCTTTTGGCATAAGACTAAAGGAAACACTACCACTCTCCCCTGCACCAACTGTTGCAAGTTCCGGGTTTGTCTGACGATTCCAGACGATTTGATTTTCTGATGACTGATAGTATCCACCTTCTGGAAATACTTGGGCACGATCAAATGCTGATCCAGAAAGCTTGGCAATAATCTCTACATTACCCACAGCCGATGAGAGATTATTGGACCAATTGAGCTTCACCCGTTTCTGTTCACCAGGTTTTGCAGGAAAATCGGCAGTGGTCTCATCATTATCGATAGCGATTGTGGCAGAGATAAATGGTTTCTCGATAGCAATACGTCGCTCCGTAGTCATATATTCTGTACCAATAGCCTTGGCATCGGTCGAGCTCTGAGTCCCTGCGGAGAAACGGAAGACGCGCATATCAGTGTTCTCTCCTTTGAGATTGCCCCGTATAACAACCTTACGCTCGCCACCAGGAGGTATATCGCCGATCTTCCAAGTAGTATTTCCCGCAAGTGCACCAATGTTCGAAGAATTAAATGTGTAGCCGAACGGATACTGGCTCTTGAGAAGAACGTTCTTGAGAACCTGCTGCGAGTTGGATTTGAGATCCACGGTGATGTCGAATTCCTGACCAGAGGTAACCTCATCAAAAGAGGTGGCCTTCATGATGATGGGCGAAGAATTGATGAGAATGTCGTAAGTTTTATTCTTCGTAAACAACGAAGTAGAGCCCTTCACTTTGTATGTCACATTGAAC
Organism: Patescibacteria group bacterium; assembly: GCA_040388945.1. Classification (GTDB taxonomy): domain Bacteria; phylum Patescibacteriota; class Minisyncoccia; order Phycocordibacterales; family PALSA-1337; genus C7867-002. The sequence goes on from JAZKAW010000010.1 coordinate 41,721, forward strand.
ACAATCTCTTTTTGAATATTTTCTTCGCCAAAGACGATGGCCTTCACAGTTTTCTGGACAGAAGCGCCTGACCGGATGTCCCCAAGAAGTTCACGATACGTTTTCATCTCTTGTGAAGGATTGGCTGGATTGATGGTTCCTTCCGGGAAATCTATCTCAAGGTCAGTAAGCTGAAGATCGACGTTGTTGTTATTGGAGACGCGAACATCAAAGGAGACTTCTTCCCCGCCAGGGATGGAAACAGGACCGCTTACAGAAATATCTATGTTGTTGGCTGAGATGAGATTGCCTCCCTGAAAGAAAAGAAATGCACCTGTGGCCAGGGCGAGAGCACAAAAAATAGCTGATCCAATAAGTACTTTGGTGAGGAATGACATGGAATGATCTTGGTAAGCGATATTCAGATTCTTTGGAGCATCAGACTGTTCTGCCGGTTCTTCCCATGAAGTTTTGACCGTCGAAGTACTGTCAGTAAATCGTAACTTTCTATGCGTGCGCACATCAGGAGAGTTGCGAGAGTAGAGTCCCTCTTTTAAGCCTTCAATCTTGCTTTTTTCTTCATCGAGAGGCACGGACTCTATTTTACAATGAAAATCACTATTAAAAAAGCTCCGCCTTATTCAGACGGAACTCTGACACGCCAAACAGTCAACCAAAACCCCCTTGCGACAAATCAGGGATAACGACAATGTGCTTGTGAGTTTTGGTAGAAGGAGGAACCACCGGGACTTCAGTCCAGGTAAATAACTCTTCCGAATCCAAAAAGCCGAGACTGGACCTTTCCTCTGTGCCTTTTCTATACCGTCGACGGTAGCAGACACCTCGATACCCATGCCCTCTCCCAGAGTAATACGTTGCCGTTTCGAGCTCGGCAGGGACAACAGTTTCCTGCCGTTGGATATGTGGAATGATTGCAACCAACTCCTGAGGCAAAGCGGGGCGACATCGTCCTTTGTAAATGAGGCTGAAGAGGTGTTCCAATTGTATTTCCCGACGAACCTCAACAAACTCATATACGGCTCGCAGACTCTCAAACACGCCAAGACAATCGATTTGAGCCAACAATTCCAAGTGGCTATGGGTTTTCAATCGGTTCACAATGGGTGCCAAGTCCACAGGGACTTGATTTGGCGTGTACCCACCCCTCAGGATGACGAAGTTGTTTAGAATGAGATCTGCAATCCCCTGACAAACCCACTCCGGTCCATCGAGAAGAAAGCGAACATCGTCTGCTTCTGCCCCACGATCCTTCAATACCTCAGCTAACTTCTTGATTATTTGCAGACTGAGATCCGCAGCTGCTACTAGTCCACTATTTAACCTGCTCATTTTTCCTTTCTCTGCGGCCTACTTACATGACTTTATGTCAAAAAGCCTACCGCATAGTTCATATGAAAATTACAACAAATAGTGACGATTGTCTATATCAATCCATATAAAGTAGAAGGCCCCACAGAAATCTCTGCAGGGCCCGTCACTAAAATTTAAGCATCCATTTCAAAGCGATATGGCGAGCGACTTGTGTGCGTCGTACGCGAGATTCTTCTTGCGTTCTTCTCGCCGAGCTGCCCGATGGAGCACTGGAAGCAAGATGAGGCACATGCCTGACGAGCGGATGGCGTACATCCAAGAAGTGCTGTCGTACCAGGGTATGCCGACATCCTTATGATAAGCAGTGTACATAGCGACAACGCTCGACAAACCAACTGACCACCACAAGATGAGTGACTCACTGTTCACGTCTGCCTTCCAGTGCTTTTTGATGAGCATGGTATAGGAGATAATCATCAGTACCTGGGTAAGCACGAAGGAAACTTTTCCTGTGCCTCCCCATGTCACAATCACTATCCACGTAATCAAGATGGCCACCGAAGCCACTAGGCATTTTTTCTGGAAGGGATTGAAGTTAGTACGTACCCCGTCAATCCGAGAATACGTGAGTACCGCCCAGAGAATACTGCCGATCGTGAGCATGCTTACGCACGGTAGAGCAAAGCCTGCTACTGAACCGTTGGGTGTCGTCCAATACGTTACCGCATTGAGCAACATGGCTGCTGTCGCCACAATCCACGTTGCCGCGATTGTTTGGACTTTGCGCTGCCAGAGCAACTTGTGATACCAGGCTGTGCCTAGCACCACAACGATGACTGAGGCCCACGCACTGATTTCATAGTTTTTCACTGTTCTGTCCTTTGTTTCATTTGTTCGTTTTGAAATTGAGCTCTCAAAGAGCACCGTAACTTACCTCTATATTATACCACGTTTATGAGGTAAAAGTCAATGATTTCTGAGGCTCTACTGAGCTCTTTATAGCTGAGATTCCTTGAATGCCTTATTTATATGCTGATTTATGAGGGTGCGAGATTTCGAAGCCTCTTCCAAAAGAGTCGGCGTAATCTCCGTTGATTGAACATACTGTGTCAGGCCTGCATCTTTACCGATATATCCCAGAGAATGAAGTGTTCTCAAAACTACCAGTGACTCGAGAGTTTTCATTTGATCATCCGTTAAGGCGGGGCTGGAAATAATAAACTGTCGACTGCCTTCAAGTACATCAAATAACTCTGGATGAGGTTCCTCACCATGGAGAAGTCGTCGCAACAATAAGGCCAAGCGCGCAAAAAATTCTTGCGTTTTTGTGTGTATGTTTTGCGATTCCCCTTCTCCTTCCGCCGCACTCGTCAACCGCCAAAACTCTTTCCCTTTCACAAACGAAAAGTTCCCAAACGAATATTCTTGGGTATGATAACGGAGCTTTGATTTCTCAAAGCGGATCCCCTGAGCAGTAGCGAGTACCAATCCCAAGTCGCGCGTAAAAATAGAGAGGAGCTTGCCTGCCTCCCCTGTTGGTCGGGAATCAATAATAAAACCGGGTGTTGTGCGAATAGCGTACATTAGGCTTTCAACTGGAGGGATTCGCCGGACTCGATACCTGAAAGACTTGTCACTTTCTTGAGCTGATCTGCGTATTTATTAGCCAATTCTTTTTCGGCTTCACCGACGACGAGGACTGCCAAGTCCCCTACCGCCAAGCCTTTTTCTTTTCTCATATCCTGAACTTTGCGCATAAGCTCGCGCAACTCACCTTCTTCTTTGAGTTCGGGCGTAAGGACAGTGTCGAGCTCAACGTCGGTATCAAGTGGTCCAAATTTTACTTCTTTCACATTCACTTCATCGCGAATGATAGAGACGTACGCAGAACCGAGGGCTTTCTGACGCAGCGTCCAACGACCAGTCTTTACCTTGAGAGCGGCCAGTGGCTGGCGAACATTTATCTTTGCGTTGGTGCGAGCTTCCAATCCCCGTGAGGCCATCTCACGTGTGTCTGCCATATCAGCAATGAGATCAACATCGATATTTCCCGCGAGAGTCCAATCTTCCAAATGTACACTTTCCTTGGCTCCGTTTACTTCACGATAGAGATGTTCGGCCAAGAACGGAGTAAACGGTGCGAGCAATTTGGAAAGCTCAACCAAGACGTACCGAGTTGTTGCGAGTGCCGCTTCTTTATCTGACACGGCCTCCGTCGGCACGCCCCGCTGGGCGTCGTCCTTAAAACGATCACGCGACCGGCGCAGATACCACTGCGAAAGATCTCCCACAAAGTCACGGATGGCTCGTGTAGGCTCAAAGAATTTATAACTGTCGAGAGAATTTGTAACGATTGCTATCGTTTGGTTGAGTCTGGCCAGTATCCATTTATCCAGCACATTTGCAGACTCGGGTTGCTTCTGCAATTCCCTTAATTGCTTAGTTGCTTCATTGCTTAGTTCCTTGCCTTCGTAGAGTTTATAAAACGCCAGCACATTGAGCGTGAGGTTAAACACTTTCTTTATTCCCTCATCCACCGTCTTTTCGTCAAAGTTTTTTGATTCTCCAGGTTGGTTCACTGAATACATCCAGTAACGCACAGCATCTGCACCAAACTTTTCCATAGTTACCCAGGGGTCGATGACATTGCCGATGGACTTACTCATCTTCTTTCCCTTGGCATCGAGGATATGGCCGAGACAAACAACATTTTTGTAAGCATGACCCTTGCCCATCAG
>JAZKAW010000010.1:45779-46148 GCA_040388945.1 Patescibacteria group bacterium
GAATAGAACCAGCCGCGGGTCTGGTCGAGCCCTTCTGAAATAAAGTCGGCAGGATATCCGGCATCAGCCTTTTTGAACATGCCCTTTAGTCCTCCTGGACCATCGATAACTTCCTTATTTTCAAAAGGATAATGATCCTGGGCAAATGGCATGGCACCAGAGTCGAACCAGACATCCATCACTTCTTTCGCTCGGGTCATTGTCCCGCCACATGAGCACGGCAATGTGACTCCATCTATATATGGACGATGAAGGTCGAGTTCGTAATATGGATTGTGAGGAAGGACCTTGAACTCAACTGCAGCAACTTCTGCATTACTGAGATATTCCCGATCTTCCAACTCCATAGATTCTTTGGCATCAAGTCCT
>JAZKAW010000011.1:0-1343 GCA_040388945.1 Patescibacteria group bacterium
AATGTACCCCACATCTATTCCTGGACTGCATCCGCGTATTATCACGGATATGGTTTGGCTGATCTCTGTGTCAGCCAATGGAGAGGATATTTTAATAAAAAATACGGTCACATTGTCGACAATCCCAAGATAGGCAAGGAGCTCAAAAAAATCTGGGGATATGCTTCAAAGTATCCGGCAAAAACACTGGTTAAAATGGCCACAGGAAAAAAATTGTCGCCAGAGGCATATCTCAAAGATGTCACACGACCGTTAGAAGACATCATCATAGGTGCTAGAAACAAGATCAAACGAATGGAAAAAGTGCCTCTCTACACAAAACCAGTTAACCTCAACGGTCAGATCACTATGGTCCATGGCAAAAAGAAAATTGCAGATAACAGCAAGAGTTTTGAAGATATGGACGAGAAATATCGCGCGTGGCTGAAGACGGTCAAGTAATTATTTTTGGAATAGCTCCTCCATTTTATTTAATACCTCCACACAGAGCGGATCTATCATTAATTTTCGAGCATCAGAAACTGTAGTCCATCTGGAATCTAGAAATTCTTTGGAGTCTACATTGAAGTTACTTCCGTCGGTTTTAAAACTAAAACAAGTATCCAAGTGTTCCTTGCAAGACTGAACTGCATTTTCTATCGAAGTAATACCTATAAGAAAGGGTTTGACTGGTCCCTTGATAGCATTCTCGACACCAAGCTCCTCATGGATCTCTCTATTGAGAGTTTCTAGGAAACTCTCACCTTTATCTATGTGCCCTCCCGGGAAAAGCCAGAGCTTGGCTTTTTTGTGATGAATGATAAAAACTTTTTTAGTTGCAGGATTGTAGGGAATGAAATACGCACAAAAGTGGCTCTTTGAGTTTTCATCACGAGTAAAGAGACCCTGTGCAACTCTTTCACGAAATCGTGCCACTACTGAGTCAGCAGCAACCTCAGGAGTGGTGAACGAAAGAATTTCTTCGGAGAGATTACTCATGGGGAGATTATACCATGCACAATCTTGCACCATAAAACCTTTTATGCGATAGTTTCGCCTGAAAGGAAATCGCACACTATGAGTTTTGATCCTGATGCATGGATACTCCGTTCTTTTGAAAAAACTTCACATGTGATACAGCGACTTACAGGCATCACATGTTTTGGACTTTCACGAATGTTCAACGCGCTGTGGTGGGGATTTGCTTGCGCTATTTTTCTTCTGGCGCAGCCATTACCGTTTTTTGTTCTCCTCGTAACCCTGACGTTCGCGAAACTCTCTACCGTGATTTGGCTCGTTGAGCAAAATACTCCGCCATTTCGTAACCCTCTTGAGATAGACGGGATTGCGCCACGAATGTGGAA
>JAZKAW010000011.1:1436-41140 GCA_040388945.1 Patescibacteria group bacterium
GCTTGTACTCCGCTTCCGCCGAGCGAAAGCTTGTTCAGGAAATGGGTGAGGGCTGGCAAAGCCAAGCTGACTGAAGAAGCTCAACCAGACGCACTACCACAACCGGTGTAAGTGCGGCTTTTTTTATTCCTCATTTTTTGCTAGCATGTCAACCATGACCTCCTCAGAGATCCGCCAAAAATTCCTCGACTTCTTCCAGAGCCGCAACCATGCGGTTATTCCTTCTGCATCACTCATTACCACTGACGAAAAAGGGGTGACCAATCCCACACTCTTCAACACTGCCGGTATGCAGCCTCTTATCCCATTTCTTCTCGGCAAAGAGCACCCTGCAGGCAAACGACTTGTCGATGTTCAGAAATGTCTCCGTACTGTAGACATCGACGACATTGGTGACAAAACTCACGCAACCTTTTTTGAAATGCTTGGCAACTGGTCCTTGGGTGACTATTTCAAGAAGGATGCTATCAACTGGAGTTATGAATTCCTTACTTCAAAAGAGGGTCTTGGCCTCAATCCACAACGTCTCTATGTGACCGTGTTTGAAGGGGATGCCAATGCACCAAAAGACGACGAAGCTGCTGATATCTGGAGGGACATTTTCAAGAAAAATAGCATAGACGGAGAACGTGTCTTCTATATGCCTGCCAGCATGAACTGGTGGGAAGCCGGTGAAAATGGTCCTGCCGGTCCCGATACAGAGATGTACTACGACATCAAGAATACGTTTGGTGGAAAGGGGATTACGCGTGAGCAGTTTCTCGACGCCGACTCCAAGCGAGATGTTGTGGAGATCTGGAATGACGTTTTCATGCAATATGAAAAGAAGGATGGGAAAATCATCGGCAACCTGCCTGCCCCATCTGTTGATACAGGTGCCGGATTGGAAAGGTTGACCATGACTCTTCAGGGAGTTGATAATATTTACGACACCGACCTGCTGAAACCCATCATCGAAGCCATCCGTAAAAATGGCAGCTACGAAATCAATGAAAAAAATATCCGTGCAGAACGAATAGTGGCTGACCATACTCGCGCAAGTGTCTTCCTGACAGCTGACGGCGTCGAGTTCTCAAACAAAGATCGCGGTTATGTTTTGCGCAAACTTTTCCGTCGGGCAATTTTCTTGGCTGACTCTTTGGGGATAAAGCACTTTGGACTCAAGGCAATTGCCGAAGCGGTTGTTTCTAATTATCCTGAAAATATATATCCGGAACTGAAGATCAATGAAAATCGCATCTTTGGTTTGCTTGAAAGGGAAGAGGCTAGGTTCAGGAAGTCACTAGCGGAAGGACTGAAAGAATTTAATAAGCTTGCAGAGATTTCAGGCAAGGATGCTTTTACCCTGTATTCCTCATACGGATTTCCTCTGGAACTGACAGAAGAGCTCGTCAAAGAAAGAGGGTTAAATATTGATAAGAAAGAATTCCAAGCTGAATTCAAAAAACACCAAGATCTCTCTCGCTCTGGCGCTGAACAAAAGTTCAAGGGTGGTCTCGCTGATGCAAACAATCCTCAAGTCGTCCGCTACCACACCGCAACACACCTCCTTCATCAGGCACTACATGATATATATGGCGAAAATGATGGTGATCAGAAGGGTTCCAATATCACCCCTGAGCGTCTGCGTTTCGATTTTGCTCATGCCTCCAAGATGACTGATGAAGAAAAGAAAAAGGTTGAGGATATTGTTAATGAAAAGATTGAAGCAGCATTACCAATGAACAATGTCGTGATGCCAAAAGCTGAAGCAGAGAAGACTGGTGCACGACATTTCTTTGGTGAAAAATACGGAGATGAAATCTCGATCTACTTTATTGGAAATGATTTGGCTTCTGCCTACTCGAAAGAATTCTGTGGCGGTCCTCACGTAAAGAACACAAAAGAGCTTGCTGGTCCCGATGGGAAGTGGAGATTTAAGATTGCTAAGGAAGAAGCGGTGGCACAAGGGGTGAGGAGGATTAAGGCTGTGTTGGAGTAACTAAATATTAAAATATGGAGCATCTCAAAATAGATGAAAAGGTGCTTGATCAACTTAGGCCCTTGCCTAGTCCACAGCTCATTGGAGTATCTGGTGTAGGAGGTGCCGGGAAATCTTCTTGGGCTAATCTACTCGGAAATACTCTTAGCATTCCCGTTATAGGAGTCGATTCATTTCAGAAAAGTGGTGCTTTTGATCTTGATTACTCCGTATGGGAAATAATGGATTTCTCACGATTAGAAAAGGAAGTCTTGCAGCCTTTTACCGAAAAACAAACTGTTCGTTATGGGCATTATAATGTCCCCTCAAATTCAATATCCAAAATAGTAGAAATTCCTTATACCGGGAAATTAATTGTAGAAGGCGTAGGTTTGTTCCGTCCTGAACTTATAAAATATTTTACTTTCAAAATCTGGATTGATTGTCCTGTTGAAGTAGCAATCGCGCGTGGAAAGAAAAGGGATCGTGAAGAATACAATAATCCTACGGATACATATTGGGACGGTGTATGGAAAAAGAATGACACTCAATATATTCAGCAGTTTGATCCTAAATCCAAGGCGGATCTGATAATTAATAACTAAAAGAATTTTATGAATATCGAACAAGAAATTGCACACCTTAAAGAAAGGAATCTCCGAGTAGAACTAGATAAAGGGTGGGAAACCAGCTGGACTCGAAGAGTATTTATCGCGATTGTCACTTATGTAGTGGCGGCTGTTTGGTTATATATTATCGATGAGTCCAATGTAGCACTTAAGGCGGTTGTTCCAACTGCTGGTTACATCCTCTCAACGGTTTCAATCCCTTATCTCAAGAGGATGTGGCTGGGATCACGAAAATTGAGATAACGAGCAAGAAGCACGAGGAAGGGTGAAGGGACCTAGCGAGGCTCGACGGAGCGAGCTCGAGGAATTTTCTAGCAAGAAAATATCCGTGTCCCTGAACCCTTCCTCGTGCGAACTGCGAGTGTTACAATTATAGAGATGCTTTTTACCAAACCTCCACAAGGTTCTCTTATACTTATCCTCGACATCCAAAGCTCCCTCGTCCGAGCCTCTCTCGTCTATGTGGAAGAAAATGTCCTTCCACGGATCGTTCATACGTACCACAAAAATATCGGCTCTCGACCTGGTTCAGGTTCTAGTCGCATCATCCATACCACCCTCGAGGCACTCAAGGAGATCATGGGGAACGTCTACCATTTCATCAACCTAGAGGTTCACAAGGATAAGTTTCCAAAGAAGATCAAAGAAGCTCATTTTGTTCTCTCTTCACCATGGGTTATTTCCCAAGCCAAGACACTGACCCAAAAGTTTGAACAGAACGTGCAAGTGTCCGAAAAACTTATCCTTGATCTCATTTCAAAAGAACGAACTAACTTTTTACCAGAGAGTGAGCTTGAGAACAATCACGTCGATATTATTGAGCAAAAGATCTTCAATGTTCGCCTCAATGGCTATCCAGTCGCAGATTGGAAAGACAAAAAGACCAAGGAGCTCGAAATTTCATTTGCAGTCAGTGTCGCCGGCTCAAATACCGAGGAACTTTTCCGTGACGCCTGTACTATAGTGCCGCGTAGCCATGTTCATTTTCATTCATCACTCCTCCTACAGCATATTGCCCTCCGACAGATCATGCCACACCAGGCAGCCTACACACTTGTACACGTTCACGGGGAACTGACTGACGTGGCTGTAGTCAATCGTCATTCCTGTATATTCTTTGGCTCATATCCTGTCGGAGCTTTTACTGTGGTCAGGAGGATTGCCCGAGAATCAAATACCGATCTAGAAGTAGCCGACTCAGCAGTCAAACTCTGTGCAGACAACTGTTTTGACACGACCCATGGCACGGGCAAGGACATCAGTGCAGTGCAGGCAGGTGGGGAATACTGGGGAAGGGAAATGCAAAAAATGTTTGCAACTGTGCAACCTCCAGTAGGATTGCCAGCTCATACAATACTCTGTGGACACGTTCATGAAAGTTTCTTTGTTGAAAGTTTGAAGGCAGCGTATCCTGGAACACAAATAGAGATGCTCACTATCGAACAAATCAAACCTTTTGTACGCTATGAAGCTCACGAAGAACCTGCACGACTTTCAGGTCTTTACACCATGGCACTTTATAGCATCATGCGTGGCGCTGTGATATAATCGAATTAAATTTATGCCTCGCCGCGTTCAAGACATCGTTCCAGGAAATCAACGCTCCATCCGCGATATCCCCGTGGAGCATGAGCGTGAGGATAGACGTGTCTCTACAGCCCATCCGCAAAAAGTCCCTCACTTGAAAAAAGTGTCGGATCTTAAAGTTACAAAAAGTTCTGCTCGCGAAGAAAAAGAAGAGGGAACCAAGGCGACGACTCACAAGGCCCTCATCGAACCTCCGGCTCCGCCTGCACGTCGCAAGAAAGCCTCATCTGGTAAGTGGGTACTTTTGACGTTCGTCATTATAGTTGTTGTTGCGGGTATAGGTTTCGTGGCGTCGACATATTTCTCACGTGCCACATTTACTATTACTCCAAAAACGATCCCGGTATCAGTAAATGGTACTTATGTCGCCCAGCACGCGGACTCAGCGGCGGCACAGGCGTCAGCCGATACTCTGATTTACGAAACCATCACCGTCAGAAGTGTAGCCACAAGTACAGTAGCAGCATCCGATGGTCCAACCATTTCAACCAAAGCTCAAGGTAAAGTAACAATTTATAATGTGTACGGGCAAGATTCCCAGCAGCTCATCGCAGGCAGTCGTCTTTCCAACTCTTCCGGAAAAGTCTATCGCCTCACGGGAACTGTAACAGTACCTGGAGGCACAGCCAATAATCCTGGAACCATACAAGCAACTGTTGTAGCCGATCAGACTGGTCAGATATACAACATTGCAAAAGGGGAGAAGATCGAGGATTTGCAGTTTCTCGGATACAAGGGAACTCCACGCTACGACGCCTTCTATGCACGTTTGGCTAGCGACATAAGCGGGGGATATGAAGGCAAGAAAAAAACTGTTAGTCCTGCTGCACTCGCGTCGACTTCTGCGGCCCTCAAGGCAAAACTGTCACTCGCACTCGAAGATCAGGTCAAGGGTGCAGTACCTGAAGGATATATTATGTATGACTCCATGAATACGACTTCATATTCCGAGCCCGCCATCGGAGGAACTGATCCCACCAAAGCAGAGATTTCTGTAAGTGGTATTTTTAATGGCATTATTTTCAAAAAAGATCGCCTGGCTTCGCGTCTTGCTGGTGCACAGTCTATTAGTTCATTCGGTAAGTTCGCCTACGAAACTCCTGGTCTCGAAAAGCTCACAGTCTCTATTGCCAATCCAAAAGATTTCGATGCAGTAAAGAAGACTCCACTTTTGGTCAAAGCCAACGGTAGCTTCGAGGTTCGCGGCATCATCCCAGCCGACGAGATCAAAGCCAAACTTGCAGGTATACCTCTCGCACACACCCAAGAAATTTTGCAGTCCTATGGTCCTGTTATCCAATCTGCCAGTGGCGAACTCATTCCTCCATGGGCCAAAGTTCCGAGTGATCCGGATAGAATAAATGTTGTAGTGAAGGAGAAATAAAAAAATCACAACAGCAGTTGCTGTGGTGACTTCGATTAACGAGCGGACTCCGGATAACCAATGGGGACGAATGCGCTCTCGCAGATCCTCATCCAAACATAGGACTTTTTTGGTCCCAGCCATTCCACCGGAAGGACTTCCTTTTTTGCCAGCGCTTCTGCGATTTGTATTGCTAGCTTAAGCTTTTGCTCGACACGCCAATTCTTACTTCCTGTCCCGGTATCAATCATGATTCCCACAGGAGGATAGTTCAGGTCCAAGGGACCTGGCTCGCGGACCCAGATCTCAACCTCATCAGGTTTGACGCTAAGTACAGCAGAAACCACGACGTGAAGAATACTTCTCAATCTGAGGACCAAGAAATCGTTTACGTACTCCGGATCTCTTTGAATTATGACTAATGGCATTCTGTGCTCCTTTGTTTGGATCATATACTACTTATTTGATGAATAATTACAAATCCTGTATTTACTGAGTCAACAAAAAGTTGTAGAGTTAGAGGTATTATGGCTTCTATGAAATTCTACAGCTGCAGCCCAATTAAGAACAAACTCGAGCTTTATGAGGCAATAAAGCACACGCATTTTTCTTGCCATAAACTTTGTTATCAATCTTTCGGTAAGTATCTGCCTAACTCAGGTAATATTGGGATTTTCTGCCATTACGATGACGAGTATGAGCTCCTCGCAAAGATACGACAGGAGCTAACTGAATCATCCGACAATATTAACCAGAAGTATTTTCGACTCCACGAACCAATAACTATCCCCGCTACAGGTGATGTGCCCGAGACTACTTATACATACCTTTATATTCGTAAGCCTGATCCGTACCGACACCACGTCGGTGATGTCGATTTTTATCTGGAACCAGAAAAATACACGGCCCTTAAAGACTCACTAATTAGTGGAAAGAAAATTAAAGGCGCAAGGGTTTTTGAGCGACCAGATCTCGATATGATTGAACTTTATGATCCGGATATTGATGCCCTGGGATATGTAAGCACAGAAAAAATGGCAGAAGCTGCGCGAGTTAAAATAATAAATTCATGAAGCAACAAATCATAGCAATTCATGGTGGCGATACATTTGAAACTTATGAGGAGTATCTTTTGCATCTAAAGAATTATTCTTTTACCTTATCTGGCCTTACTACACGTAAGTGGCGCGAAAGATTAGATGAATTCCTCGGTTCTGAATATGAGGTCCTTCAACCAAAGATGCCCAATAAGAACAACGCCAAGTATTCTGAATGGAAAATATGGTTTGAAAAGCTTATTCCATTTACTAATGATGGCGTTATTCTTCTTGGCCACTCCATGGGCGGAATCTTCCTCGCTAAATACCTCTCAGAAAATAAGTTCCCAAAGAAGATCAAGGCGACACTCCTTGTGGCTCCACCTTTTGATACGGCCGATGCGACATACTCTATTGGTGACTTTGCTCTGCAAACTACCCTCAAGGATTTTGCACTCCAGTCAGAAAAAATAATCCTTTATTTTAGTAAAGACGATGATGTCGTTCCATTTAAAGACCTTGGTAAATATCAGAAAGCTTTACCTTCAGCTACAGCAAAGATTTTTGAGGACAGAGGTCATTTTAGCCAGACGGAATTTCCTGAAATTGTTGAGGATATTAAATCACTATGATCGAGTATCCCGTAATAGGAATGAGTCCGGGCAACAGCTACTTCAAAGACGAAGTGATTAAAGTACTTTTGAAAAAAGTTGTCGACAAGTATGGAAAAGCTGCAGTTCTCATTGCTGATGTTCCTGCAATCTCTACCTATAAAGCCCTAGGCTATCCCGAAAATCGTGCATGGAGAGACAAGGCCTTACCACAGGGTAATAACCTGAGAAATAAAGTGGAGCGAGCAATGACCGAATTGGGATATTCCGATACCCAGGTCAAAGTTGTCGATTGGAAGACGGATATCGAGGCTGATCCTATTTATAATCAAAAGTACAGTGAACTTAGAGAACTACACGAAACAAATAAGTTTTTTCAAGAATCTGCCAATAAGACAACTCAAGCGGTTTTAGAATCCTCTGATAAACAATTACCAGAAATGGAGTCGGCGATCAAAACAGCCGTACACTATTTATTATCTGAGCTCGCCTTCATGGAATTTGCACCCATTTACCTCAAGTCAGATAGGATAGTGTATATCTATCACAAGGAATGGCCGGTCTATGAGTCCTATATTGCTGGAAAGTTCGATGAAAAACCTAGGAAATACTTGGGATTTGATATTATTACCACCTAAATCCTACAGATAGAGCAATTTCGACCATCAAGATTGTAGAGCCCCATTGACTCTTTTTAGGCCTTCTGCTAGTATCTTCAAACGTGCTCATACGCAATGGAGACAGTACCTAAACCCAAAAGTAATAACACCGCAGGCGGCATCGTTGTAGAAAGTCTACCGAATACGCTGTTCAAAGTGAAACTCGACGGGAAGGAAGAAATCATACTCGCATACCTCGCCGGCAAGATGAGGATGAATCGCATCCGCGTTCTTATTGGTGACAAAGTAGAGCTTGAGTTGGATCCATATGGTGGCAGAGCACGCATAACCCGCCGTTTTTAATAAAAAGGCAACCACAATGAAAGTCAAAGCCGCAGCAAAAAAGATTTGTCCGAAATGTGCCGTCGTGCGAAGGCATGGTTATGTGTATATTATTTGCAAAGCGAACCCAAGACACAAGCAGAGACAAGGGTAGAACAATAGAAGAAACAAATTATATTAATCAAATATCAAATTGAAGTACTAGAATGCGCATACTTGGAATCACACTACCGGAAAATAAGAGAATGGAGATTGCACTCACAACCATCCACGGTATTGGTCGTGCACGCGCCCTCCTCATCCTCGACGGTGCCAAGGTAGAAGCTGGTGTGAAGCCAAAGGATCTGTCAGTAGATCAGGAAAATGCCATCAGAAAGATTGTTGAGACGTTTAAGCTTGAAGGAGACCTCAAACGCGAAGTCGCCGGTAACATCAAGCGTCTCAAGGACATCAAGTCATACCGTGGATCCAGGCATGCACGCCACCTTCCGGCCCGCGGCCAGAGGACAAAGACCAATTCCCGTACAGTTCGCGGTAACGTCCGTAAGACCATGGGATCGGGTCGTCGTAAGGAAGAAAAGAAATAATAAATAAATATATGGGAAAGAAACGTATCGTAACAACAGAAGGTGCAGAGAATACAGAAGGTAAGGCCAAAGGCCCGGCCGCGTCTTCTAAGAAGCGTGTTGAAGCCGGTGTCTTGTATGTCCAGTCTACTTATAACAACACCAAGGTCATGCTTGCAGACAAGCAGGGCAATGCCCTCATGTGGGGTTCGAGTGGAGGAGCAGGTTTCCGTGGCGCAAAGAAGGGTACACCCTTTGCAGCTGCAAAGGTAGGTGAGACTCTCGCCCTCAAAGCACAGAACCTCGGTCTCAAAGAGATCGATGTAGTTGTGAAGGGAGTAGGTTCAGGCCGTGAGTCAGCTATTCGAGGATTCATTAGTCGCGGAGTGCTCATTACTTCTATCAAGGACGTTACCCCAGTTCCGTTCAACGGCCCACAGCCAAAGAAACCACGTCGCGTCTAATTACCAACCCTTCATCCCCTCAACCTTTCAACCCTTACTAACATGAAAATTGGACCACGATACAAAAAAGCACGATACTTGGGAGCTCCCGTCTTCCACAAGACGCAGACACAAAAGTATGCGATGCGCGCTCAGCGCAAAACCAAGACTGTTCGTCGTGGTCAAAAATCCGAATATGGCCGTCAGATGATGGAAAAGCAGAAGGCCCGCTTTAGCTACGGTATCTCTGGTACTCAGTTCACAAAATATGTGAAGAAAGCTCTCGCAACTCCAGGTGATAACGGCAAGAACCTCATGAAGATTCTTGAAGGTCGCCTCGATAACGCAGTTCTCCGCATAGGTTTTGCACCTTCTCGTTCTGCAGCACGTCAGATGGTTTCTCATGGCCACATCAAAGTAAACAACATTATTGTTACCATTCCTTCATACAATGTCCGCGTCGGTGACATCATCACCATCCGCGATGGGAGCAAGAACAAGGGTATCTTTGCCAAGTTCGATGAAAACATCAAAGCGGTAAAGATTCCGGCTTGGTTGTCTTTGCAGGTAGAGAAGCGCGAAGCAAAGGTTGAAGGTGAGCCTACCATCGACATGAGTGAGCTCCTGTTCGATGTCAGACAGGTGCTGGAATTCTACACACGCTAGACATTTACACTTTTTGTTGTTACAGTGATTATTCAATCAACCCATTTTAATAAGCAGAATAAAAAAGAAAAACCATGATATACGACGTAATACTCCCATCAAAGCCAAAGGTCATCAAGGAAGATGCTACTTCTGGCGTTTACGAGATCGACGGCCTCTATCCTGGATACGGCCACACTTTGGGTAACTCACTTCGCCGCATCATTCTTTCTTCACTTCCTGGTGCTGCAGTCACTCGCGTCAAGATCAAGGGAGTAGAACATGAGTTTTCTGCTATCGATGGCGTCAAAGAAGATGTCATCAACATTCTTTTGGCTTTGAAGAAACTCCGCATTCGCGTCAACACCGATGAACCTCAAACACTCGTCCTCAAGGTAAAGGGTGCAAAGGAAGTTTCTGCAAAGGATATCGAGGCACCAGGTCAGGTTGAGATCCTCAACCCAGAACTCCATATCGCCACTCTTACAGAGAAATCTTCAGAGATCGAGATCGAGATCACCGCAGAACGCGGTCTCGGCTATGTTCCAAAAGAGACTATCCAGAAGGATCGTGTTGATATCGGTTCCATCACTCTCGATGCCGCTTTCACTCCTATCCGCCGTGCCAACTACGAAGTAGAAAATATGCGTGTCGGAGATCGTACTGACTTCAACCGCCTCCGCATGTCTATCGAGACCGACGGTACACTCACACCTCACGAGGCTCTCGAGAAGTCTATTGCTCTCATGATCAACCAGCTAAAGGCCATCGTCGGCTTCAAGGAAGAAGAGCCAGAAACAATTCTCGCAGAAACAGTTGACGGTGAGGCTGGTGCAGAAGGAGATTCTGACAAAGAGATCGACACCGAGCTTCTCAAGACTCGTATTGATTCTCTCGGTTTCTCTTCACGCACAGCCAAGGCTTTGGTTAACGCCAATGTTCGCACTCTTGGTGGCCTTGCTCGCAAGAAGGAGTCTGACATCATGGACATCGACGGACTTGGTGCAAAAGGTATCCAGGAGATCAAGAAGCTTCTCGCACAGCACGGCATAACAATGAAACAGTAGTCATCCCTCAACCTTTCACCCCTTCAACCCCTACTTACTACCATGAGACACCATTCAAATGTAAAAAAATTCGGACGAGAAAAGACTCAGAGACACGCTCTCATGCGTTCTTTGGCTCGCAACCTTATCCGTGACAATCGTATTCATACTACTTTTGCCAAGGCCAAGGCTTTGCGCCCGATGGTAGAAAAGTTGGTCACAAAGGCCAAGTCAGATACCGTTGCTACACGCCGCCTTATCATTGCTCGCATTCACTCTCCAGAAGAGACCAAGAAGCTCGTCGAAACCATCGCTCCAAAGTACAAGACCCGTCCAGGTGGCTACACTCGCATCGTTCGCATGCCTAACCGCGACCTCGACGGAGCACAGATGGCTTTGATCGAATTTGTATAATACTGATATGACTACTACTATGAAAAAGGAAATCTACACAATTGATGCACGAGACAAGAAACTGGGCCGTATCGCCAGTGAAGCAGCTGCCTGCCTCATGGGCAAGAAGAGTGTTTCGTTCGCAAAGAACATTGCTCTTCCAGTCGAAGTTCGCATCGTCAATGCTAACCTCACCAACATCACCGCGCACAAGAAAAACGCCGTTGAGTATGTGACCTACACCGGTCATCGCGGAGGCCTCAACACAGAGAAGCTTGGTGATCTTATGAACCGCCGCGGTATGAAGGAAGTTTACACTCGCGCAGTCTACACCATGCTCCCAAAGAACAAGTTACGTGATGTTCGTATGAAAAATTTAATAATCACAGATTAGCCCAGCCCCTCAACCTTTCAACCCTTACTAACATGACACCAAAAACAACAGGTAAATATTTTGAAGCTGTCGGTCGCCGCAAGACTGCTGTAGCACGTGTTCGTCTTTTCCCAGGTGCAAAAGCTGGCTATGAAGTAAACGGCAAGGCTCTTGAGGCATACTTCCCAGTAAAAGAAATGCAGGTTATGGCTATCGAGTCCATCACTCATGGCAAGGCTGCAGAGAAGTTCCACATCACCGCCAAGGTCAGTGGAGGAGGTACAGCTTCACAAGCAGACGCTATGCGCCTCGGTATCGCACGTGCACTCCTCATCTACGATGTGACCCTCCGTGGCAACCTCAAGAAGCGTGGTTACCTCAAACGTGACCCTCGCGCCAAGGAACGCCGCAAGTTCGGTCTCAAGAAGGCCCGCAAGTCTCCTCAGTGGTCAAAGCGTTAATTGTGAGCCGCACAACGAATGACGCCACCCGAATGAGGGTACTCAAAAAACCTCAGAAATGGGGCTTTTTTGTATCGTTCTATCCAAATTTGACATAATTTTATATATATGATATGATCTTTTTGGTGAGGTCGCCTGAAGGCGAATGAACTTTGGAACAAAACCTTATGCAGTTGCCATGAGGCAACAAAGGAAATTGTATGGCTCGAATTGAAATACCCGCACTCTACCGCCTTGATCACGGTAGTAGCAAATGGGGTTGGCACAAGATGTCTGACCTCATCGAAGCAGTCAATAATCTACTCTTCTATTCACCTCTCGATGCATTGGGGGAGGGAGAAGATTCATTTTGCCAAACCAAACCCGATTACATGCGGGATGTACGCTCACATGAGCTACTCAAACGGTTTGGGCACCTGAGCAAAGGAGAGGTGTTTATGTGGTCGAACGGCTCCAACATAGAGTCAGGAAAAGTTTCAGACGTACCATATGCAGACAGGGGCGACTTGTTCGTTCCTGCCAGATGGGGTCTTGATGTCATCTCAGAAGTAAAGCGACTGATTGTCGCCGCATCTTCCAAGGCTGACCGGAGGTAAACTGTTTTTCAAACAACCGCAGATTCATTTCTGCGGTTTGTCTTTTATTTTGTTATACTTGCACTATGAAAAATGTAATCTTTGACTGGTCTGGCGTAGTGAGAGACACAGTTACAAACCAGATGTGGATTGTTAATCGTATATTTAAAAAATATGAAGTAGACGAGATATCTACGGAAGAGTTCAGGGAAAATTGGAAGCAACCGCCGGCCCTTTTCTATCAAAAATATTTACCAGAAGGTTATGATGAGGCAGAGCGGTCAAAATTATTTCAGGAATTACAATTAGACAAAGATTGTCCAAAAGCAATCTCATTTCCTGAAGTGGTACAACTTATACATAAATGTAAGGAGAAGGGTCATTTTCTCACAGTCGTAAGTTCGGATTTTCCCGAGACATTACTCCCTGAAGTAAAAGACTATGGATTAGAAAATGTATTTAGTGAAATTATCACGGATGCAAATGATAAATTGGAACCCGTCCAGAAAATAATTAAGGAAAATAACTTAAATCTGCAGGACACATATTTTGTTGGAGACAGTAATCACGAGATAGATGTATCAAAGAAGGTAGGGATTAAAAGCGTTGCGGTCATATGGGGCTTTACAAGTGAGAATATACTAAGAGCAAGAAATCCAGATTATATCTGTAATAATGTAAGTGAATTGGAAAGTGTAATTTTGTAAGACAAATAATAAGTATTATTTTCTGTGGAAATCTCTTCCTAGACCTTGTGCTATCATTACCACATGAAAAATTCTCAACGCGGCATTGTGGCAATGGCTCTTCTTGTGATCGTCGCACTCGCATTTATAACCGGAGGACTCTACATTTATGGCAAATCTATTCAACATTCTGCAGATGATCAGTTGATACGTATTGCACAAGATAATCTCCGAGCGGGCCAGGCTCCTAAAACTGCTGTAGAGCTATACGCGCAGCTTGCCTGGGAAAAGGCACGTCTGCAGATGGAAACAGACAAGCTCAATCAGCTCAAAGCAGAGGCTATCAAAGCCGCACTTAGCGATGTCTACGACGGAGTGGGCAAAGTATTTGATACGAGTGAAATCAAAGTAAAGAACAAGGTGCTCCAAAACCAGATCGATACAGTGCGCGCACAAATAAATAAGATTTTTGATTCATGGAAAGCCCTTGCCGCCTCTGGTGGCGGCGAAGGTAGTGCACTTCACGATGCTATCAAAAAAGATAGCTCCAATGTCAACGTCTACATCGAACAGCTCAAGGAAATAATCGACAAACTTACACCAGGAAACTCCGGTCTAACACAGGCAGAGATCGATGCTCTCAAAAAAGCGATCGACGATGCGGGTGGTGCCGTTAACAGTGCTGAAAGTGACCTTCACAATGCCGAGACAGGTAAGCCACCTGGTACCGGTTCTGGAAACAATGACGGAACTCAGGGCAATGGCACAACAACGCCAGATGGCAATAACAACCCTCCTCCAAATCCGATCGATGATCAAAAGAAAGTTGTTGATGATATTAAAAAGGATATTGATGATACGCAAAAAGAGATTGACAAACTTCCGCCCTCGCCGACACCTCCGCCCGGCACATATGTCCCTCCGGCATACAATCCTTATACTGGGGCACAATACTATGAAAACGATACCGTTATCAAAAGTACTTCAGGAGAGATTATATATCCTCCAAATCCAGCACCGATACGCAATGTGAAAAACTATGGTGGTCCTGGACTGATCGAAGGAGAGAATAGCAACTAGTATCTAACATGAAAAAACAGTCGCCCTGGCTAATTCTATCTACTCTCGCACTGGGCACACTCCTGGTTGGACTCGACCGTACGGTCGTCAATCTGGCTGTCCCGAAGATACTGTCGGACTTCCACACAACAATCTCTACGGTTGGGTGGGTTTCGACGGTTTACCTTCTGACCAATTCAATATTTATTCCTGTATTTGGCAAACTGAGCGATCTGTATGGGGCCCGCAGAGTATATATGTGGGGATTTACCGGATTTACTATCGTCTCATTCATTACAGGATTTTCGTGGAGTATTGGTAGTCTGATTTTCTTCAGGGCGCTTCAAGGACTTCTAGGAGCATCTGTTTACCCGACGGCTATGGCACTCATCGCCCTCAACTTCAAGGATCCAGAAAAGCGCGGCGAAGCGCTCGGTAGCTGGACCTCCATCATTGCCGCTTCTGTTGTGATCGGCCCCCTCATCGGCGGACCGCTCATAGACAAGTTTTCCTGGCCCGCTGCTTTCTTTATCAATCTTCCTGTGGGCATTATCGCCCTCATTATGGCTCTGCGCTATCTTCCTAGACACGAACATATCCCAACAAACAAACCTTTTGATTTCAAAGGTGCCACCTCGTTTGCTCTCGGTCTCCTTGGTATCCTCCTCGTTCTAGATAGGGGAGTAGAGTGGGGCTGGACATCTCCTTTGGTGATCACGCTTGCAAGCGCTTCCATCCTTTGTTTTGGGGCATTTTTCTTTTTTGAAAGAAGAGACGAACACCCGTTTATTCCGCTCAAGTTTCTCAAAAACCGCGTACTACTCTCAACATTGCTTGTTTCTCTCGTCGTGTATGGAACACTGTTTGGCTTTATGTATATTTTTTCTTTGTATGCCCAGCAACACCTCATGCTCAGCGCCACAAGCAATGGACTCCTCCTGCTGCCGCTCCTTATCGGGGTAAGTGTGCTTTCTCCTGTTGGAGGAAAAATGCTTAAGAAATATCGACCTCATGTGCCGGTGATCGGAGGACTGATCCTTAGCTGTATTGGAATGGGAAGTATTGCAGCCTTTTATTATT
Organism: Patescibacteria group bacterium; assembly: GCA_040388945.1. Lineage (GTDB taxonomy): Bacteria > Patescibacteriota > Minisyncoccia > Phycocordibacterales > PALSA-1337 > C7867-002. The sequence continues at coordinate 16,892 of JAZKAW010000011.1, forward strand.
CACCAAATCATATATTTCTCATCATCGCTCTGGCACTCATCGGGGCTGGTATCGGGTGTACGAGCGCCCCCTTGAGTACGACTGCCACAACTTCAGTCAAAAAAGAGTTTGTTGGTTTTGCTTCAAGTCTGCTCAATCTTACTCGCAATATTGCCGGCGTCATTTTCATTGCCATACTGACTATTCTCCTTTCAATGGGAATCTCATACCAATGGCTCTTCGCAATCTGCGCTGTCGCCGCCCTCTGCACACTTATCCCTTCGATTGTATTAAAGAGGAATACGACTCCAGAATAATACATCCAATTTGCCCTTACCTCATTGTGTGATATATTCACACCCATGAGTATTTTTTCTCCAAAGCTGGGAATCGACCTCGGAACAGCCAATACACTCGTATTTATGCCGAAAAAAGGCATTGTTCTCAATGAGCCTTCAGTCGTAGCTATTTCTCAGATCGACAAAAAAGTTCTAGCCGTAGGTAACGACGCCAAAGAAATGATCGGCCGCACGCCCGATACCATCATTGCCTATCGTCCTATGAAGGATGGTGTTATCGCCGACTACCGCATCACCGAAGTCATGCTTCGTTATTTCATAGACAAAGCTCTGGGTCGTTTTACTCTTTTCAAACCTGACATTATGGTTTCGGTTCCGGCTGGCATCACCTCTACCGAGCGTCGTGCCGTGATCGAAGCGACTATTCGAGCAGGTGCAAAAAATGCCTACGCAGTGAAAGAGCCCATCCTCGCTGCCATCGGTGCAGGCATCCCCATCCAGGAGGCACGTGGACATATGGTCGTAGACATTGGCGGAGGAACGACAGATGTGGCAGTGATCTCTCTTGGAGGCATCGTTGCTTCCACTTCGGTAAAGTGTGCTGGCAATCGTATAGATGCAGCCATTGCCGACTATATGAAAAAAACTTTCAATCTCGCTATCGGAGATCACATGGCCGAGATCATCAAGATCAATATCGGCTCTGCCATCCCGCTCGATCCTGAACTTTCAATGATGGTCAAGGGTCGAGACTTTATCTCCGGACTTCCACGCTCGACCGAGATCAAAACCAATGAGATCGTCAAAGGCATCTCAAAGGAACTCCGTGACATGATCAAAGCAATCAAGGATGTGCTCCAGGAGACTCCACCCGAGCTTGCCGCTGACATCATTGACCAGGGGATCATTATGACTGGTGGGTCCTCCATGCTCCGTAACCTTCCCGAACTTGTATTTCGCCGCACTGGTGTGAAGGCTGTACTCGCCGAAGACGCACTCCTCTGTGTTGCAAAGGGAACTGGTATCGCCCTCGACCATTTGGACGTATACAAAAGAACGATTACTTCAAAAAGGTAGTAGAACGGCTCTTGCTTAGCCATCTATCTGTGCTTTACTTATAGCTACTAACAGATAACGTATTTATATGAACAAAAAAGTTCTTGGGGGTATCCTTGCTGTGATCATTATTATCGTTGTCATTCTTATCGCAACGAACAAAAAAGCTGCGACAGGAAACGTTGTCATTGGTGGAGACTTTCTTATGTCAGGACCTTTCGGTCTTATTGGTTCAATCCAAAAGAATGCTTCTGAAATGGCTGTAGACGAAATAAATGCTAGTGGTGGAATTAACGGAAGAAAACTTGAACTGGTCATCGAAGACAACGCAAGCGATGGCAAAAAAGCAGTGGATGCTTACAAGGCCCTGACTGCAAAAGGGATCAAACTCATTATGACAGACAGCAGTCCGGCAGCGGCAGCAGTTCGTCCTGCGGTTATTGCTGACAATAATTTTCTCATGGTACCTGGCGCAACTGCACCTTCATACTTCGATGGATCTCCTCTCACATGTCGTATTGCTTTGACAGCAAAGAATTTTGGCCCAGCTTATGCTGATCTGGTAGTAAAAAGGGGATTCAAAACAGCTGTAGCGCTCTTGCCCGACAATGAATACGGAAAGGGCTTAGCGACCGAACTTGAAACCTCGTTTGCAGCAAAAGGATTATCTCCATTGACTATCGAATTTTACAATGCATCACTTACAGGAGGGGATTTCCGCACAAACATCACAAAGCTCGTCCAGAAACAGAAAGATGTTGATGTGATGATTGTGACCAATCCTGCAAATACTGTCCTACCGATGTTTAAACAGATCAGTGAACTCGGCTGGAAGAAACCTATCGTGAGCGATTACTACACAATCCAGAATCCGGCCGTCACCGACCTCTCCGTAGTCAATGGAATCGATTACATTGACTATGAGTACTCCCGAGGCGCAAATCCTAAAGAATCTTCAGTAGCTACTGAGTTCAAACAAAAGTACGCAGCCAAGTTCGGTGCTGCTCCGGTATACCTAGGCGCTGCGCACTATGATGCAATCAAACTTATCGCCGAAGCTGTATCCAAAGTTGGTGATGATCCAAAGAAAGTGGGTGACTATATAAGTTCACTCAAGGATTACAAGGGCGTAACTGGCACTCTCTCATTCAACAGTGACTGCGAAGTTAGTCGCGAAACTATCTTTAGGACAGTTAAGGATGCACAGATACTGGATTTGTAGACCTTTTCTTTCTGTCCGTACTTGACTTTAATAGCACCTTGACAGGGTGCTATTTTGTGCTATAATTTCACTCGTACATACCTCAAATAAACGCTTCTTGTGGCCCTTTTGGGTGAGGTTGAAGCATGTCGGTTCTTTCAAATCATGAAAGCTGGAATACCAAATACGGAAATGTCCAAGACGGAACGTCGTTTGATATGGACGATCGCCATCGTCGCATATCTTGGATTCGTCTGCGCGGTTCTGTTCCAAGGACGCAGTCAACTTAACAGCCTCAATTCTGAGGCCCGAGCAACGACGGACACGATCCTGAACCTGGCGCAAAATGGAGACATTGGTGACCTTGTCACCATAACCTGGAATTACTATGCCATGCCGGAAAAAATGGAGTGGCGAAACAAGGAAATCGTTCCCGTGGTGGAAACCTTCGTCATTATCAAACGCCATACTGACGGCCGTTCCGTATTCCTCCAAGGTCCCGGACCAGACTCGAACACCAACCAGATCGTCCTCCGATTTGATCCCAATCTTACTACCGCCATGGAGTGGCAGAAGAAGATTAAAAACATAACGGTGCTCAAGCACTCAGATGTGGGCTTTAACGAATTCGGCGACTGGTATTGGCTCCAGTAACATTTGTGAGTTCTTAACTCTCAGGCGCGGCTCACTCTCTCGGTGGTCGCGCTTTCAACTTGCCCGAACTTAGGTACAATACACTCATGCCTCTCATAGACCATCTCAAAACACTGTCTCATCATGCTTACTACATTCCTGGCGACCTGAGCATCAGCATAGAACTAAAAACTATCTTGGAAAATGAGCATTCCATCCCATCCCAAGCCAATCCTGATTTTTTTGAACAGAGTTACCAGTCATTCACCATCGATGATGCACGCAATCTGAAGTCTCTACATGAGACGCGTCCTATCGGCCCGACAGGGAAGAAGGTCTTTATAGTTTCAATGAATAATATTACCAGTGAAGCACAAAATGCTTTGCTCAAACTTTTGGAAGAACCTTCAGACTACGCACATTTCTTTTTGATAATTCCTTCAGCTCACTTACTCTTGCCTACAGTAAAATCACGCATGCGGATGATCGGCGATGAAGCCGGCTTTAAAGTAAATGAGGAGACAGTGCAAGATGCTCATAAATTTCTCAAGATGTCGGCGGCGAAGAGATTGGATTTTATTAAAAAGTTAATGGATGACATCACCAAAGAAAAGAAATCCCGACAGGATGCTATAGAATTCCTGGATGCAGTTGAAAATGAAATTTATTTGAAAAAAAATCTCAAGGATAATATGCGGATTCTAGAATCAATTGCCCTCGTCAAAAAATATATTTATGATCGGGCACCATCGGTAAAGATGTTGTTGGAGTATGTTGCATTGAACCTTGCTTAATGATAGTTTTGGAACAACTGATACAGCCCCTCTTGCGCACGACGCGGGAGGGGCACGCTTTTTATGATATACTGACTTTATTATCATTCTTCAACCCATCTTTCATCACCATGGCCTACGACTTCAACCCATTCAAAAAAACTCTTACTGCCGCAGAAGAGTGGCTCAAGAAAGAGTTTCAGCAGATCCGCACAGGACAAGCATCGCCAGCTATTCTTGATAGCGTCAAAGTAGACTCATATGGAACTATCATGGGTCTCAAAGAGGTGGCTAGTGTCACCATCGAAGGGGCACGCAGTATCCGCATAACTCCGTGGGATGCCGCCCAGTCAAAAGAGATAGAGAAGGCTATCAGTCTAGCCAATCTCGGCCTTTCTACTGCTGTAGATGACCAAGGAGTCCGTGTTACTTTCCCAGAACTCACCGCTGACCGCCGTGCTCAGATCGCCAAACTTGCCAAAGATAAACTCGAGGAAGGCAAGAAACAAGTTCGACACAATCGTGACAACACTATCAAGGACCTTCAAACCAAAGAGAAAGAAGGGGGTTACGGTAAAGACGAGATCTTCCGCCTTACAAAGGAAGCTCAAAAGTTTGTCGATGACGCCAACAAAAAGCTGGACGAGATGTATACAAAAAAGGAGAAGGAAATACTAAACTAGCAATTAGACAGCTGCGCTTGCATTTTACTGGCCAAATCTTCATACTTGATATTACATGTTCACAGTAATTATCTTCCTCCTTGTCCTCGCAGTTCTCATATTTGTGCATGAACTGGGACACTTTCTCGCAGCACGACTTTTCGGTATTCGTGTAGATGCTTTCAAACTTGGTTTTGGACCGAAGGTTTTTGCATGGACACGCGGAGAAACCGAGTATGGTATCAACCTTATTCCTTTTGGCGGATTTGTGAAGATATTCGGAGAAAATCCTGATGATGAATCTACCCATGGTCCGGATGCCAAGCGGAGTTTTGTACACAAAGCAAAATGGAAACAGATCACAGTGCTTGCAGCCGGAGTTTTCTTTAACTTTGTTTTTGCTTGGCTGCTCTATATCATCACTTTCGTCGGTGGTGTCACCGCTACAACCAGCGGTTTCGAGCAGTACGCTGACCGGTTCGAAAATCCGCGCGTGATGGTGAGTTTTGTATCTCCAAATTCTCCCGCAGAAAAAGCAGGACTCAAGCTCGGAGACATAATAAAAAATGTTGGCACTGCCAAAAGTGTCGAAGAGATCCAGAACTACGTAAACAGCAGCCAAGGAAAACCTGTAGAAGTTGATCTTGAAAGGAAAGGGCAAGATGTGCATGTAAACATCTCGCCAACCCAAGGACTAGTTGAAGGAAAATACGCCATGGGTATTGCCATGGAAAATGTGGGCGACCTCAAGCTTCCATTCTTTGCTGCCATAAAGGAAGGTACCAATTATTTTGGAGTGATGTTTGCCGGCACGGCTGGAGGTCTTTGGGATTTCTTTAGTTCTATTTTCAAGGGCACCGCCAATTTCTCTGAAGTTTCAGGTCCTGTGGGTATTGCTACTATTGTTGGTGATTCTGCTCGACTAGGCGCCACATACCTTATGATGATCACGGCCCTTATCTCCATCAACCTCGGTATCATCAATCTAGTACCATTCCCGGCACTCGATGGTGGCCGCATTTTCTTTATTCTTATTGAATCTATCATTCGCCGTCGCATTCCCGTCAAATTCGCCAACACGGTTAACGCCGTTGGCTTTGCATTACTCATGCTCCTCATGGTCGTGGTGACTTATAAAGATGTAGTCAAACTCATCTGGTAACGTTGGCGGCATGATTGAATAGCCCATCTATTTCCTGTATTATTGTCCCCATGAAACAATCCCACCTCTTCACCCGCACTCGCCGTGAAGCTCCCAAAGACGAGGTCGCAAAGAATGCCCAGCTCCTCATCCGTGCCGGATTCATCCACAAAGAGATGGCCGGGGCATATTCTTTTTTGCCACTAGGACTGCGAACACTCAACAAGATAGTGCAAATCATTCGCGAAGAGATGGACTCTATCGGAGGACAGGAAATACACCTCACCGCTCTTCAGGAAAAGAAAACTTGGGAGTTGAGTGGCCGCTGGGATGATGCTGTTGTCGACAACTGGTTCAAGACTGAACTCAAAAATGGTAGCGAAGTTGGCTTGGGATTTACTCATGAAGAACCTCTAACAGTCCTCATGAAAGATCATATTAGTTCTTACAAAAATCTTCCTGCATCTGTCTATCAGTTTCAGACGAAATTTCGCAACGAAGAGCGTGCCAAATCCGGTATTCTCCGTGGACGCGAATTTTTGATGAAGGATTTGTACTCATTCAATGTAGACGAAAAAGCTCATCAGGAATTTTATGAAAAAGCTGCCGCAGCATATGTCCGTATCTTTGACCGCCTAGGGTTAGGGAGTCAAACATACAAGACCTTCGCCAGTGGAGGATCTTTTGCGAAATATTCTCATGAATTCCAGACACTCACTGATGCAGGTGAAGATACTATTTATGTTCATGAGGCCAAGAAGATTGCCATCAATAAGGAGGTTTTGAAGGATGAAGTTTTGGCGGATCTTGGTATTACAAAAGATGAACTCGTCGAAAAAAAGGCGGTAGAAGTGGGCAATATCTTTAGTCTAGGAACACGATTTTCTGATGTGCTCGGACTCAACTACAAGGACGAAGAAGGCAAAGTGAAGCCTGTAGTAATGGGAAGTTATGGTATAGGTCCTTCACGTGTCATGGGCACCATCGCCGAAGTTTGGGCTGACGACAAAGGACTTATCTGGCCCGAGTCGGTAGCGCCTTTTGATATTCATCTGATTGCACTGTTCGATAAAGATGAAAAAGTAAAAAAGACCGCAGAAGATTTGTATGCAAAACTCACCAAGTCAGGCAAGGAAGTTCTCTACGATGATCGCAACGTCAGTGCCGGTGAAAAGTTTTCTGATTCTGATCTTATAGGTATCCCAAAACGTATTGTGATCAGTGCCAAGACACTGGAAAACAGTTCCGTTGAAACAAAAGATCGTGCAACAGGGAAGGTGGAGATGGTTGGGATCCAGGCACTTTAGTTGGGTGAAGTGGTAATAAAAAATACGCAGCTACCCGAAGGGCGAACTGCGATTTGCGTTACTTCTCTTGATCAGAACCGTGATGGTAACACTGGCTCACGAAGAGCTTACAGAGACGGTTGTAGTCCATCAACATCGATGATGTAGCAACTTCTCGAAGCTCTCCTGCAAGCTCTTTGTTCGAACACAATTTTGTCACCAACTCAACATCGTTCGCGCCACGAAGAAAGAATCTTCCATCCACTTTTTTGGCAACGATCCACACTGTCGAGTTCGTCAGTCGCACAAGATCCCCCGTCTCCAGTCGCGCAATTTCGTTACTCCATCCCGGAGTATGCTGAGCCAGCACAGCAACTTGTCCCTGGTTTTTCTTTGCTGTGGGATAGAGGACCACGGCCAAGGCTGCGACAAATAAAATCACGGCCGCCACAGATAGCCCAGACGCGCTACTTAAACTGCTTGGTTGTCTCATATTTCCTCCGAAAAGAACCGATTTGCTTCAACCTCACCCCATCACCAGACAGAGCCACAAGAAGCATTTATTTGAGGTATGTACATTTGTATTAGTACTACTATTTTAAGTGATTGTCAATCACTACGCATTTGAGCCATATGATAGAGTAACGTCACATGGCAAAAGGAGATTTCACTAATAAAAAAAATAAATTCCTCAGTCGTTTCTCCAACGACATCGGCATCGATCTTGGAACCGCCAACACTCTGGTCTATGTTCGTGGCAAAGGCATTGTCGTCAACGAACCATCAGTCGTAGCAGTAAACCAGAAGACTGGGCAGGTTGTTGCAGTCGGTATGGTTGCAAAGAATATGCTCGGAAGAACTCCTACGCACATCACCGCTGTGCGGCCCCTGGTTGATGGAGTGATCTCTGACTTTGAAGTCACAGAAGAAATGCTTGCATACCTCATGAAGCGCGCAGGGGAGTTCATGCCAAAGAAAATGATTGGCCCTCGTGTTGTAGTCGGAGTTCCATCAGGCGTAACTAACGTCGAAGTTCGCGCAGTCAGAGACGCTACAAAAAATGCCGGAGCACGCGAAGTCTACATCATCGAACAACCAATGGCCGGAGCAATAGGTATCCGACTTCCAGTACACGACCCAGTCGGCTCCATGATCATCGACATTGGCGGAGGCACAACCGACATTGCCGTGATTTCACTCGGTGGTATTGTTCGTTCCAAGAATTTGAAAATTGCCGGAGATAAACTCAATAACGACATCATTTCCTACATACGCAATGAGTTTAAGATCCTTATCGGTGAAACAACTGCCGAACACGTGAAAATGACTGTAGGCAACGTGGTTCCAGGAGAACCGCTCGAAACGACTAACCGGGGGAGAGACCTTATCACCGGTCTTCCACGCGAAGTAGTCATCACCGACTCCGATATTCGTGAAGCCATCGGTCAGTCCATCGACATTCTCGTAGAAGCTTCAAAAGAGGTGCTCGAAACTACTCCACCAGAAATTCTTTCTGACGTTATGAAGCGCGGCGTGCATCTGGTCGGTGGTGGAGCACTTATCAAAGGTCTGGATATTCTTTTGCAGGATACGCTCAAGATCCCTGTAACTGTCGCCGATGAACCACTGACCGCCATTGCCCGCGGCGCGGGTATTATCCTCGAAGACCTCGACTATTATCGAAGCGTACTTATAGAAAGCGACGATGACATATCTTCAGCCACGTAACCCAAAAAGCAGACTATCAGGCCTACTCGTTACTGCGGGTGTTATTCTCATACTTGTAGTTGGGATACAATTTTTCTTTCCTCATTTCTTTCCCGGATTCTTTACTTCACTTACCCAACCATTTTGGAGAATGGAATTTTCGATAAGTAGTGGCTCACTCAATTCTCCTGCCTCGCTTCTTTCTCAAAACGAAGAACTGAAGCGCCAACTTGCAGCAGTCGATGTTCGACTTCAGTCGGCACAATCTCTCGAAGCAGAAAATGCCGAACTCAAAGCAGCACTCGGTAGAGCAACGAGTACTCCTCGTATTCTCGCGGCAGTTCTCAAACGTCCACCACTTGCACCCTACGATGAACTTATCATCGATATTGGCAAGGACTACGCAGTAGCAAGCGGTACAGCAGTCTACAGTCCGGAGCGTATCCGCATCGGCACTATCACTGACGTACTTGGACAGACTTCCAAAGTAAAGCTCCTTTCATCACCTGGAGAAAAATATGAAGTGCTCATCGGGGCAAACAAAGAGCCAGCTACTGCCGTTGGACGAGGTGGGGGTCACTATGAAGCCAAGGTCCCACAAGAATCCCTTATTTCAGAAGGCGATGTCGTGATCAACCCATCTATCAATGAAGCTCCATTTGGAGTGGTTACAGCCAAAGTCTCAGACCCGGCCGAACCATTTACGAAAGTTCTTTTTGCCCCGATGGTTAATATTTATAAACTAAGGTGGGTTTTAGTAGACAAGCAATAACACGAATCTACGAATAAATTGCAATCCGAATGCCTCGAATAATCACAAGGATAATTATTGATATTGCCATTCTACTCTGCCTTATTCATGGCTGGGGGTTTGTGGCCTTGCCGTTGGGAATTGTTGGGGCGCTGGTGTTTCCATTTTATATTGAACTTATCCTTGCAGGAGTGATGTATGATGCTCTTTTTGGATTTACTGCAGGTCAGGGATTCGCAGGATATCTGGGAACTATTATATCGACAGTATTTATTTTTATTGTGATTATTATAAAGAAAATCATGCGGTGAGGTCTCGAGCTAGTCAATCTTCTCAATAAATTCTGTATGATATCATTGCCTCATGCCCTTCTTTTCTCGTAGAAATACTTTCCTCAAACGTCGTCGCAGCTCCCGTAAAGGGCGCGAGATATCGCCAGACGAGATTCTTCTTGACTCTCATAACATTCCAGACTTTGACACCGACCAGTTCGAAGGACGCCTCGAGAGTCCCATTTCACGCACGGCCCTGTATGGCATTACAGTCATCATGAGCCTTATTCTCCTTGTCTTTCTTTTCCAGGCAGGGAAAATGCAGATAGTGCATGGCGATGAGTACTCGGCACGTAGCGAGAAGAACCTTCTCCGACCAGTACCACTCTTTGCCGGGAGGGGCGTCATAAGCGACCGTAACGGTGTACCACTCATTTGGAATGCACCGAGTGAAAGTGACATCTCGCATCGTGCATATGCCACAACTACAGGTCTTGGCCACATCCTAGGCTATGTGCAATATCCTTCAAAAGACAAAAATGGTTTCTACTACCAGTCAGATTTTGAAGGGGTGAGCGGTATCGAAAAATACCTAAACACAGAACTACAAGGAACCAATGGTTCACGCCTCATTGAGGTGGATGCGCGGGGCCAAATCGTCTCAGAAAACACCGTCCGCGCTCCAGACCAGGGTAAAAATGAACTACTTTCCATAGATAGCCGTGTTCAAAGCGCCCTCTTTCACAACATCGCAGATATCGCCGAAAGAGTAGGTTTTGGTGGGGGAGCCGGAGTGATCATGGACGTTACTAATGGCGAGATTATTGCTCTCACCAGCTATCCCGAATACAGCTCACAGGTTATGTCAGATCGCGATGACACAGCAAAGATCAAGGCGCTCCTCACTGACAAACGCCAACCGTTTCTCAATCGTGCAACCGATGGTCTCTATACTCCCGGTTCTATCGTCAAACCGTATGTCGCACTTGGGGCCCTCAATGAACACATTATCGATCCGTCGACTGTGTTAGTGACCACTGGCTCGATTTCTATTCCCAACCCCTACGATGACACAAAAAGTACGCTCTTCCGTGACTGGAAGAACCAAGGTTCTATAAACATGCGTCAGGCCATCGCAGCTTCATCAGATGTGTATTTCTATACAGTTGGCGGGGGATACAAGGATCAGAAAGGTCTTGGTATCCTCGGCATCGACAAATATCTCCGTCTTTTTGGCTTTGGTTCTGCAGACACCGACTCACCTCTCATGTCAAAAGCCGGAACCATTCCCACTCCTGACTGGAAAAAGAAAACATTCAATGAAGACTGGTACTTGGGTGACACCTACCATACTGCCATTGGTCAGTACGGTTTCCAGGTAACACTTGTGCAGATCGTCCGTGGCGTAGCCGCTATAGCCAACGGCGGGATGCTGATGAAGCCCACCGTGATCAAAGGGGATACTCCACGAGTGGATTCTACTGTCGATATCCCTCAAAAATACTTTCAAGTCGTTCGAGAGGGTATGCGTATGAGTGTTCAAGGTGGAACCAGTAAGGCCTTGGACGTGCCCTATATCGCTATTGGAGGTAAATCCGGTACCGCTGAGCTCGGAGTGGCCAAAGACAAGGTCAACTCTTGGATCACCGGTTTCTTCCCTTATGATCATCCCAAATATGCTTTTGTAGTCATGCTCGAAAGCGGTTCAGTGCACAACCTCATCGGTGCTGCAGCAGCCATGAGACAGCAGCTAGATTGGATGAATGTGAATACACCGGAGTATTTTAAGTAAAAAAAACACCTCAAACCAAAACGTTTGGGTGATTATGTTGATTCACGCCCTCCTTTTGCCCAAATTTCAGCCACCAGTGCATGGTAGTAAGCAGGGTTGAGTGCCACCGCTTGCTCAGAAGCATTCTCAGCAATCTCCTGTAGACGCTCTAGGGAGTACCCAATCAATCCTTGCCGATGAGTACTGATACTTTCGGCGGATGATCGAGGACCACCCAAACTTGAAAGTATTGCCATCAGCCGTATTTCAGGAACAAGATTGATTCCGTGCGGTGTAAGGGCGTTCTGAAGTTCATTAAAAAAAACTCGTGGACGCATCTTTGGCTGGTCATTGCGATTTGGTAGCAATGGAGATGAAAAATCAACTGCAATAATGTCGGCCATAATTCCTCCGTTCAAATTGAACTTTAATACAAATATTTGTTTATGTCAATGCATGTTCGTGGGCTAACAGAGAGATTGGATGAATGTGGGGTCTCGAGGATCAAATCCTTTCCAACTCTCCGGGTACCATTGAAATACTGGGCTGTTTTCTGCTATAATAGAATCCTACGTAACCTTAGCAACCTAAGCGATATTTTTTATTATGGATACTGAAACTCAATACCTTACGAATGAAAAGTTTTCCGAGTTGGAAAAAGAACTAGCGCATCTCAAATCAGACCGCAGAAAAGAAGTCGCAGAACATCTCGAGTACGCCAAGAAGCTCGGTGACCTTTCCGAAAACGCAGAATATCATCAGGCCCGCGAAGAGCAGGCAGAAGTAGAAGATCGTATCGGTCGTCTCGAAAATCTCCTCAAAACAGCAAAGGTTCTCGAGCAAGGCGGAAGCGACGTTATCCGTGTCGGCTCTACTATCCTTGTTGCAAAGGACGGTGACAACAAATCTATGTTGTACACTATCGTTGGTTCAGAAGAAGCCGATATGGCTCATGGAAAAATCTCAAATCTGTCTCCCATCGGCTCCGCCTTGCTCGGCCACAAAGAAGGAGACGGTGTTAGTGTGACTACGCCCAAAGGAACCGCCAAGTACAAGATCGTCAAGATTAAGTAGTGTTTTCTTCATCACTTCAACCCCTCAACCCTTACTCCCATGGCTTCACTCGATGAACTTCGTGCCATCAGACTTCAGAAACTAGAACTTCTGAAGAAAGCCGGCATGGATCCATACCCAGCAAAGGTCCCTAGGACTTTTTGTTTGGCAGACGCACGCAAGAACTTTACGGAATACGAAGAAGGGAAGGGCGGCAAGCATGCCGGAGAGACTGTTTCTCTCACCGGTCGTATCATGGCCATTCGTGGGCAAGGTGCCATTCTTTTCCTTGTTCTTGATGACGGCAAGTCTACATTTCAGGCAGTAGTCAAAAAAGATACCCTGAAGGAAGACTTATTTGAATTACTAACTCAAGCAGTCGATATTGGTGACATTATCAGTGTCACTGGTACGTTTTTTACAACACAACGAGGAGAACAGAGTGTTTCGGTCACTTCCTGGACTATGGCAGCAAAGGCTCTTCTTCCTTTGCCAGAAAAATGGCACGGATTACAAGACCCGGACGAGAAACTCCGCAAAAGATACCTCGATTTCATTATGGACCCCGAGAGTCGCCAGCTTTTCTTCAAGAAAGCAAAATTCTGGGAGGTGATCCGCGCCTTTATGAAAGAAGAGGGCTTCCTCGAAGTTGAAACACCTACTCTGGAAGTAACTACTGGCGGTGCCGAAGCTACACCTTTCAAAACCCACCACAATGATTTCGACATGGATGTGTTTCTACGTATTTCTATAGGAGAACTTTGGCAAAAAAGACTGATGGCTGCTGGTTTTCAGAAAATATATGAGATAGGTCGTGCCTACCGCAACGAAGGTACTAGTCCCGAACACTTGCAAGAATTCACCAATCTCGAGTTTTACTGGGCCTACGCAAACTATGAAAACGGCATGGACTTGGTTATGAGGCTTTACAGGAAAATAGCTGAGGAAGTTTTTGGTACAACAAAGTTTACTCATCACGGTCACGAGTTCGATCTTGCGAAGGAGTGGGTTCGGATTGATTATGCCGAAGAAATAAAAAGACAGACCAGCATTGATATTAATTCTGCTTCAGACAAGGATATTAAAGATAAATTAAAAGAACTCAAGGTTACTTTCGATGGAGATAACAGGGAACGTCTTACTGACACCCTTTGGAAATATTGCCGCAAGAATATTGCAGGTCCTGCCTTTCTGATCAATCATCCCGCACTTGTCGCTCCGCTTGCAAAAAATCTTCCTGGGAACACCGGAACTGTGCAAATGTTCCAACCTATTATTGCCGGCAGTGAAATGGGTCGCGGATACTCTGAACTCAATGATCCTATCGATCAGCGTGCCCGCTTTGAAGCACAGCAGAAACTCATAGAAAAGGGGGATACAGAGGCCATGATGACTGATGATGAGTTTGTTGAAATGCTCGAGCATGGTATGCCCCCTACTTGTGGATATGGTTTTGGTGAACGTCTTTTTGCATTCCTTGCTGGTAAACCTATTCGTGAGACTCAAATATTTCCACTGATGAAGCCACGAAAGGACTAAAATTGAGGACATTTGGTCTGATTGACCAGTTGTAATAATAATTGTAATCTACTCGCAGACCGTTCGAACACATAAAGTGTTTAGTGGCCTGAGTTTTATGAAATACTACGAACCCGGATACATCATGCGAAGCCCGTGGTGGATAGCCCTTGCGTTGGTCTTCTTGTTCTGGGCAGCTCAAAGCCCTCTCCAGGAATTGAGACGGAAGGGTTGGAATGAGTTTTTCTACGGAACCTCGACTAACATTCCTCTACCAGAGAAGACGGCACTTCGAAAGGGATCACTGTGAATACCTGCGAGCGCAATCGGCCGCAGGCAGCATTCACCCTCGTCGAAATGTTGACCCTGATAAGCGTCATTGCGGTGCTCATGATGATGATCATGCCCCTCAAGAGAAGAACCGAGGTTGAGATCCCGTATCGGAAGACCTACAGTCGACCACGACCGACGATCCGTTACGGAGCTCCTCCGCCTGCGATGACCCCTGAGCAAGTACAAAAGTTCGACGAACGAGTCTTGAGGTACCAAGCTGTACCTCCGATACCAGCACAACCATAACGGTTGGCGCTTTTTTTATTTATCCACCACTTATCCCCAACATAATAGATTTCAAAAAGAGTCAAAGTGGGGTAAAATATCCATCAAGTGGGATGAAGTGGTATACGCTAAAAACGTGTACACCAAGGTCGAAACCAAACACCAGTCCCACGAACACATTACATATGATAATCGGAGAGTACCGGCACACTATCGACGACAAGAACCGCCTCTCTCTTCCCGCAAAATTCCGTCAGGAAATGGGGAAGAAGGTGGTCATCACTCCGGGACTCGATTCTTGCCTCTTCATCTTTACGGTGAAGCAGTGGGAAAAGATCTCGGAGCGCTTGTCAATGTCGGAATCTTCGATGCTGCAGGCCGACAACCGCAGCTTCAACCGCTATCTCCTCGGAGGAGCCGTTGAAGCTGAGGTAGACGCCGCAGGACGTATGTTACTTCCGGAACACTTGCGAGAACGTGCAAAGCTGAAGAAAGAAGTTGTCTTCATCGGAGTACGAGATCGTGTAGAACTCTGGGATGAAAGTGTCTGGAATGAATATCGCCTTGAAGTCGAGCGCAAAGCTGACGCCTTGGCGGAAAAGTTGGGAAGTGCGGGAATGCTCTAGAACATGGCAAGCATTCACGTACCAGTTCTTTTAAAGGAAGTAGTCGAGGGGCTCAAATTGCAAGAAGCAAAAAGCAAGAAGCAAGAGTCAGCTCTTATATATCTTGATGGCACTCTCGGCGGGGCGGGTCACGCTATGGCAGTTGCTGAAGCGTTAGAAGGTAAGGTGATTATTGTTGGCTTGGACAGAAACAAGCAGGCAATAGAAGAAGGAAAAGGGAAGTTGGAAGGAAAAGCAGAAAAGGTCATCCTCGAAGTTGAGAGTTTCAGGAATCTGGACAAGGTTCTCGAAAAGCACAACATCGAGAAAGTAGATCGTATTCTTCTTGATCTCGGACTTTCATCTGATGAGCTCGACAACTCGGGAAGGGGATTCACTTTTCAAAAAGATGAACCGCTTCTCATGACTATGGGAGATCCAGATACGTATCCTTTCACCGCAAAGACAATTGTCAATGATTGGGACGAGGAAGTGATCGCCGATGTCATCTTTGGTTACGGAGAAGAACGCTTTGCACGAAGGATTGCACGAGCCATCATCGTTTACCGAGACAAGAAAACGATCGAGACAACACACGAGCTCGCAGAGATCATCAAAGGTTCAGTTCCAGGATTTTACAGGAGAGGCAAGATTCATCCGGCCACGCGAACATTTCAAGCATTGCGTATAGCGGTCAACGAAGAATTGAATGCTCTCAAGGAAGGACTGACAAAAGGGTACGAGAAGCTAAATGCAGGAGGTGTTATGGCGATCATTTCATTTCACAGTCTCGAAGACAGGATCGTCAAAGAATTTTTCAAGAGCAAGGCAGTCACAGATGATGCAGTAGTTTCGCGAAAACCTCTGCGAGCATCAGACGAAGAAATTTTACATAATCCACGAGCACGGAGTGCAAGATTGAGAGTGTTGGAGAGGAGGAATTAAGCAATTAGGGAATTAAGGAAAACACAGTACAAACACAACACAGCACAAAACATCATGAGAAATACAAGCACAATGACATACAGAACAGCAGTATACCGCCCACACGCTCCATATGGTCGCGCCCAAGGAATCGCTGGAGTGACCAAGGTCATTGCAAATGCTGTTTCGCAAAGCGAATTTCGTATGAGAGCAGCCCAGGTTCTTATTGCCACATGCGCTATCACAGGCATTTTTTATGCTATTAACCTGTACTCCATCATTTCGAGCACAGTAGCCCTCCAACATATTGGAACAGAGTCACGCGCTCTCACAAGCCAGATTGAGACCTTGGATGGCCAGTATCTCAAGCTTTCAAGCACCATTACCCCTGACACCCTTGCTACCTACGGCCTCCAAAAGGGCGAAGTAAGCTTCTTTATTTCTCGTTCCGCATCACTGGGCCGCGTAGCATTCGGCGGACATGAACTCTAAGCAACGATTACGAACCCGTATCATTCTCATATGCCTCCTCATTGCAGCAGGCGGGCTTGGATCTTCACTCTACTGGACCCAAGTAGTCAGAGGTAGCACCTACGCCACCCGCGCTGACAAGCAATACGAAAAACCACAGGCTACGCTCTTTGATCGCGGCACTATTTTCTTTGAAGCAAAAGATGGTACTCGTGCTGCCGCTGCGACCGTTGCGAGCGGCTATCTTATTTTTCTCAATCCAAAAAATCTCATAGATGCAAACGTGGCATATGAGGCGCTTTCTCATTATATAAAGATCGATAAGGAAGAATTTCTACGTAAAGCCACCAAAAAGGATGATCCGTATGAAGAGTTACTCCATCGTGTTCCAGAGGAGACTGCGGAATCTATCAAAGGCCTCAGTATAAAAGGCGTTGGTGTAGCCAAAGAATCGTGGCGCACGTATCCTGGTGAGGAGCTCGCAGCTCATGCGCTTGGGCTTATCGGTGAAAATAAAGAAGGGACAGTTGAAGGTCGTTACGGATTGGAGAGAACCTACCAAGATGTGCTAAAGCGTTCGCAGGCATCTGGCGGCGCAGATCTCTTTGCGGGACTTTTTGGTAATATTCGTGAATCAGTCTTCGGCAGCAGCAAGTCTGTAGGTGGATCCATCGTCACCACCATTGAACCAACCGTTGAAAAGTACCTGGAAAAGATCTTGAAGCAAACTTCAGAAACGTGGAAACCAGACGAGATCGGCGCTATCATCATCGACCCTCATACGGGAGAGATTGTGGCGATGTCGTCCCTGCCTTCATATGATCCAAATGATATCTCAAACATCAAAGATCCGGGCATTTTTTCCAACCCGCTCGTCGAACATGTCTATGAAATGGGATCTATTATGAAGCCCATCACTATGGCTGTAGGATTGGATACTGGTGCCATTACGCCAAATTCTACCTATAACGACACCGGCACCATGACGCTCAATTCCAAAAAGATTTCCAACTTTGACGGTGTGGCTCGAGGCGTGGTCAAAGTCCAGGAAATTTTGAGTCAATCGCTAAACGTCGGTGCAGCCACAGTCGCTCTCAAAGTGGGAAGGATTGATTTTGTAAAGTATTTCAATAGTTTCGGCCTCGGCGGCAAGACTGGCATTGATCAGCCAAACGAGGCAGCAGGACTGATAGGAAATCTAGAAAAAGGTCAGGATATCGAAATTGCCACCGCTGCGTATGGCCAAGGTATTGCCGTTTCTCCGGTAGCCATGGCACGGTCTTTGTCGGTGTTAGCCAATGGTGGACACCTCATCGTGCCACATCTGGTCAAAGGTGTTGAATATACCGATGGTACATCAAAGAAAATAGCACCTCCAGAAGGGGCACTCATATTGAAGAAAGATACAACAGATGAAGTTACCCGCATGTTGGTGACTGTGGTCGACACTGCTCTGCGCAAAGGAGCTTTGAAAAATGAACACTATACTATCGCCGCGAAGACCGGTACGGCCCAGATTCCCGATCCGGTGAATAAAGGCTACTATACGGACCGCTATCTGCACTCATTCTTCGGATATTTCCCTGCATACAATCCAAAATTTCTTGTATTCATGTATCAAACCCATCCGAAGGGGGCGCAATATGCTTCAGAGACACTGGCGGAGCCATTTAGTGAAATTTCGAAGTTTTTGATAGACTATTACAATATTCCGCCGGATAGGTAACAGACAAGACCAGAAAGAGCATTTGTCCCCCTTCGCCCTGCGGATTCGTACGCAGGACAGTTCCTGCCCATTAGGCACCAATCGCAGTCCTCGGGTCTCGGAGACCAAATCCTCTTTCTGGTCTTACCCTCACCCGCCCTCGCCGTACACCACCACCCATACCCATGTCACTCATCAAAAAAATCATCATTTTCATACTGACGCTGGAGGCAAGGCTTATTTTGGCCAAGTATAAGCCGACCATCATTGCCGTTACGGGGAGTGTGGGGAAGACATCGACGAAGGATGCTATTTATACTGTTCTCAAAAATAGCGGGGGACACATACGCAAGAGCGAAAAGAGTTTGAATAGTGATATTGGTCTGCCGCTGACTATTATTGGGATACCGACTGCATGGAGGAGCATAGAAGGATGGATATCGAATATCTTCAGGGGGCTGGACCTTATTATGAGTCCGCACAAGTATCCTGATACCCTCGTTCTGGAAGTTGGCGCAGATCATCCGGGCGATATTCGCAAGCCTGCTCGCTGGCTCAAACCTCACGTTGCGATCATTACACGCATCAGCATGACACCGGTGCATGTGGAATTCTTCAGTTCACCTGAAGAAGTCTTTGAAGAGAAAGCTTCACTCGCCGAGTCAGTACGGAAGGGAGGTACGGTGGTTCTATTCGCCGATGAAGAAAAGATTCTAACAATAGGCGAAAGGATAAAGGAAAAAGAGGTAAAAGTACTCACATTCGGGACTTCAGCGGCCGCCAATGTTCGTGCCTTGGAATACACACCTATCTATGAGAATAACGCTCCTTCTGGATTTACCTTCAAAGTCGAAGCCGAAGGGATGTCGGGCACCGCACAGGTTCGTGGAGTTATTGGCACCACATTTATGTACCCACTTCTTGCAGCAGCTGCAGTAGGGAAGGCTCGAGGAATGAGTGGCGAAAAGATCGTTGCTTCACTTTCTGAATACATAGCCCCACCAGGTCGTATGAATATTATTCCAGGTATCAACAATTCAACCATCATCGATGACACCTACAATTCATCACCCGATGCTGTAGAGGCGGCACTTACGACAATGAAGAGTCTTACCATCAAAGGGGTCCGAATGGCGGCGCTAGGGGACATGATGGAGCTGGGTAAATATTCACCAGATGAACATCGCAAAGCTGGGGCACTCGCAGCCAAAAGTGTAAAGCAACTGATCACAGTAGGTCCGCGATCTCGTTCGGGTACAGCTGAGGAGGCAATGAAATCAGGTCTGTCTGTGGGAGCTGTACACTCGTTTGCTACGGCTCTCGAAGCAGTTCCTAGACTTACTGCTCTTATCAGGTCAGGGGATATCATTCTCATCAAAGGTTCCCAGTCCATGCGCATGGAACGCCTGGTCAAAGCCCTGATGCGTGAACCCGAGAAGGCAGACAAGCTCCTGGTCAGGCAGGAAAAGGAGTGGCTTGAAAAGATTTAAAAAGTAATTAGAGTATGCTACTCTCAGGTCGTAAAGAGTATTTTGCTTATTGCTTATTGCTTCTTTAATTGAAATGGCCCTATCGTCTATCGGTTAGGACGTCGCCTTCTCAAGGCGAAAAGCGGGGTTCGATTCCCCGTAGGGCTACAAGTTGTTAGAAGTAACAATCCATAAAAGAGTGATAATAGAAAAGCCACGATCATTTGATCGTGGCTGGAAAAAGGGTCGATGTCCTAAAGTGTCTGCATTGCCGCAAGCGGCAAAGAAGCGTTCTTAACTCCTGCCTTTCGACAGATTCACATCAGATCACATAGGATCTGACTTTAGGTGGTGTGGCCGAAGCCGACCCCTGAAATCGCTATTTACAATTTCAAACACATCAACCTCTATAAGCATATCAAGCAGCTATAGGTTGTCAATGAGTTGTCCACAGCTATCATATACGTTCTTTGATTCGTTCAATCTCTCCACTCGCCTTAAACAAGGTCGGATACAGGTGATGCGGTTCCGTTTCGTACAATGCCGCGAGTTTAAAAAGATTCGCCACGCTTGGCATCGCGAGTCCGTTCTCCCATCTCGAAAGACGATCAGCGCAATCAAGACCAAGTATAGAGGCAACATGACGCTGAAACAGACCAGCTTTGAGGCGGTGCTCACGCAAGCTATTTGGAAATGGTTTATTGAACATGAAGTAAGTATGAGATGACTGCTAATAGCGACCAAGACGTGCATTCTTGCTCAAAGTGGCAAGTTTAGTCTCGAACGTGTGATAGGGTTCTAAACCGTGTCACAACCACGAATAACAACTCGCGACCTGTACCCGCATCTATCCGAAGAAGAACTTGCTGAAGCGGACGAGAATCTGGACCGCTATATCGAATTGGTTTTGCGGATTTATGAACGTCTTGAGGCAGAGGGACAGCTTCCGTTGAAGATGGAGAGCATGGAGAAGTAACAGTCACCCCTCATCCAGCTTCACGGATATCTTCTTCCTTGCGTCGATTGAATCCTGAAAGGGCTGATAAGTCCGGTAGTTTTCCGGCCGTGTTAAGATTAAGAAGATTCTCAATTATTGAGTCCCACATTCGAGGGGTATCTCGATGAGGGCTACAATGATTGAAAACTCCATTATTAAAAAGACTGGTTCTCAACCTGGGAAAACCGTAGCAATTTTTGCTGGTGTACACGGTAATGAAAAAGTCGGTGTTAAAGTACTCGAACGTCTGGAAAAAGAACTCCGCGTAACAGCTGGAAATGTATTTCTTGTGTACGCAAATCCTCCCGCCATTGAAGCAAATAAACGTGCGCTGGACAAAAACCTCAATAGACTTTTTTCTGAAAAACAAAATGATGAAAATACTTATGAGGACCAAAGGGCAAAAGAGCTTATGGAGATTCTGGATCAATGTGACGCAGTTCTCGATATTCACTCGTACAATAGCCCAGACGGTAAGCAATTTTCTTTTTGTGAACCAAATGGATATGAAATTATAAAGTTAATGGATTTTCCCATCATCGTAAGTCGCCACAATCCTGATCCAAAAATGTACTCAACTACCGTGATGGGATACATGAACAAAAAAGGAGGTGTAGGAATTTGCCTCGAATGTGGAACCAGTAATAAGCCTGATGACTTTTTTGATTTGGCCTTGAAATCTTCTTATCAGTTTCTTTATTATTTTGGAAATATCGACCAGATAGTTCCTTTCGACACCGTTAAGCAACAAGTCATCAAAAATGACAGAATGCTCTACAAGAAGAATGACAACTTTAGATTTGTTAAAGATTTTAAAGATTTCGAACCTCTTCCAGTCGGACAACCTTTCGCTTTTGATGGTGATGAACCTCTCAGCGCTAATCCTGATGAATGTATTATTTTTCCTCGACCAAATGTACCGGTAGGTGGAGAAGTTTGCCTTATTGGGCTATTGAAATAAAAACTCCTGCATCGAAGTGGCAGGAGCTACGAGAGATTTCCAACAGCTAATTCAGAAAGATGTTGAGGGTGCCCTCGGCATTTATCTTTCGAATGCTGACTTGACAAAATACAATCACATATGTTATTCTTGTGGTCAAGAAAGCGTTGTCGAATTTTCTTCACTAATCATCATCAAATATTCTCATGAAAGGAACAATCAAGACTCTCGTTTCTGATAAGGGATTTGGTTTCATCTCTCGCGAAGGCGAGACGAAGGACCTCTTCTTCCACTCAAACGATGTCTCAGGTACAACTTTTGCCGAGCTCCATGTCGGCGATGTCGTTACCTTCGAGGTAGTCGATGGCCAGAAGGGCCCGAATGCCAAGAACGTTACACGCGCTTAATACCGCCTGTTCGTAACAAAAACATCTCCCCATGGGAGGTGTTTTTGTTTGTGGTACAATTTATCCCATGAAGCAATCTCGCTTTGACAATTTCTCCGACGGCATCTTCGCCATCATCCTCACGTTGCTCGCCTTTGAACTTCGCGTCCCAACATTGAGCGGCATGGTCAGTGAACAGCAGATCATCCTAGCACTCATAGACATCAGTCCAGTTATTGTGAGTTTCATCTTGAGTTTTGCGCTCATCTATACCTACTGGCGCGCGCATCATTTTATCGCCACAGTCTATGCAAAAAGTATTGACCATCGTTTGACCAGCATCAATGCGTTCTTTTTCTTCTTTGTGTGTCTTATACCATTCTCTACCAGACTCCTCGGCGAATACGGATACACCGAAACCGCAATCTGGGTGTACGGACTGAACATCGCCTTTATCAGTCTTTCACTTATCTGGATGAGATGGCATGTTTTTTCTTCGGGTAATATCGACCACGCACGAGTGAGTGCCGAAGAGTTAAAAAGGGGGCATCTTCGTCTGCTTCTCCCACTTATTTCTGCCATCATTGCCATTGGAGTTAGTTATATAAATACTCGCTACTCATTTGCATTCTTTGTCTTTGCCATCCTCTTCAATATTGTGCCAGGAAGTACCACTATAGCCACTCATGTTATTGAAACAGTTCAGGATAAGGTTTCGGGGATAGGGAAGTAAAGAATAAATAAAATTAGCTTTTCATAAAAAGTGATCGCCCCGACACCATTCTCATGATGTGGGGGCGATATCGACTGAACATGACTGATCTTATGCTATGACTGTGGCTACTGGCTGTAGCGAGAGCAACTTCACCAGTAGATGGTGAACATCGATTTTGTCCGCCATGTGCGAACACACCTTTGCTTGCTCAAGCCGCAACAACTCATTACTCGACACCCCGATGAGGTGACGAGCACCCCCTCTTTTCCGGAAGTGATCGAGTACAGGCAGCGACGTGCTCCCGTACATGAGTTGACCATCTGCCACCACTGCTGCCCATTCTCTCGAGCCTGCGGCCCGGAGACCTTCTTCAGCATGGGTTGCAAATGTGCATCGAATCGGAAATGGTTGCAAGTTGAGCTTCCAGATCAAGTGCATGTCCTCGTCGTCCTCAATGAAGAGGACATCGAGCGTCTTTGTCCCTGTTTCTGTTCCTGTCAGCATACTGTGGGGGTCCCTTTCTAATTCTGAATGTACGTTGTTGTTCTTGACTTTTTCCCTATCCAATGTATTATAGCACGTATCGACCCTTGGGTCAATACCCTTATTAACGGGAAGGTATATAATACAAACATATGACAAAAACAGGCCTAAAATACAGCGTTATAGCGATTGTCGCCTTCCTCTTACTTATAAGTGGGGTCTTTCCTTCATTTGTTCAAGCTCAGGTCTATGATTATCAGGGGTACGGCGGTTCTGCATATTCAGCCTACCAATACCCAACATATTCATACCCATCGTATTACTCCAGCAATTACAGTTATCCTACGACATACAGTCAGTCATACCCTGCATACAACAACGGATGGACCTCTTCGTATGGCCAGCCAGTATATTCGGGGTATTCTCAGTATCAATATCCTCAGTACCAGAGCCAGTATCAAAC
Source organism: Patescibacteria group bacterium (assembly GCA_040388945.1). Taxonomy (GTDB): domain Bacteria; phylum Patescibacteriota; class Minisyncoccia; order Phycocordibacterales; family PALSA-1337; genus C7867-002. The sequence continues at coordinate 40,710 of JAZKAW010000011.1, forward strand.
TCCGTCCTATCAGTATCCAAACTACCAACAGTATCAAAATCAGTATCCGTCATACTCATATCAGCCCTACCAGTATCCTCAGTATACCGATCTTCCTTTGACCGTAACTTGCGCACCAACACTTACGACAGTAGAAGTTGGTACACCAGTTACCTGGTCTGCTAGTGCATATGGTGGTATAGGAAATTCCTACAACGGCTCTGGAAATAGCTACACTTTTGTATGGACAGGGGAGAGTATTGTTCCTCGCAACGCCAACCTTGCAACTGCTTACTACCTCTCACCAGGCATAAAGACCGCATCGGTCATTGTCTACTCCAATGGTCAAACAGTTACAGAAAGTTGCGGCACTGTTCTGGTTACAGGTCGCTACATTCCTTCTCTCTGGGGCGGCACGTACTAATTTCCAAATAGAAAACTATCCATACCAC
>JAZKAW010000012.1:0-2245 GCA_040388945.1 Patescibacteria group bacterium
AAATTTAATTGAAATTTATTCAGTGCAGCAGCAAAGCAAAAGACGTGTGTATGCTGTGTGTAGGATAGGATCACGCCATTGACCAATCTGCGCTCACCTGGGTAGGCAGTGTTCTCACTGGAGTCCACCTAATGATGGGACCATTTGTCTCCGCTCTCTGCAACAAATATGGATTCCGTCTTATCGCAATCCTAGGAACTTTAATTGCCTCGACTTCATTCATAGTTTGCTGGCACCTTAACCGTGACTCGCCGAGTCTCGTGGCACTTATTCTATTTTACGGAGTTGTGGGAGGGATCGGCTTCAGCTGCATCTACGTCCCTGCTGTCATTGCCGTCGGATTTTATTTTGAGAAGAAACGGGCCCTTGCCACGGGTATCGCCATTTCCGGTACAGGAATTGGAAACTTTATTTTTCCATATTTGATTGCATTATTCACCGAGAAATTCAGATGGTCTGGAGCGATCCTTGTACTTGGTCTTATCGTGCTACTCTGTGGTCTTTTGGCAATCCTTTACAAGCCATTGAAACCACAAAAGGAGCTGAAAGCACTAACAATTCCAATCCCAATAATAGCCCAGCCTCCTGACGACGAGAGCTCTACTGTTGATGATCCTGAAAATCAACAGTCTATCAACGACTTTAATTATAATCTGAATCAAGCTAGTGGTATCCTCAAAGCTGGACGTGTGGGAAAATCGTCAGCGTCATCTTTGAAAGGTTCGACTAGTTCTCGAGTTGGAGTGCAAAAGTGCAGACGTTCCGTGCCTTCAATCTTTCACGCCAGTACTGGCAAAGAAATAGGCTTGCCCCTCAATTCATCCGTCAAAAAGGCAACCAGCATCTTGAAAGCAAGTTTTCTTGGACTACCCGACCTTGATGAAGATGACGAGGAACCGTGTACTTCTGAAGGCATCCGGTTTAGTTCTCCGGTCGCACCTCAGCCTCTCCAAACGCCAACGCCAACACCCATTGAACCGACAAACAATAATGGTGCGCAATGCAGCAAATGTCCTCCAGATGAGAAAAGTGAACTTCGGAACAATGAAAAAGGCTCTAATTTGTTCTGTGCTCGAAAGAAAGAGTCCATCATAACTTGCCGACTGGGAAATTCAACGCTGATATTGAACGAAAACACAAACTCAAAAATTGTTCAGCTCCTCGCGAGCAAAGTCACTTTGAACAAGCCAATGTACAGAGATGACATATTTTACACTGGGAGCATTATGAGATTACCGGATTACGCAAATAATGTAGACCATTTAAAGGAAATAAATACATAGTAATTTTAATTAAATAAGAGTAATTCATAAAAGTTATGTTTTTTTGTAGGACTTGACAAGTCAAGAGTGGGCCGTTGCTGTTACAAGCCCCCCCGAATATGACGAAAAGGATGAGAAGTCAAAGTACAAAAAATGTTTGTGCAGCTCGTGTGAAGTGGTCAAGAAAATGCTCGACTTTTCCTTGCTCCTTTCTCCAACATTTCTCATACTTTCCATAAGCAGCATGTTTACAATGCTCGGAATGTTTGTAGGTTATTTAATTGCTCATTTGTAAACGTCACAGTAATTATGTTAGAGTCAATATCGCAGCTTATTTAACAAATATGTGTTGAAATGAAGGTGCCATTTGTATATTTAATGGACCAGGCAAACGCTGTATTGAATGAAGGAAAGCAAGCGGCTTCCACCGCCTCTCTGACAATGCTGCTATCCTTAATTGGCGCCGCTAATGCAGTAGGTCGCGTTTTTCCGGATGGATCGCAGACTGGGCCTGCGTTAATGCCCTGGTCCTAAATAACGTTGCAGTTACGGTAATGAGAGTTTCCACCTTGGTCGTTCCCTTTCTCTTCACCTATCTCCATTTTGTTGTTTACTCAAGTCTTTGGCATTTCAATGGGTAGGTATACTAACTATTCTAAAATTCTATAGTCAAAAATTTATTTCACATTTTTTTGCCATCTCAGCTTGCTTTGCATCGTTGAGAACAATTATAATTGTGGACCTACTTGGCTTGGCAAAGCTGACGAATGCGTTTGGACTGTCTCTACTTTTCCAAGGGATCGCCTCAATGATGGCCACACCCCTCGCAGGAATCATTATCAAGTTTAGTGGGAGTGGTGATAAAGATGACGAAGGTGACTTTGCTATGGCATTTTTTGCAGCTGGGGGATTCCTTGTCATATCCGCCACCATGTGCTATCCCCTCAACAAAATAAATCAGTGGGAGGAAAGTAGGAAGGAGT
>JAZKAW010000013.1:0-35746 GCA_040388945.1 Patescibacteria group bacterium
TGTCGGCAATGGAGAAAATAGTATCAATGAATTCCAGATCGAACTGCTGGGATTCAATGATGTGTTTCATCGAGTAGTATTATAGCTTATTAATAGTAATCCTTGGTGCGCGATGCAGGACTTGAACCTGCGACCTTCTCTGTGTAAAAGAGTTGCTCTACCAACTGAGCTAATCGCGCAACTGTTCGGGGGCCGACTTTCTAAATACTTTGCGGTTCTCACAGATTAGCGTATATTCAAGGTATGAGCAATAAAGACTCCATAAAGATCGATATCCTCTATGAAGACCCCCACTGTGTGGTTATAAACAAACCCGCGGGTATTATGGTGCATTCAGACGGCCGTTCGGGCGGACCATTCCTCACTGATTGGGTAGAAGAGAAGTATCCCGAGGCAAAAGATGTAGGTGAATCCATCTCGGCACCAGATGGCTCCAAGATCAACCGTGCCGGGATAGTTCATCGTCTCGACAGGGAAACTTCAGGTGCGCTTATTATTGCAAAGACTGCAGAAGCCCACGCTCATCTCAAAAAACAATTTCAAGACAGAACTATTACAAAGAAATACCTGGCATTTGTTTGGGGTGAGATGGAGGAAGAGTTTGGTACTATTACCCGTCCGATAGGGAGGAGTTCACAAGATTTTCGTAAATGGTCGGCACAGCGTGGTGCTCGTGGTGAGACTCGTGATGCAGAGACCTATTGGACACGGCTTTTCACTACAAAGACGGCCGCAGGTCAGAAATTTACTTTGCTCGAGGCTGAACCAAAAACCGGTCGTACACACCAGATCCGTGTGCACTTTGTAGCCCTTCAACATCCCATCGTCGGCGACCGTCTGTACGCGCCAAAACGACCCATGGCACTCGGTTTCGATCGCGCTGCACTCCACTCTCGATCTGTAGAGTTTGTGACCGTAGAAGGCAAAACGATAAAGATTATCGCACCACTTCCGGATGATTTTCAGGTGGCGTACAAAGAGCTGGGTGTTACTTATAAGGAGTAGCGTGCTAGACAAGGGAAATTACTATACAGGTGAAGGGACCTAGCGAGCCGGGTAGGCGAGCTCGAGGAATTTTTCACCAGAAAAATATCCGTGTCCCTGAATCCTGTGTAGTAATTTCCCGCAGTCTTGAATGATTATTCATGGTATGTTAAGGTATTCCCACTATGGCCACGAAGATAATCACTACAGCTAACACAGCAGAGCGCAAGGACTTGGATGTACGTCCAGGTGATCAGGTGCGTGTTTGGCAGAAAATCCTTGAAGACAAGGGTAAATTCCGTCTCCAGGCTTTCGAAGGCATCGTTCTCTCTCATAAGCATGGCCGTGAAGCTGGCGCTACTTTCACTGTCCGCAAGGTTATCGATGGTATCGGTGTTGAGCGCACATTTCCTCTCTATTCTCCGATGATCGACGAGATCGAGGTTGTACGTCGCTCCAAGGTTCGTCGTGCCAAACTCTACTTTATCCGCGAAAAGGCCGCCAAAGCCATCCGTCACCAGATGCGTCGTCAGCTCGCTATCGAGCCAGGTCAGAATACAGATACGAAGCATGGTACTCCTGCGGTTACAGAAGCTGCACCAGCTGCATCTGCAGAGGTTACCGCCTAAATATAACTATTTCAAAAAGGGAAGAACGAGCTCGAAAGGGCTCGTTTTTGTTTCGGTTTACTTATGTATAATGCCAAGGTGAGCAAACTAAGTTTAAAACTCCAGGCAAAATCTCTTGCGGAGATGGCGACGCGGAAACCATATATCAAAAAGTTGAGTGGTTTCGAGTACAAGGTCTTACCTAAAGTATATAAAGGAAGTACTGACACTGAGCTTATTTGCCATGTCTTGAAAATTAATAAAAATGATGAGGTTTGGGACATTGGCACAGGTACAGGGCTGATCGCTCTGAATGCAAAAAAGAAGGGGGCAAAATATGTCCTTGCGACAGACCTCAACCCTAATGCGCTAAAGAATGCGAAAGAAAACAGTCGATTGTTGAACATGGAGATCGACGTTAAGAAAGCAGATGTGTTTGGAAATATAAGAAAGAAATTTGACGTGATTATCTTCAACCCTCCTTTTACAGATAACTTAGCACGCAAATCACACGAGATAAGTTTTTGGGACCAAGGACACAAGACAACAAAAAGATATTTGAAGGGAGTATCTCAACATTTAAAACCTAATGGTAGAGCATACATCGCTTGGTCGTCATTTGGGAATGTAAGGAAACTCAAAAGACTTGCAGAAAATTATGGACTGATTTTAAAGGAAATGGGAAAGAAAAAAGGGAAGAGAAGTTTTGTCTACTACGTATTTCAGGTGCTCACATGAGTGTGCTCCCATCCAGAGTCGAACTGGAATTACGAGCTTCGGAGGCCCGTGTTCTATCCATTAAACTATGGGAGCGTGATAGGAATATAGCATGAGCACGAACTATTGACATATATCACAATTAATGCTAGGGTGAAATAGGCTCAATAATGGGCTTCTCTGAAAATCAACCAACGGAAGGAAAGTATTATGCAAAAGCTACGGTCGTTGTGGGCCAAGCGCAAGGAAATTTTGGAGTGGCTGTGGGCAAATCGACGACTGGTAGTGGCTCTTTGCTTCTCCGTCCTCTTCGATCTGTCCATTGGCCTCTTCTGCGCCTATGGTCTCGGTAAGGCCCTTGATCGAGAGATCTCGGTGCTCGTCTATCTGGTGGCGATGTTTCTTGCCTTGGTGCCGGATTTCGATGTTCTTCACCAGAAGCTATTGAAGGGTAAGGTCACCGGGGAACACAAAAATGCCATGCATTACCCACTCTTCATTCTGTCTGCGATGGTCGACACGGGTTTCGTTATCTCCGGAGGATCGCCCTTTTGGACGCTTCTCTTCGGACTGTGTCCAGCCAATCATCTCGCTCATGACATGTGTGAACGAGGCCCTGGTGTAGCATTGGGTGCCCCGTTTTGGAAGGGGAAGTGGCGTCGGCCGCGATTCGTCAATGGAAAGCTCTGCTTCAAGATGACTCCGGCCGAGTCGGCCATCGAGGACCCCATGACTATCAAGGAATGGCTCGAACGTGAGTACATGAAGCCTACCGTGAACTTGGTGGTTGGGGTGATCGCCTTTCTCTCGGCTGTCATCGTAGTGTTCCTAAGCAAGCCGCCCCTGTTCTGATCGGTCCGAAAATGTGCGCCCTGGCGAGATTCCTCGCCAGGGCATTTTCTATACAGGTTGAAAATAGAGGGCGCATCCGCTATGATGGGCAAACCTCAAGTTATGAGTATGCACAGGTGGCGAAATTGGTAGACGCACTACCTTGAGGTGGTAGCGCCCATTAGGGCTTGGAGGTTCGAGTCCTCTCCTGTGCACCAATGTTAGATTGTCTATTATTGTTAGTTGGTTTCAATGTAAACCGCCATTCCTTTTTGCTCCATATAGGTCCGGCATAATCGATACCAATTCGCGGACTCGCAACAATATCTTTCGGATTTATTTCGTGACCTCTTTTCTCAATCCACAGTCCTGATTCTTCGTCTGCCGTTTTTGCATTTAAAAATCCAGAGATACCCAATTTCTTTGTCAGTCGTGCTGGTCCCTGTGCACCTTCGATACCGCGGATGAGCACAGCAGCAGGGAAGTTTTTGGGTCCGGTGACAATGTTAAGCATCCAGTGAATGCCGTAGACGAAATATACGTACCAATGACCAGCTTGTCCGAACATTGTCTCTGTTCTTTTAGTTCTGCCTTTTGAAGCGTGACATGCAAGATCTTCAGGACCATCATAAGCTTCGGTTTCGGTGATAAGGTATCGCGTAATTTTTCCTTTTTGTTCACGGACGAGATAGCAACCAATGAGGTCCCGAGCCACTTCGACAGTTGGTCGATTGAAGAATTTTTGCGTGAGTACATTTTTCATGCTGTACTTATATCACAAATTTGGTATAAATGAGCGACGCGGCATATCCTCGTCTGGTCGCAAAATATGGTGGCTATGGTGTAACGGTTAACACTGGAGCTTGTGGAGCTCTCAATCCGGGTTCGATTCCCGGTAGCCACCCCATTCGAGAATCAGTTGTTGAAAAGCGATGTTTCGCGCCTCAACAGAACTGTATTCTCTCAGTCCTAACCTCTCAAATTCAGCCCTAAATTCAGGGTATGCTTCTTTGATTGGCTGGAGCCATTCGTTGGCTGTGATGAAGACTTTCCCATGTTTTATGTAGAAGTTTTGACCGAGTGCCGAGAATATCTCGCGCTTTCGCTGTAAGTTACCCATAACGAACTCCTTCCGAGCAAAGCATGCGAAGCTGAATACCTGCTCGGTAAGATCGAGCCACTTTGAAGCACGTCCCTCGGTTTCCCGGAGTTTCGCTTGTAATCGGGCGATTTTATCTTTGAGTATGTCGCGCTCTTTAACAAAGCCCTCGTCGTCGATAAGATCGCGGTAACGCATCTTTGTCAGGTTATCGAGCTCAGTTTGAGACTCTACTACGGTCTTGTGCTGCATTTCGTAAATCTTTGTACGTTCTTCAATCTCTTTATCGTTGTTGCGGTTCAAAGCCTCAATAGCCCAAGTCTGAAACTCAGGGAGGATAGTGTACTCCTCAAGCAAAAGCTCGATCTGCTGTTCGAGGTCAATGAGGTTAATCGGGTTTCGCTTTTTGCAGTTAGCACCTTTCTTGTTTCCGCCACAGTGATAGTAGACATAATTCCTCATCTGGCCGGTGCTCTTGATCGTCTTTGCGCGCTCGGTTGCGGTGTACATCGAACCGCAGAGGCCGCAGCGAATGAGTCCGGTGAATGCGAATTCATGAGTCTGTCCATGCGGCTTGCCATGGCGGCCAAAGATTTCCTGGACCTTGTCGTATTCTTCAAGGGTTATCATCGGCTTATGATTGCCTTTGTAAACTTTCTTGCCCCATTCGAACATGCCGGTGTAGAAAATGTTCTTGAACATCTTGTAGATGACGCTCGGAGCCATTTCGACTCCGCCACTCCGCTTGCTTTTGAGCGACCGATAGCCCCACTCCTTACTTGCGATCTCGGCAATCGAACGCGGCGTGTAATTGCCGGTAAGCATAAGGTCCCACATTTTACGGATGAGGTGAAACCGTTCAGGGTCAGGCTGAATCGTATGCTCCAAGCGATCGTTGATATATCCTGCCGGAGCTTTTGAGGGAAACCATCCGCGATCCGCTTTGCCGTGCATGCCGCGCTTTGTGTTCTTGCGGAGCTCGATGATGAATTGATTGGCCATACCGCTCTCAACATTGAACAAGAGAACATTATCGTCGGGAAGATATTCGCGCTCCATCGTTTGGATTGATTCGAGGACGCCGCGCTGAAGTATCCAGCCCAGCTTTCCGCTATCAACCGGATTGCGACTCAGGCGGTTGATCTGCCAGCAGAGGATTCCTTTAGCCTCGCCTTTCTCAATGCGCTTCAGCATGTCATTGAAGACAGGGCGTCCCGGCTGCTTGGCCGACTTTGCCTCAGTCAGAATTTCTTTCACAGAAATGCCAAGGGAATTAGCCCGCTCTTTGAGGCGGTTTATCTGGTCCTCGATTGACTGCTCCTGCCGATCCTCGGACTCAGAGGACTTGCGGGCGTACATGAAATATTCAACGTTTTTAGCCATATAATTGGGTAATGTTAATGATAGGGGGCGTTGCTGTGTTAGCTTCCTTATGGGGTAATTGCAAGTCCCTTAGAAAGGCACGTCCGTAGCTTTGTTCTCCTGTGATGTTTCAGGCTCGCTCACCCCCGACTGGGGCGCACTATGATTTTCGGCCGGAGTATCGGCTTTTCTTTTGGCGTGCGCAGGGTAGACGAGGATTTGTCGGCGATCGTTCGGGTCTGGTTCCTCGTAGATGAGGCCGGCTGTCATGATGCCTGGGAGATAGTCATTGCGGAGGCGATACATGCCGATGTTGGTCCCGTAGACGTGGACGTACTGTGAGAGCATGGCCTGCCGGTTGATGCCGAGTTTCTTTTCCTCGGGCACACGCTCTCCGAAGTCATCCACCTGATCCATATTCCAGACTGGCAGGATGACGCGCTGGTAGAACTCATAGAGGTACGGAGAAATTTCAAGCTCCTGAAAGAGCGAGATTTTGTCCCACACTCCAAATCCCGCTTCGATATCCTCATTCGAGGCATACAGGGTCGTACCCTCAACCTTTCGTTGCCACGGATTTAAAAGAGCGATTGCTTTGATGATCGAATACACGCGCTTGATGTCCCGCTGATGTCTCGGCTGCGGATTGGGGACCTTGGCGAGAAAGCGTTCTTGGACGGCTTTCTCGTCCTCGATGATGATCTCCTCGATGCCGAAGCCTTTGATGGCGGCGATGCGGTCGATGAGAGCTTTCCTGATCGGGTTCTCGTTGAGCTCTTTATAATATTTCTTTTTGTTCGCCTCCTTTTTCGAGGATTGCTGAATGCCCATGAAGACTTTGTCCGCCCCGATCTGCGGAGAGAGGAGTATGAAGCGGGTCATCTCCTGCTGGTCCATTTTTGCGTTGGCCGAGCAGAATATGACTGAGGGGAATCCTTGGATGACGGCGGTCTTTGTTCTGGTCCCGCCTTTTTCAGTCTTGTCCGTGATCTTGTGCTTCGATATCTTCTCATCATGAGAAAGCAGGGCACGGAGCCTCGTCAGGAGCGACGAGTGCGGCATATCGAGGAAGATGATGATTTTCCTCGAGAGGTCGATAAAGCGCTCATTTGTTTCTTTGTTGTATACGCCGGTCTCGTGGAGAAAGGACGTAGGCGATGCACCGGCGAGCTTCATCACATCGTCGGCAGGGAACAGGTGCGATATTTCGAGCGGGATAAAGCTCTTGCCGGACGATGACGGCGCGTTGAAGCTGATATTGAATTGCGCGTTGTCGGTGTACGCGGCAAGCATGGCGAGAAAGGTGATGATCTTGTTCTCGTCATCTTTCTTGATGGTGAGGTCGAGGACCTGGCGTACCTCCTCGAGCGTGATTGGAGCCGGAGGCGTGATACGCTCCTTAATTTTTTCCAATTGTTCTTGGATCGTAAGAGACTGTAGATTTTGATTCATGATTTAGTAATTTATGTGCTAGTAATGGAAACGTGTCGCTGCGGTGCTTTTGAATGGCATCGTGCTCCTCCTTGGTCATCGGCCGATAGACGAGCTCCATCAAGCGCAGGAGCTGTCCGCCTTTCTGCACGGCTTCCTCCCGGCTTATGTCCATGCCGAAGCGGGCCTTGTAGAGCTCCTGGAATTTCCTGATGTCCGTATCGAGCAACTGCATGGCTATTCGGAATATAATTTATTTTTCAGCGCCTTGATGCTGTCAAAGAACGATCTCGCTTTGACTTTGAGCTGATCTGAAAAATAATCGTTGGCATACGCTTCGATGCTGTGCCTCTTTTTGAACACGAACAGGGCCTTCCTCGGGTTGTCCCGATCAAGCCGTTCGAGCTCGTAGCCTAGGCAGAGGAGCGCGGCGGACACGCCGAGATCGTAGGTGGTGAACACTGACGACTCGTCGTCCTCTCTAGGTGGTTGCTTTCTTGTTTTGCTTCGAATCATGGTAATTATTCTCTTGGCTAATAAATTCTTTTTTGAGGAAAGAAAAAACCATACTGACGAGGGCAGTATGGCCGTTTGGTAAAAAGAGATTCGATTATCGGACTAAACCGGACTACTTCGGACTGTTTTGGTGTGTGCGAGGCCGAGCTCCTTCATGAAAATGTCCATGTCGATGCCCTGATCGGCCAATTCCTTGAGGCTGACCGACTTCCTAAACTGGACCGAGCCTTTGCCGCGCTTCGGGAAAAAGGCCTTGAGGATTTCTCCGGTGAATCCCAAAGCATTCAGGACCTTGGTGAAGCTCCGGCCGGAGACTTCGTTCCGCACATACTCAGGCATGTCCTCGCGCTCAAGGAGCTTTCCCGCATTTTCGTACAAGTATTCAAAAAAGCTCATGTTCTTGCCGACCGCATGCGGCTTTGCGATCACATAGTCGTTGACCAGAATCTTGCGGTCTTTTATTTTGACTGAGAATGTCGTAACGGCAGGGGAAAGTGCTGCGTTTGGGATGGTCTTGATGCCTTTCAACTGTCCCCGAGTGACCTTGCCCTTGTTCATGGCGATCAAGCCGAACGGATCGAGAGGTTTGCCGGTCATTTCAAACTGCACTTTGGTCTTTCCGGCAGGAATGAGGTATCTGATATAGCCTTCCTCCTCGAGCTTGAGCAGGATCGAGTACTGTTCGTCGGAAAAGATGTTGAACGTGTCCCCATAGATGTTGCTGATGCCGAAAACGATCGGTCCTTTCGGAGAGATGGCGACTCTGTCTTCGATGCGGTTCTTCACGAACCGGATTTTAGCGGCTGGGGTCATGGTAATAGTAATTTCCTACAAATCTACAACGAATTCGTCATTTTTCCAATACAGTGCGAGGGTCTGTGGGGTAGAGTTGACAGAACCTGAAATACATTGACAAATGGGTACTTCCTGTGCTATAATAGCCCTAGGAATAAGACCTTTGAAATTGCGGGATTCGCCATAGCAGAAAGCGCCTCGATCGACATCGGGGCATTCTCTGCTGTGGCGATGAGTCCAGCGAAACATAAACCGAGCATGCCGCTAGTCGGCTCGCTCACAACACGAAAGGACATGCTATATGAATAGCGAGTTCACACTCAGTCAGGGCGCAGGTCAGAAACTGGAGTTTGCCGTTCAACGCAACGGCGGCACAACCGAGGATGTTGATTATCTCTCGGCCGGCGAAAACTTCCGTGCAGTCACACTGCTGCGGACAGGAAAAGCCAAGCTCGTCGAGGTATCTGAGAACGGGTCTGAGGGTGCAGTCATTCCGACAGCCCCAACGCCCGTCGAATGGACCACCGACAGTGACGGCAACATCCACTTCACGGTCACCTCGAATGGGATGACCCGCGAACAGTGGGAGAAACACCTCGAAAGTCGCGGCTTCCGCCTTTCCGATTGGGCACGCAATGTGCTCCGTCGGGCAAGCGATGCTCCGACCAACGGTGTGGCCTACCACATCGTGGTCCGTCCCGGCAGCAAGATCAGCTCAGGCGATCGCATCACGAAGAAGATTCGTGCGCACGCCACGGAAAAAGGCTGGAAGACTCCCCATTGGGAAGTCGCCTGCCTCATCCGCGACACCTTCACGGACGAGCAGCTCGAGAAAATGGGCCTTTGGTGGATCGTCACAATGCACGAACCCATCACTGATTCCGATGGCGGTCCGCGCTTGCTCGGCTCGGACCGCGGCGACGGTGGCCGTTGGCTCGGCGCCGACTGCGGCAGGCCTGACGGCGAGTGGGACGGCCTTGGCGGTTTCGCGTTCGTTGTCCCGCAAGTTAGTCCTCAAACCTAAGACTCTCTGGACTTCGGTCCTTAGAAACTTAGTCCTTAGCCCTGTTCCGATTCGTCGGAGCGGGGCTAAATTTTTGCATAAAAATAAGATATACTTGTGCCGGCAGTAGGTGAATATGCGGGCGGTTTCGGCTTCCCGCTACCGAACCCAGTATCCATGCATTGAGAATATCCACGGTCACGGCTTTGGGTAGAGTGGTGCATGCAGCTGTTTAAAAAACAAAGATACTTGGCACGGGACACTAAGGCATTACGATGCCGGATTCGATACAGCTCTGAGAGCATTCAAGGGGCGGTGACTTAGGCGGTGTGCCGTGCAATTCCGATGGCGATCCGAACTTGCTCAACTCGAACCGCAACGACGATGGCCGTTGGCTCAACGCCAACTACGACAGGCCTGACGACGAGTGGAACGACAATGGCGGTTTCGCGTTCGTTGTCCCGCAACTCTCTTCATTTCTCTCCCGGTTTCTTGGGAGAGTTTTGTTTTGTAAGCTGACCGTTCCATCCTCCGAGCATCTTACCGACTTCGTCGAGAATCAACGATAGGGCGATATATTTTTTGTCGTCAAAAGATTTCGTCTCCCACAGGATCATCAAAAGCACGCGCAGAGTGTCGAGCTTCTTTATGGCAAGCCTGACATAGGGCTGTTTTTCCTCGCGCGACAGGAAGCTCGCCGCCGATATCGCTTCAATCACCTCTACAAACAAAGTGTCAATGCGTTGACCGAGGGAGTGCCTGTGCGCTTTCGGAATGTCCTGATACGATTTAAACCACGTTAGATACGCTTCCTTAACCTTGCTCAGAACCGGCAAAATCCGTGGGGGGGGGGTTACTTTATAGTTATGACTAGAATTCAATTCCAACATGGCTACAATCATATCATCTCGCTCGAAAATCTCCTCGAGGCGTGGAAAGAATTCGTGTGTGGAAAACGGTCCCGAAAGGATGTTCAGGAATTCGAGCGCGACCTGATGACGAATATTATTTCGCTCCATCGGGACCTTGTCGCAAAAACCTATCGCCACTCGGCATACCAGGCATTCAAAATTTCCGATCCGAAACCGCGATCCATACACAAGGCGAGCGTGCGAGACAGACTGCTGCATCATGCCATCCATAGGACGCTCTCGCCCTTCTTCGAAAGGACTTTCATCTCTGACTCCAACTCCTGTCAGACCGGCAAGGGTACGCATCGAGCTCTTAAACGCTTCGGTATATTTATTGATGCCGTCTCGCAGAATAATACCCGCACGGCGTGGGTGCTGAAGTGCGACATCAGAAAATTCTTTGCCAACATCGATCAGACGATATTACTCGCAATTATCGGCCGGTACATTCCGGACCGCGATATCCTCTGGCTTCTCTCGGTCATCATCGGCAGTTTTAGCTCAGGGGTAAAAAAAGTCGGCCTTCCGCTCGGCAACCTGACATCGCAACTTCTTGTGAACGTATACATGAATGAATTCGATCAATTTGTGAAGCATAAGCTCAAAGCAAAATATTATATCCGGTATGCAGATGATTTTGTCGTCTTATCAGACGATCGCGCGTATCTCGATACGGTATTGCCGGCCATGCAGGAATTTTTGCAGACTGGTTTAAGACTTTCCATGCACCCCAATAAGATTTCTATCAGTACCATCGCCTCTGGTGTCGATTTCTTAGGATGGGTTCACTTTCCGGATCATCGCGTGTTGCGGACCACAACCAAAAAGAGGATGTTCAAGGGCATCAAACTGAAAGAGGGAAAAGAGGAAACGGTCCAGTCATACATCGGACTCCTAGGCCACGGCAATGCTTGGAAGTTACAGCAGGAGGTTCAGGCTAAAGCATTAAAAACAGAGACTATGCCCATTCCAACAGAGCTTCTTACCCCATGATTGCCACCTGTTCGGCCCCGTATGCGCTTTTCTGCCTCGGGTAAGCCCTTTCCACAGCTTCGGACAGGTTCGAGGGCGTGTGCCGAAAATTTAGACAAAAAAGAACCGTGAGCAAGGAATGCAAATTATTCCAACAAACCGCTCTTTATTTTCCTATTTCTTTTCCTTGAGTGATCCCCACTGCCATCGAAGTTTCTCTCCTTTCTTATAAGCTATAACAACAAGAAGAATGGTCAGCACAATGATCGGCGCTGCGAACGTCAGGAAATTGCTTCCCGAATCAGGATTCCCTGGGATATCTTTTTCTCTGGTGAACACGAGCGTCAGGATGAGCGCAATGTATACAAGAGTGACAAGCCAGCCCTGCCATTTTGCCGGCATCCACCCCCAGCCATAAAACTTGGCTTTAAACCAATAGCCCTGGGGATTATCTTTAAGGTATTGTATGTATTCTTTGATCATCTTTTTTATAGAGTCTCGTGAGGATATTATAGCAGGTCCTGACGCTAGACTTTCCCGCGCCTTCCCAGTATGTTCGTCTGTGCATGAAAAACAGATTTATAAAAGCAGGTCCAAAGGACTGTATAGGCTCGGGCTTTGCAGGATATCTCCAAGCGTCATACGACGACCTTGTGAAGTGCTTCGGTCGGCCGAATGATCGAACCAGAGAGGGCAAGTGGCGCTCCGGCGACGGCAAGGTCCGCGCAGAGTGGGCGTTCAAGACGACTGCTCGCAGACGGAGAGCAGTGATCACCATCTATGACTACAAGGAAAATCAGCCGGTCCAGTCAGTAACGCAGTGGCACGTCGGTCTCAAGGGTGCGAGATATCGCCTTGATGATTTTTTCAAAGAGAGAAAACAAAAAGCCACAGCTGATCGCCGCGACTTTCTGCCAGGTGCATAAGCGGTTTTTGAATGAGCCACGTTAGTTAATTTTTCCGATTTTGTTTAGTGACTAGAAGTGAACACGGTCCGGAAACATGATGCTCAATTGCGCCATGACTTCTGACCAGTTTCGTGTCCCGAGAACCCATTTCTGCGTGATATCGGCCTGTGCAAGCCAGAGCAGCTTCAGAAGCGAGTCATCATGAGGGAAGATTTGCGTCGTCTTGGTAACTTTTCTGAACTGACGATTGAGATTCTCGATTGCATTCGTGGTGTAGACCGTCTTGCGGACCGCCTGCGGATAGCTGAAGAACGGAGCGATATCCGACCATCGCGCCTCCCAGCTTTTGAGGTATGCCTGATACTGCGGCCATCGTTCCATCATCACCTTGAGAGCATCAAGTCCTGTTTCCTCGCTCGGAGCGTTGTATACGGATTTAAGTTCGATACAGAACTGGTCCTTGTCCTTTGAGGCGATGAACATGACTGTGTGCCTGATCTGATGGACAACGCAGACCTGCACATCAGTGTGCGGATACATAGCCTTGATCGCTTCAGGGAATCCTTTCAATCCATCAACGCAGGCGATGAGGATATCATCGACACCGCGATTCTTGAGATCGTTCAGAACGTGCATCCAGAATTTAGCGCCTTCCGTCTCGCTGACCCAGATACCAAGCACTTCCTTTTGGCCGAACTGATTGATGCCGAGGGCGATATACGCAACCTTGGATGCAATCTTTCCGACTTCGCGCACTTTGAAGTGCATGCCGTCGAGGTACAATATCGGGTAGCAGGATGACAGCGCACGCGACTGCCATTCTTTCACCAACGGGAATACCTTGTCGGTGATGGCAGACACATTCGGTTGCGACATGTCGATGCTGTGGCTTCGCTTGAGATGGTTTACAATATCCCGAGTGGTAAGGCCCTTCGCGTAGAGATCAATGACCATAGCTTCGGTGTCGTTTCCAGCGACATCGTGCCAAGGACTGACTTGCTCGAGTGCGTAGGGATTTTTTCGAGAATACTTTGCACGTACGGGAGCAACAGGAGCTTCCTCAGAAACCGCCGCATCATCGGCGGTTTCTTCGTTGATGGCAATCGGCTCATTCGGCGCGACGTTGCCCATCAGGGGAGTGATGAGCTCCTGTGCGAACGCCGCTATGTCCTCCGGAGTCTTGAGCTCCTTTGATCGTTTAAGGTACTGGCTGTAAGTTAATACTTTGTTCATTGTTTTGTGTGGTTATGCGGCCACGCAAAAACCGCCTGCACCTGAGCGCGATTCTATATCGATCGTAAAAAGAATTGAATACATGGCTGGATTTCCCTAAGGCAAGCCGTCTTTTGTTTTTAGGAAAAATAGCGATATAATATAATCAACACATTTTATTAGGAGCCATACATACCAATGTCCACAATAGGTAAAAATATAAAAAAATTAAGAGAGCAGATGGGTATATCCCAGGATCGCCTTTCCAAGCTGGCAGATATTTCCCTTAATACGATAGCTAAGCTCGAGCTCGATAACAGTCCGAATCCTACCATTGAGACTCTTCAAAAAATCGCGAAAGCGTTAGAGGTCAGCGTCGATAATTTAATCAACTGATTTATGAAAAAAGAAAATAAAATCTATATAAATTCAGACAAGGTCCAGGAATGGAAGGGGGATGTCGCAAAATCGGTTGATTATTATAATCAATGGTTTTTGAACTTTGCGCCAAAGGCTTATAGAGATACGCGGTCCTCTACGGCAGAGAAAGTGTTGTTGGCACTCGAGCAATCTTTCTACCTGACAGACATCAGTCCGCAGGTGCTCAGGGCAAATCCGGGCATTCTCTCAATTTTGAGGATGACGACTCGGCCACCGATTGCAAGAGATAGACTTATCGGTCTTTCTGGAGTACCAATAAATTTGGTCGGCTCAATGGAAAAGGGGAGTATTCCTTCTCGCATGGACTCTAAAGTTTTGGAAGATGGCTTGGAGAAAATATCAGAGATTCTGAAAAAGTTAATCGACACGGATATCTTCACCTGGCTTGAAAAGGGGGGTAAGCCAAATGAAGAAGAAAAGAACCGTGCATCCATAATTATCGCTGATAGGCTTTGTGGAATGCTCGCTGATCCTATTATTCGAAATGCCCAAGAGAAACGTCAGCTTGAAATGCTAAGTGCGCTTCTGAACAAGAAGGGCTATGCTTTGGTCAAAAGCGGCCAGTCGGCAACATTAGAATCTCTCAAGCCTGGAACATACTCGTTGAGACTGAATGTTCCAGTCTCAATCGGCGATGATCACAAGGTGAATATTCCGATCGATGTTGTCATTAGGCCAAAAGATGCTGCGCGAAAGCCTATATTGATCGAGGCAAAATCCGCCGGTGATTTCACAAATACAAATAAGCGCAGAAAAGAGGAGGCTGTAAAATACGCCCAGATTAAAGCGACATATGGGAAAGATGTGCCGTTCCTACTTTTCCTTTGTGGCTATTTCGACTCAGGTTATTTAGGATATGAAGCTGCGGAAGGTATTGATTGGATCTGGGAGCATAGGATGGAAGATTTCGATTTGTTGGACCTATAAATTATGAAAAAAACTAGAGACTTACAATCAACCGAGGCGTTTAGACAACTCAGACAAAATGAGGTTGATTTAAGCAAGTCTCAAAAAGATAGAAACAAGCTCGGCCAATTTTCGACTCCACGAATCCTTGCTGATGAATTGCTTGAATATGCTCAGCAGTCGCTCGCCTCTAAAGACGTACGATTCCTCGACCCGGCCTTTGGAGTGGGCAGTTTCTACACCGCGTTGCTCAAAAGTTTCGGTCCTGATCATAAGGCTTTAGGTTTTGAAATTGACGGCGAATATTATAAGGCCGCAAATGAGGTCTGGAAAAATTATAGGAATCTCGATCTTAGAAAAGCTGATTTTATCAGGGAGGGCGTCAAAAATTACGAAAAGGCAAATCTTCTGGTATGCAATCCTCCGTACGTGAGACATCAGCATCTTTCTTCAGAGACGAAGAATTATCTCAAAACAATAACAAAGGAGGTATCAGGAAAAGAAATAAGCGGTTTGGCCGGATTGCATGCGTATTTCATGCTCCTGTGTCATCGATGGCTCGATCAGGATGGTCTTGCGATTTGGCTCGTTCCTTCCGAAATCACCGAAGTGAATTATGGCAAAACCATCCGAGAATACCTTATAGATAAGGTAAATTTGGAGAGGGTGCATTTCTTTGAGCACTCCGATGTTCAGTTTGAGGACGCTCTCGTATCTTCGTGCGTGATAGTCTATCGAAAAAATGAACCGAGCAAACATGTGGTCCAGATTACGACGGGTTCAAGCTTTGCACATCCTGATTCCGTTTTCGATATTTCCAAGGAAGAATTGAGAGGTAAAAATAAATGGTCTAAGCACATATTGCGGTCTAAGTCTGCGGAGCATGACCCCGTAAATCCCGAGAAAAAATTAGGTGATCTGTTCACTATAAAGCGCGGCATCGCTACGGGTAATAATAATTTCTTTATCCTGGACAAAGAACAAGCGATGGCTCTTGAGATTCCAAAGAAATATTTGAAAAATGTATTGCCGCCGTCTCGGTATTTGAAAGGGGACGTGGTAAGGCTTGATGAGGATGGATTTTTGGATACGAAAAAAAAGCTAGTCTTGCTCGATGTGGATTTGTCGATGGATCAGATTCAAGCTCAATACCCGAAGCTGCATAAATACTTGAAAGGGGGCATGGAAAAAGGCGTCCATCTCAGCTACCTCACTTCCAGACGAGGACCTTGGTATTCTCAAGAAAAAAGAAACACACCCAGCTTCTTTGTCCGCTATATGAATAGAGAATCAAAGGACCAAAAGACTCATCATTCAATATTCATAAAAAATGAGGCCGATGCCGTTGCGACGAATTCGTATCTCATGCTGTATCAAAAACCTTCCAATCTACTTGCCCCATTTGCAATAGACATCTGGTCATTTCTCCGAAAGGGTCTGAATAAGACTCTGTATCGATATGGCCGTACTTACGGCGGGGGGCTGGTTAAATTTGAACCGAATGAGCTTCGAGAGATTCCAATTACTGTGTAAATCAAAATGTTCTACGATATCATCAAAGATGTAATAACATTCATTCTAACCCTAGCCGGCATAATAATAGCTGGAATGGGTCTTGCTACTTGGAAAAAACAAATCAAGGGTACGAAAGAATTCGATACCGCTTACAATCTCCATTATTCAATACTGAAACTTCGAAATGCAATTAAGTATGTCAGAAATCCGGCAGTCTTTCCTTCCGAAAGCTACAAGGCGATTGAGTATTCAAAAGCAAAATATCCTCATAAATCGAAGGATGAAATAGAAAAAGACTCACATGCATATGTCTATGAAATGAGGTGGGACGAAATCAAGGATGCCGATACGGAAATGGAGTCATATTTACTTGCGGCGGAGGTGCTGTGGGGTCCGGAAATCTTGGAATTGATGAAGCCTCTTAACAAAAAAATTGTTGAGCTGAATATAGCCCTGAAACAAAATTTCCAACCTGAACTGAGGACAAAAAATGCCGTTGAGCTTCATGACGTCATCTACGATAAGGGAAACTGGATTACCAATGAGGAGGATTCTTTTGGTAAGGAAGTAAGCTCGGCTATCAAGGGGATTACGGATTATATAAAGAGTAAAATATCCTAATTTACAAACCCATGTCGCATGAATGGATAATAAAAATAGATCATTGGCAGACTCTAATAGGTGCAGCACTTGGTCCGTTTCTCGCAATAATTCTTTCGGGTATTGGTTTTTGGGTTGGCTCCAAATACAAGGCCTGGAAAGATAAAAAAGAAGCGATCAGACTTGTTGAGGTCTCGATGACACAAACTATCAATAATCTGTTTTCGACTCGGAAAAAATTAGAGAATTTCATACAGCGCTTAAAGGAGCTTGCTATCGATGCGCGTGCTACGACTGGCGATACCACCTATTTCTTGGAAAGAATCAATTATCCCGCGGTCACAGAAATATTTTTAAATAAAGATTTACCCAATCTTAAATTTGGTAGCACATATCTGCATAATCAGGTAATGTTTGCGAATTCCGGAATAAAGGAACTCAATAGTTGGCTTGTAAAAATGGAAAAAGATTTTGACAGCATGACATCAAAAAATGAATTTCTTATGCTCTTAACACCAAGACCGACAGCTCATGACCAAAGAACAGGCTATGCAGAAAATCTCGATCTTTTCGCTAGTGCAGTTGGGGATTTTGTGAAAAATATTATGGGAGGAGTGCAAATAGCCTCACAGATCAAGGTGTACAATTTTCGGCTGATGAAAAAACGTATGATGACGATAATGCGATACGAAGGAACCGCTTTTCGTTATTTTAAAACCAGGGAAGATTTGAATAAATATCTAGAATGGTCAAATATTATAAACCGCGTTAATAAAGCAACCGAAGCAGACGTTAAAAAGTTTTTGGCGGATGCAGAAGAGGGGTTCAAGGCTATGAAGATTTAAAGAATACTAAGTAGTTTCCTTGCATAAAATAGCCCCGCAAGTGTTTGCTTGCAGGGCTAGGTCTTCCCAAGGGAAGTGTGGACCACATCAGCAGTCCGAGTAGGCGATCGGTCCGGCCTGGCACTGGATTTGAATCAGCATCGGCTCGGCCGGAGCTCTTCCGACCACACCCTTGCAGCAGTTGAAGAAACTGAGCTGCAAGCCGTGGCAGAAGTGCTTCGACGCCAGAGCGCGGAGCGCATCTCCCGCATGGATGCGGGTGAGCTGCTTGCCGATCTCCGATGCCGGATCTTCCAGCCAGTCGGCATGTCCGCCGTTTTCCTTGGCCTCGTGCGCCTTGCGGTGAAGCAAGTCGAGTGCGGGCTTGAGGTCACGACGCATGGCTCCTACGAGCACCTGTTCCTGTTGCTCGGTGGAGATTTCTCCTCCGAGATTGATGCCGAGCTCCTCGGCGACTAACTTGATGGACGGTAACGACATAAAGAACTCCTTTTGTTGGTTTCTGCTGAACGCACCATGCGGTCAGCGTTTAAATCTGCTCAAAGAGCAAAGCTAAACGCTAACAACATCAATAGGCCGAATTGCAAAGATGGCCTTTGCAGCATTTGCCGTGTCCGTTTCCATTCCATCTTTCTTGTTATCGACGATGAGATGTGGAATACCAGCAAGCTCTAGCTCGCGCCGTATCTGTTCGGCAACACGAGCGCTGTTTACTGTCGGCTCTCGGACGATGACCGCCAAATCGACGCCGGAGAGAATGCCTGTAGCGACAGGGTCAGTACCAGCGCGCTCATCGATCACCACTGCTTCGTTTGGATTGAGCTGAAGCAATGGCAGATAGACTTTGAGAGGAGCCGCGAGGGAATGGCTACAGTATTCCTGCGAACGAACCCGATCGGTATGCGGTCCGGCGGTGATGAGCCGCAGGCCATCCTCAAGTTCGATAGAAACGCTTGCTGTATATTCATCTGCGGGAGCAATCCTGAAAGTAATCCCTTTTTCTTTTGCGATCTTCAGCACATTGAGATATGTGTCGGTCCGTGCTGAACCAGCGTGCTCCTTGATGAGCTCAGGGTCGTTTCCCAGGAAAAGGGAAGGCTCGGCTCCCAAATTGTATGAAAGGTCCATATTGTGGTCCGCATCAATGGCAAGGACGCGTATACCTCGTGCACGAAGCTCCTTTACGAAAGCTGTCGCCATCGTTGATTTACCCGATCCTCCTTTTCCAAGAAATGCTATTTTCATAAATGCAAATAATTAACATTTGTAAATATAGCCTAGTATTAAAATAATTGCAAATGATTTGCATTTGGTATATCATTACACCATGAAAAAAGACTATTCACTTATTCTAAAAAAGGCGGGATTAAAGGTCACTCCGGCCCGCCAGCTCATCCTTGAAACCTTTTCGGCTGACTGCAAACCGATCAATGCAGAATACATTCATGAGAAGCTCAAAGGAAAAGATATCAACCTCGTGACCATCTACCGCACGCTCTTCTCCCTTGAAACAGGCGGTATCCTCAAAAGGGTTGATCTGCGAAAGGGATCGGTATATTACGAGCTTGCGGAGCATCATCACCATCACGTCATCTGCACCGGCTGCGGAAAGACCGAGAGCTTTGAAACATGCGATATCGATACAATCTCTAAAGGCGTACTGCGGAAGTCGCCACTCTTTGAGACGATAAACCAGCACTCGCTGGAACTCTATGGCAAGTGTAAGTCCTGCTCAAAGGGCTAACACTCATGAAGAAATTACTGCCGGTATTGATACTAGGATTTATCGCGTTACAGCCGCTCTTTGCTCATGCCCAGACGCTGGTTCCCGAGCAGATCACGACAATGAAAGCGCAGGTGATAAAAGTCACCAGCCAGGATAAAGAGAATGTCGCCGGCACGAGCGTAACCGAAACGGTCCAGATGCTCGACGTGAAAATCCTTGATGGCGCTGAGCAGGGAAAAACGGTGACTGTCGAGAATGACTACACGACGTTCAAGGTCGGCGATGTCCTCTATCTCACGCACGACGTCGACACGCTCGAGGGCATGGATATGTACTCGGTTGCCGATGCGTATCGCTTGCCCTGGCTCTACGGTTTGGTCGCCCTTTTTGTAATTTGCGTGCTCATATTTGGCGGCAAGCAGGGGTTCAGGGGACTGATCGCTCTTGTCTTGAGCTTTCTTGCGATCGCATATCTGCTCTTCCCGGGAATCCTCCACGGATACTCGCCGGTTCTGATGAGTATTGGCATTGCATCGCTGATGATCATTCTCGGATCGTATATCACGCATGGCTTTAACAAAGTCACGAGCTCGGCGGTCATCGGCATGGTCGTGACCATCATGTTCACCGGCTTGCTGGCGTACATCTCGATCCACGGAGCGAAGCTAACCGGCTTTGCAAGCGAGGAGTCGGTATATCTCAACATGGATACGAACGGATCAATCAATTTCGCAGGCCTTCTTCTCGGAGGCATCATCATTGGACTACTTGGCGTGCTCTACGACGCGGCGATCGGACAAGCTGTGGCGGTCGATGAATTGCACCAAGTGGGTCCGCACTTGCCTCGCAGAGTTATATTCAAACGAGCCCTCCGTATTGGCAGGGAGCATATCGGCGCTCTCGTAAACATCCTCGCTATCGCCTACGTCGGCGCATCACTGCCACTCTTACTACTTTTTTACCAGTCAGGAGCCGACTTTAGCCTCACGATCAACAGGGAAATATTTGCTACAGAGATTGTCCGGACGATGGTCGGATCGATAGGCCTCATTCTTGCTGTGCCGCTGACGACCTTGGTAGCCGTCTTTTTGCTCATGAAGAAAGCCGGTCCAGTCTCCAGGGAGAGCATCGAAAAGGAAGAACACGCTCTCGAGCATTACGAGCATCATCACTAAACAGTGCGGAGCAGGGTGGGGTAAACCGAACCGAAAGCGCCATTTACGGCAAACCTGTACTGCCTGAAAACGCCTGATACGCACCTGTTTCTCCTCACCGTAATAACGGGCAAATAACGGTGACCGACCTGTTAATACAGGAAAAATACAGGTGAGCCGGTCCGGTCGGAATTTACGGTGGATACGGTTATCGGTGAAGTCGAATGGAATAGTGAGCGGGAGCGTGGGGTAACCGCCACGAAGTTCCCGT
The DNA here is from genome assembly GCA_040388945.1 of Patescibacteria group bacterium. Classification (GTDB taxonomy): domain Bacteria; phylum Patescibacteriota; class Minisyncoccia; order Phycocordibacterales; family PALSA-1337; genus C7867-002. Next base: position 20,808 of record JAZKAW010000013.1, read on the forward strand.
AATAACGGGAAATTAACGGGAACCTCTTTTTGAGCGATATAGTGAGTGAGACTGTGGGGTAAGACGGCAAAAGTGCTCTTGGAGCTGGCTGTTAATACAGCGTAAATACAGCCAGCTCGTCACCGTTTATAAACGGCGGAAAACGGGCAGTGCCGACCCTTTAAAAAGGGTGAAAAATGGGCAGAGCGCATATCAGTGTTTTCAACGAGAGGTGATAGAATATACTGAACGCAGGTGTGGGGCAGAGACTGCAAATGCAGTCGGAATGCAGTCTCGGCCTCCGTTGCTAATACAACGCGAATGCAACGTAGGGACTGCTGCATATGCAGGTCGAATGCAGGATAAATTATTTTTTAGATACAGTGAGCGCGGGTGTGGGGTAACAATTTTTGAAGCTCGGAATGTAAATTGTTGCGTCATCGATTCGCTCAAATATTTTGTGAACACGAGCGACCACGCGACCCCTTTAAAGATTTTCCTAAAATAGCTTTTAACTTAGCTGTGGAAATGGTTCCAACCTGATAAAATATGATTATGGATGTTATATCAAGGATAAAGTCACTCAATCTCCCAATTGGTAAATACATTGTCTTCGGCAGTTCCGTTATGGAAGTTCACGGAATAAGAAAAGCTAAAGACGTCGATCTGATCGTTGATAAGGATGTATACAAAACACTAAAGAGGCGAGGATGGAAAAGACATTGGTTTTTCAAAAGAGTTCTTACTTGTAAGGCTCTAAAAAAAGATGGGAATGAAGCCTTCAGTCACATCAAATGGAAGAATTATCGTGTAGAAAATGATGAATTGTTTGAAAATGCAGAAATAATAGACGGGGTCCCATTTATGGAACTTAATGAATATTTAAAATATAAGAGGTGCCTTCCTCGAGAAAAAGATAAAAGAGATGTTAAGTTGATAGAAGCTTATCTCTCTTCAGGGAACGTTGGAACGTAAATGTGAACGGTTGGACAATCTCTCAATCCTAACCTTCGTGTGATAATATATTTATATGTCCAAAAAAACTCCAATTATCATAGTCAGTGTCGTAGCAATCATTGTCATTGTTCTCGGCCTCTATTGGACTTCATATCTAAAGAAGGCCCATAGCACTTTTGAAGATTACGCTGCTTTTAGAGGTTGTGCCGGCATAAGGAGCAGAACTGATACCGAGGGAACATGCACCACCAAGTCTGGAAACAATATTAAGATCGTAAAACTTAATAACCAGTGGTATCTCGACGGTGATCTACCTGTATGCGGTTTGCACATCGGCTCAACCTGTCTTTTTAACTGGCCCTAAAATCGTCAAAATAGAATATGAAAAAATTCTTATACATATCTTCTCTAGTTATCGTCGCAGTCGTTGGAGGAGCTATTATCAACTGGTCGAGCCGAATATATACATGTACACCGGACTATCCAGTAGAGAATAGGCCAGCTATAAAAAACATACGTTCACAATGCCAAGTGTGGTCCATCGTCGATTCATTGTTCGGTCATCCTGATCGGAAATATAATATTTTTTATTGATTCCGGTGCACTCCTATTTGCAATAAACTTATTCCTCACACGTCAGTATCAATATGAGTAATATCATCGTCTACAAGAAAACCAATTGCCCTTGGGCTGCAGAGCGTTGACCAGGTCGCCGAATTGCTGAAAGAAGAGGGAATAGATGATGGGGTGCCTCTTCGATAGTTGATACGCTACAAATAAAAAAGCCACCCATGGTGCAGGTGGCTCGTGTGACGGAACTTTAGAGTGATCTTACTGCAGATCAGCTTCACGAACGCGATAGAAACGGGATGATTCCATCTCTTTCGGAGTTCTCCAGGTGAACGCAGACTCGTTGTCAGTAGTACCGGTAGTGTTCGTACTCGCCGCTTTCCAGTCTCGGAAGTCAGTGGTCTCTTCGATGACATACGTTTTGTTACTTACCCCTTTGACCTTGAGGACAATCTCTCCATTTTCTTGCGGAAGAATAGAAAGATAAGTAGCGACGTCATTTGGAACGATGATCTGTGCCGCTGCTTTTGCAGCCAGTATCACCGCAGGACCCGGGTCGCCAAGTTTGAAGTCGTCAAAGAGCAGATCCATGAAATCACTTCTCATACCACATATTCCGGCTGCAATTTTCGGTCCAAAACGGAGCGGGTCGTCGATCACCTCACTTACCAGTAACCATTCACCAGTTCTCCCTTTATCCATGAACAGGGAAAGGTGAGGTCTTCCGAGGCTGTCATCTGCAACAATTATTTTCAATCCTATCCACTGCTGAGAAGGGATGAGACTGAAGTTGGTTGTTGCATTATATGTTCCTGGAAAGATCTTTTTTGAAACGAGTGTCTGGTAGATACCGTCCCGTTTCTTTTTGATCACTGCGTAGCCGTCGTCACGAATACCGGCGTAGTAGTGTGCATTCTCATCTACATAACGTAAAAAAAGCGAAATGCCATTCCAGGGTGCGCGGTTCATCGCATTGGTCAGGTTGTGTGCCTGCACATTGACGTAGATTTCTTCCGAGGCGTTACTCAAGCTGGTTCTCATGAAGAGCTGGAAGAGGTTCTGGGGGTGACTGCCATTATCGCTCAGGATTTTGTAGATGGATGAGTAATGAACTTGGAGAGGGCTCCCTTCGGGAACTTTCCCGAGGATAGTACTTCCGAGACAATTGGACAGGTACATCCGTCCGCCTGTCTCGAGCCACCAGTAGGGACTGGGACTTCCGGAGATATCATTTGCATCTCCCATCACTCCATCAACGCGAAAATCGTAGGTGAAGGGCAGGGAAATAAGCGGAGGAGGTACGTAGACAACTTCTTCGGAGAAATTGCTCTCGAGACCATCAGAATTATAAGCGGTGGCTGCAAAGTAATACTTTTTGTTGGCCTGAAGGCCTGCGAGAGTCACCGACGTTTTCATGCCAACATCAGTCACCTTCGTGTACGATCCAGGTGATGTGCCTTGGTAAGCTCTGTAGCCAGCGATCTGTGAGTCACCTGTAGCCTTCCATTCGAGAGTTGCGGAACATGCTGTGAGTGCAGTAAAGAAGAAAAAAACAGGGGGTATTTTCATATCTAATCTTAATGAACATGGGTTTTCTGGCGCAGAGTGTACAGAACCCATTTTGCATTTTCAATAGTTTTTATATTAGACCACGTGGTCTAATTTGTAGGGTGAAAAATATATCTGTACAATTGTTCCGCTTGCGCAACGGTGGCATAATAGTTACATGAAAGTACATCCATGCAAATCATACTTCCAATGAAAACTGAAAAAGTAAAAATTCCCACACCTAACAGTAAGAACATTGTCGCCGTCATTCATTATCCGCAAAATGATTTGAGCCGTTTGGCGATCTTCTGTCCAGGAAATCTGGATAGCAAGGATTATGATCATTTGGTTAAACTTTCCGAAACTTTTTCTGAAAAAGGATACACGGCTGTACGATTTGATCCTATTGGAACAGGGGAGAGTGATGGGGCGGATTCTGATTATTTGGTCTCAGAATATCTCAATAACGTCAGAAGTGTGATCGAGTACATGCTTAGTCTGAAGCCTTTCGGTGAGATTTTACTCGGTGGACATAGTCGTGGTGCGGCGGTTTCTATAATGTACGCAGCACAAGATCCAAGAATTTCGAAAGTGGTTGCTATTATGCCACCATCGCCTATCTCTGATGAAGAACTGAAGGAAAAGAAATATACAGAATGGAAGAAAAACGGTTTTAATCTTTCAGTCCGTGATGTTCCGGACAGTACTCTAAAAAGGGAGTATAGATTGCCATACACACATCTTGTAGACCGAATGAAATTTGATGTTATTGGGGAAGTTCAGAAGGTTCACGTTCCTATTATCTTTATTGCAGGTGAACTGGATACAGAAACATTGCCTGAAGATATCAAAGATATTTTTAATAAGGCTAATGAACCCAAAAAATATATATTGCTCGACGGGATCGGCCATGGATATCGTCGTAACTCCGATCAGATTGAGTTCGTAAATAATAAGATTGTTGAGGCTTTGGATTTTATCTGAAAATTAGGTTATTTTTTCTCCGTCAACATCCACAACTTTTTGAAAACCTCTCTCATGTTGTGTGCCAACATGGCATCATGTATCTCAACCAAATAAAATGGGTGTTGGTTTGTGACCACCATCACAATATAATCTCCCGAAATCCAAATACTCGAAGTGAAATTTAAACCCTCAACAAATCGCAGAACGCGTTTTGAACGAGGAATTTTCTTTTCCATCTTTTGCTCGATCGGTGCCTGATTGGTGAGAAGATGGGATTTTACGCGAGGATCACGATATTCCTTTGTCCTGCCGATCCATTCAACGAATTTCTCGTAATGCTCGACAAAACTATGGTCTTGGAAGCTCCACCAAATACCGTCGCCTTTTTGTAGTTCCTTGACCCATTTGACCCCGTTTTCAAAAAGAAAATGTTCGAGATTGTCTTCTTCGACAAATCTGATCTTTGGAACTGAGTATTTTTTGTCAGCAGTAATAAGGCTCAATCCGGCAATGGCCTTTTTTACCAAAGCTTCCTTTTCCTCCAATTCACGCTTTGGTTTCTCGATAAGCTGACTAAGACTCTCGAGTGGTAGGGGAGTGAGGAATAATGTAGAGCCTCCAAGGTCTTCGGCGATGATCCCTTTGGCTATAAGGCCGCGTGCAATATTGTAGACAGTTGCCCTGTTTATCTTTGTGATACGAGAAAGTGCAGCCGGGCGTATTTTGCCGGTTTTTAACAAGGCCAAGTAAACCTTGATTTCCTTGTCGTTGAGGCCTATGTTGCGAAGAATCTCCTGAGTAGACATGAGAAGACCTTAACTTGTTGTTGAAGTACTGTCAACACTTGTTGGACAAAAACTGGCAATATGGAAACATTTCATGTAAATAAATAGCATGAATAAAAACAGTTGGATTCTTCTAGGGGTAGTTGCTGTACTTGTCGCGGCTATAGTCCTCGCCCAAGTTAATACACAAGATCGTACTAAACAGCAGGAAGCTTTAGAGGTGGCGGTACTCCTGCCGCTCTCGACTGATTTTGCCTGGTGGGGGGAGTCTATTCAACATAGTATCGAAATGGCACAAACACTTGGATATGGTAAGAATGTGAAATTTATCTATGGAGATACAAAGTGCAATATCAAAGACGCAGTAAATGCCACAGAGTCTATAAAGGCACTACATCCTTCAGTTCACATTTTCATCGTCGGGTGTGACGATGATTTGAAAGCAATGATGCCGATTCTTGATAAAAATAAGGATCTGGCATTTATTGTCGGATTGTCAGGTGCTGACTTATACGAAACAGATTTTCCAATAATTAATCTTGCGTATCGACTTGAAACAGAGGCTACTGCTGCCGCAAGTTTTGCATCTAAAGAATTGGGAGTAAAAACACTTGGCATTATTGCCAACAATACTAACTTCGGAGGAGTGCTCAGTACATCGATAGAAAAATATTTTCAGAATATAGGAGGAACAACGACGATTGAGCGTATAAAATATAATGACCCCAATCCGGAAACTGCAGTACTCAAGGTTCTTCAGGGGAAACCAGACGCTGTCTACATTCATAATGACATCCCCACCATTGCAGCCATACTCAAGCGACTGAACCAAATGGGGTACACTGGCAAGCGCATCGTCTACTATGGAGGTAGAGATCAGTCTCTCATTGACGCTGCAGGGGCAGCAGCTGAAGGGTTGTATGTTCCATGGCCCATCTCGGATGCCACGAGTACTATTAGAGAAAGATTCGTTACCTCCTTTAAGGAAACATACAAAAAGGACCCATTCATAACAGCTTATTTTATGTATGACGGCATCATGCTCCTGGATGAAGCTTCAAAATCGTGCGGAAATAATGTTCGTTGTATCGAAAGCTACTTCTACAATAAAAAAGATTTTATAGGAACGTTGGGCAAGTTGATGTGTCAACCAAATGGGGAAGTCGACAGAAGCTTCTATTTTGAGCAAGTGAGAAATGGGAAATTTTCACCTGTTGAATAAATGACGTTGTTTCTAGTGGATCACGGTGATATCCTAAATGTGTGCGAGAACATATCTACAGTGTCTGGAATTGGATCCAGAAGTACGAACGGCATCTTTCTTCGGTTGCACTGTTTGCCGGATTTATTCTGGATGCGCTCACTATGCGTCGTGTAGACAATCTCTATGAAAACTCTGTCCTAATGTCGTATTTTGTGATGATCGCCTTTGGTATCACCGCTCTCAACTACATCGAAGCGGGGAAGTACGAAAGAGAATGGGTGGGTCGCACATACCATCTTCTACCGTTACTTATTCAGTTTGCTTTTGGAGGTCTTTTTAGTGGCTTCACGGTATTTTATTTCCGTAGTGGCTCAATTGTTTCAAGCTGGCCATTCATCGTTATTCTCGTTTCGCTCCTCCTTGGTAATGAGGTTTTGAAGAAACAGTACGAACGTTTGGTTTTCCAGATCACCATCTTTTTTATCTCACTTTTTTTCTTTACTATCTTTTTTGTACCCGTTCTTACCAATGCCATGGGACCGGGAATCTTTATCTTGAGCGGCGTATGTGCGCTTGCACTTATCGGAGCATTTACATATTTCTTGTCTCGTGTGGTGCCGGAGCGAATCCATAAAAATAAAAAGAAGTTACTGTATGCTGTTTTTTCATTCTACATTCTCATAAACATTCTATATTTCACCGACCTTATTCCGCCTATACCGCTTTCATTCAAACAGGGTGGGGTATATCACGAAATCACTCGGACCTCGACAGGGTATACCGCCACCGAAGAAACATATTCAGGTTTTGCTTCACTTCAATTTTTCAAGGATGTACACATCAAGAAGGGCGATCCGCTCTATGTCTACAGTGCTGTTTTTGCACCTAACAATCTGAAGACAGATATTGTCCACGAATGGAAGCACTTTGATGATGAGACCGGTCGCTGGATTTCGGTAGACCGCATACCGTACACCATTGTCGGAGGAGCAGATAGGGGACACCGTGGCTATAGCATGAAGACCAATCTGACGGAGGGTAATTGGTCGGTCAATGTGGAGACATCGCGCGGCCAGGTTATTGGTCGGGTGACGTTTGAGGTTATATATGATAATGAAACGCCAAAGCTTGAAGAAAAGATTTTGTAAATAAAGTCCTGCCTCAACGTCGTATGTCATGTTGTGCAATCAAAACCCCTCACAGCATTCAAAAAGATCGGGCCACTTTTTACTTCCACTCATTTTAAAGATGCAAAAGATCCTTGTGTTGTATTTGATGGCGTAGGCTGGCACATCTACGGCTCAGGAGGAAGTGTTAGTAAAGAAACATGGCAAATTCTCCATGCTACTGCTCCGGATATCGAGGGGCCATGGAAGGAGGAGGAGCCTGTAGCGCTTCTTGGTATAGATGGACCCCACGTCGCTGCACCAAGTGTCTATTTTGATCAGGTGGACTGTCTCTTTCATATGGCGGTACAAAAAGACTTTATGTCAATCGGTGGAAGCATCGAATACCTCGTCTCCGCCAATGGTAAAACGTTTACTCGCATGAGTACTATTCTCGATCCAATAGGGGGAACGAGCGAAGCCGGACTCTATGATCCACATTTTTCCCTCATCGGAAACTCTCGATATATGGCATACTCGGGCATACCGGCAGTGATGACCTATGATCGACCTTTCGTTCCGCAACCTGATGTATATCTGGCAAAAAGCGATCGGAATCTCTGGTCCGGCCCTTGGCAACGCGTTCGTAAAATTCTTGACCATGAGCAGATTTCTTGGCACCACAACAAGCGAGAACATCCTGACTATGAGTGGGGGATCGAAGGTCCTCAACTCGTTGAACTTCCGGACGGCAGTATTCTTTTGAATGCTACTTGTTTTATCGAAGAAGGAAGGCGAGGGACGCGTCAGCGGGTTTTCTTTGCTCATTCCCTTACTGTCGACGGCACATATACCAGCCTTGGACCCGTTCTTTCTGAACGTGATGCAGAGTGGGAATCGGGCGAGAATGGTCATGCCACAGTTTTTATCAAAGATACTATTGTGTATCTGTTTTATCAGGCACGATCACAGAGTAATCCTGAACCGACACAGAATAATTGGCACTATGGACTCGCGCTCTTTCGGGTAGAGGATGTAATAAATGCAGCGAAGGTGGCATAGAGAGGGGCAAATTACTCGTCCTCTGTGTCTGCAGAAACTCGTGTCAATTCTCCTGACGCTTCCTTTATATCTTCTTCGTCCGCGATGGCAAGTTCATTGATCTTGGCGGTAGCCAGTTCGGTCAACTTTTCACTTGTAGCTCGTTCTTCCTCGAGAGTTGCTGTGAGCAATTCTGCTATATCCTGTAGACCCAATAAGTCAGCCCAGGCCGAAGCAGTGGCGTAGCCAGCTATTTCATAATTCTCAACATATTGTGCAGAAGCTATGAGTGTTGCGTCGAGAGCTTCCGGACCTGAGACATTTTTCATTACCCACTCAGTATCCGCAACCATTCCACGTATGGCTTCCACTTTTGTTTTGGAAGCTTTTTCGTCCATAATTTGAAAGCATTCTTCCAGTCGGGCTACGTGACCTTCTGTCTCCGCAAAGTGCTCTTCAAATCCCGCACGCAAATCTTCATCGTCTGCCTTGTGTGCCATCTTGGGGAGTGCTTTGGTAAGTTCTATTTCAACATCATAAAGGGCCTGGAGTTTCAGAACAAGTAGTTCTTGGAGTGACATATCTATTTTCTTTGCCATATATTTGAAAGAAATTAAAAATGATAATCGACAAAAAAGAGACGAACTGCCTGGTGGATTATTACCCATAGGATCTTGATGTCCCATTTCAACACTGCAGTAATAAAATCCCTCTGAGCCCGTCATTATGTGTACACTTTCACAAACACTCACTCGACGCTATAATTTACCTATGAAACACAAACCGCGCGAAATACGCTGGAGTCTCTATTGCATGATAGTGCTCATTGTTATTAATGTGGCAATGCTTTTCATTCTCCTTGCACATCATCAAGAGATCTCACAAAACTTGGTGCAAAGTATCGAGCTTCGAAATCCTTCATATTCTTCATCTCAGATCCAGGGAGTAGTACAAAATATATTTGTAAATAGAAACATTCTCCATGTGGTTGTGATCCTTTGCTGGGCAGTTTTGGCTTATCTCATCTACAGAGCTAAAAACTGGGGCAGGATCCTTTTGGTCATCTTCACTATTCTTAGTTTTGTCGGCAGCATCTACGCCTTTTCTACAGCCCCTTACGTCTCGCTTCAGGTTCTGGCCGTCATCGCTTGGTTGGGCCGCATTGTGTTGTTGTGGCTCCTTCTGGTACCACTTGCTTCGCGTCATTATTTTCGAACCTCATGACACGAGCAAAAGCCCGGCATGAACTTGCAAAGGATGTACTCTATATCTTGGTAGGTGTAGCTCTGGCAATTTTCCTTTCCAGTGGTGGATTTATTGATCTTATTGTCAGGGCTTTGGGTGGTCAGGAACTCGCAAGTTTTGCTGCAGGTGTCTTCTTTACATCTGCCTTCACGATCGCTCCGGCATCTGTAGCTTTGGCACATATCGGTGCGCATGCAAATATACTCACCGTGTCGCTTTGGGGGGCATTGGGAGCAATGTGTGGTGATCTTCTCCTCTTCCTTTTTATTCGAGACAAGTTTTCCAAAGACCTGAAAGAGGCTTTCAAGCCTTCTCTTGCCAAGCATATCGTTAGTTCTTTCCATATTGGATTTATGAAATGGCTCGCACCCCTCATTGGCGCTGTCATTATTGCTTCTCCATTGCCCGATGAGCTCGGCCTGGCTCTTATGGGCATTTCAAAGACAAAACTTTTTGTGCTTCTACCTGTTTCCTTCGTGATGAATGTGATTGGTGTGTATGCAGTGGTAAGTTTTGCGCAGATGTTGTAAGGCAAGGCGGCAAGAAAGTTCGTGAAGGGATGAGGCAAAGCTGTGTTGAACAGGACTATCTTGGCTGGATTAACTTGCCGATTCCCTGAATGAACTTTCTTGCCGCCTTGCCTCACCCTTTGCGCTATACGTGGCATTCGTGTGTCATTTGTAGATTCGTGTTATATTATTTTCATGAACACAAAACGCATTATTTTTTGGATCTGCTTTATTATTGTACTTATTCTGATTGTTTGGGGGCTTATCGTCGCGATGAACAAGCCAGCAACCACCGTTGGCGCACTTAGTACTCCTCCGGAGGTGACAGCTGCTGATCATGTTTTGGGCACTTCGACGGCACCTATTACAGTCATCGAATATAGTGATTTCCAGTGTCCAGCATGCGGTATCTTCTATCCGACTGTAGAAAAATTCATAAAGGAAGCTTCGTCGACTGTCAGATTTGTCTATAGGCATTATCCTCTCCCTCAACACGCGAATGCTCCTCTTGCGGCACAGGCAGCCGAGGCTGCAGGGAAGCAGGGCAAGTTCTGGGATATGTACCACCTCTTGTTTGAAAACCAAAAAGATTGGTCTGAACTTCCAGATATTTCTGCGCGTCAGATATTTGCTGGTTACGCAAGCAAGATTGGTCTCAACACCGCACAGTACACTACCGATCTCGACGGTGCTGAAGGTAAGCTCAAGATTCGAACCGATTATCAGGACGGCGCCGCTATCGGTGTAAACTCCACGCCAACCTTTTTTGCCAACGGAAAAGCAGTAAACATCTCTCAACCAAACTATGAAATCTTTAAAGCAGCTATTGAAGCAGCCGCTCAAACACGTATCCCTTAGGGTTACTCTCACATTGTTCGTGGTGGCCTTGCTTGGTTTTGTTGATGCGGCATATCTCACCATCGAACACTTCCAAGGAAAAATTCCGCCATGTACGGTTGGCGGTTGCGAAGCAGTACTTACAAGTACGTTTTCCACAATAGCGGGGATGCCAGTATCTCTAGGTGGAGCGATCTACTACCTTATCCTTCTTATTGGAATATTCGCCTATTTTGATCTGAAGAACCCATCCATTCTCAAGTGGACTTTGGCTCTCTCCATCCCCGCCTTCATTCTCTCTATGTGGTTTGTTGTTGTGCAGCTCTTCATTCTCAGATCCATCTGCATCTATTGTATGGGGTCAGCCATCACCACTACTATATTATTTGCACTGACGATGTGGATATATCACACACATCGCGCTCCTGAGTTGGAGATCACATCATGAAGACATCCCACATTCTCATAACCAGTAATGAACCGGACTACGAACTCCTCGACTCTGGGGAGGGCGAGAAGCTCGAACGTTTCGGGAAGATAGTTTTGTCACGTCCTGATCCGCAGGCTCTCTGGAAGAAAAACGATCCGATGCGATGGAAAAATGTAGACGGGTATTTTAGTCGTGAAGAAAAAGGCAGTAATTGGGAATTGAAGCTAGGGACGCCAGACAAATGGGAGATCGGTTTTGGTGGACTAAAATTTTGGATAAAGCCGACCACGTTCAAGCATGTGGGTTTGTTTCCTGAGCAGCGCGAGAATTGGTCGTGGATGAGGGAACGAATAGGAGAGGGATTGAAGGGTTGGAAGGGTGAAGGGGAAGCGCAAGGGCCGCAGATATTAAATCTTTTTGCATATACGGGGGGCGCGACATTGGCAGCAGCACAAGCTGGGGCAAATGTGGTGCATGTCGATGGGTCCAAGGTGGCGGTCAATTGGGCGCGGGAAAATGCAGAGTTGTCTGGTCTTACCGCCAAGCCCGTCCGCTGGATACTCGAAGATGTGCCAACCTTTGTGAAGCGCGAGATCAAACGAGAGAAAAAGTATGATGGCATTATTATGGATCCACCTTCTTTTGGTCATGGCCCCGACAGCCAGTTATGGAAGATCGAAGATAGTTTTTTGAGTTTGATCGATGATTGTATGCAGCTCCTGAGTGACAAACCTCTTTTCTTTTTGATAAATGGATACTCTGCTGGATACTCGGCGATCGCCTATGAGAACAATTTGCTTGCTCTTAAGAAGAAATTTGGTGGCACGGTAGAGATTGGGGAACTTGCCCTAGAAGAAGGGAGATCGCAGGACGGACGATTGTTACCTGCAGGTATCTTTGCACGATGGTCCAGGTAGGATTGAAATGCGCTCGTAAAAAGGGTATAAAGTGGCCAGATCAGGACTCTAAAAAGAGAAGCCCACCGTCCAGTCGCGGGTAACTGATTTTGCGGAAAGGACCCTATGATACATACCTTAGATGAGGCGACAACCTTCGCCACCGCCTCTTCCATCTTCGGGTCTCGAGAGACCAATCTGCAGGAAGCTATGGGTGAATCAGAAGAATTCACTCAGAAGTTTTTCGGGAAGAGTGTTTCCTTGAAGAAATCTTTTTTGTTTCCGGTTGAACTGCCTTTCCGGCAGTGTCTGGTTATCTACGATCCAGGTTTACCCGTCGATGATTTGGTCAACAAGGCTCTTCTTGGCCAAGACATCAGATCACTGCGGAAACCTGATCATCTGATGCGGGTCAAAAGCCAGGCTTCACTCGCCAGACCACGGGTGTGTGTTGTCGAGCGTTCCCTTACTCCACTCACGTCGACCATGGGCAAGCCGTCAGAATACCTGGGAAAGCCGACGGAACGGTTCATGAATGCTCGAGATTATATTGTTGCCTTCGGTCTCAATTTCCATTTCCGGAAAACGTACTGGGACATGGATACGTGGACGGTGTTTTCCGACCACATTTTTCCTGAGGGCCGAATGGGATACGGTACATGGTTTCGAGCTGCCGAACGGTTCGGTCTGGGCACTGCTTATCCTGAAGCCTGCAGCCACGGCCGATACGGAGCCAGGCTAAGGATCACTGTGCCTTCGAAGAAGTAATCTCTTTTGTGTCGTCTCGCAACCACCTCGGTTGCGGGATTTTTTATGTGTCAGGAAAAAGATGTGCTATGCTCATTTCTATGTCCGCAACTATTCTCGATGGTCGCGCTACACGTGCTACTCTCATCCCTGGTCTCTTGGAGAAGATCGCTGCTTTGACGCAGACGCCGACACTCGTCATTATTCAACTAGGGGATCGTCCCGATTCCCGGGCTTTTATTAAGGCCAAGAAATCTTTTGCCAAAGAGATCGGTGTAAAGGAGAAACATATAAAGATGCCCGAGGCAACTTCCGAAGAAGAAGTGCTTCAGGTGGTTCAAGCATACAATACTGACCCGACCGTTCAGGGGATCATTGTGCAGCTACCATTGCCTACACACGTGGATGCCGACAAGGTCATTGAAGCCATAGATCCTAAAAAGGATGTTGATGGTCTCACTTCATTCAATATGAAAGCTTTGGCAGATGGGCAGGGTACAGTGATGTTGGCCACTGCACGCGGCATTCGTGAACTACTCGACCATCACAGCATTTCTCTTGCCGGTAAAGTTGTTACCATCATTGGTCGCTCAAAACTCGTCGGCCAACCTATTGCAGCCATGTGTCGTGCAGCTAAGGCAGAGGTGATAGTCTGCGACCGTACAACCGCTGATCTTGTTAAAGAGACTCAAAAAGCTGACATTGTTATTGTTGCAGCCGGTCATCCGGGTTTGGTTACAGTCGAGCATGTAAAGCCCGGTCAGGTTATTGTCGATGTTGGTATCACACGTTCTGCTGACAGCGGTCTCGTCGGCGATGTTGATTTTGATGCAGTCAAAGATGTTGTTGGCGCCATTACGCCTGTCCCTGGGGGAGTGGGTCCAATGACTGTATTTGCGTTGTTTGAGAACTTGGTTGATTTGAGTGTTTAAAGAAGAGAATAATAAGTTCGTGAAGGGATGAGGCAAAGAATTGTTGATCAAGACTGTTTTGGCAGGATTAACTTGCCGATTCCCTGAATGAACTTATTATTCTCTTCTTGCCCCGTTCTCAATTAACCTATATCATAACTGTACGATTATCAGTTAACGGATAAATTAATCATGAATATTTCACAAGAAAGAGTTTGGAAAATGGCTTACGTTGTTGGAGCACTTCTGGTTGTCTTTTTGGCCGTGCTTTCCATTAAAGAAATAAAATCTATCGGATATGTCGGCAAGAGTGAACAGGTACTCAATACTATTAGTGTCGACGGCAAGGGAGAGAAAGCATCTATCCCCGATATCGCCACCTTCTCATTTACCGTGACCGAAACCGCCAAAACAGTGGCTGAAGCTCAGGACAAAGCTACAGCAAAGACTGATGCGGCTCTGAAGGCCATCAAAGATGGGGGTGTTGCAGACAAAGATATCAAGACACTTTCGTACAACATCAATCCGCACTACGAATACCAGAACAGTGTCTGTACTCAGTACAGTTGTCCACCTTCCAAGTCCATTCTCACAGGCTACGAGGTGAGTCAGGCTGTCGAGGTCAAGGTCCGTGATCTTAGCAAGGCGGGCACACTCTTTAGTCTCATTGGTAACGAATCTGTTCAGAACATTCAGGGTCTGAATTTCACAGTAGATGATATCGAGAAGGCAAAATCTGAAGCTCGTGCATTGGCTATTGCAGATGCAAAGACAAAGGCAAACAATATTGCTCGCGATCTCGGGGTAAGACTTGTTCGCATCACAAATTTTAGCGATTCTACTAACTATCCAATGCCATATTACGCACGCGGTGTAGCTATGGATCTGTCAGCAAAGAATCAGGCCGCTCCAGTTGCTCCGTCAATTCCAGCAGGTGAACAGGAGATAACTTCGAATGTGACGATCACTTATGAGATAAAGTAGGGGCAGGGAATTAAGAAATGTGGAACTAAGCAAATAAGGCGATCAGCAGATCGGGCCGGCGGAGGCCATGGTCGCAGAAAAGGAAATTGCGGCCGAGATAAGACAAAAGGCCGCCTCGAAATGGGGCGGTTTTTTTGATGGAGGGACATCACTTCGAAACACCTCCTCTCCAAAATCTTGCGGTGACAAGGGTTCTCGGTAGTGTTAAAGTCCTTTTAAAGGAG
>JAZKAW010000014.1:0-9922 GCA_040388945.1 Patescibacteria group bacterium
TAGAGCGTGGGACTCATAAGCCCAAGGTCGAAGGTTCGATCCCTTCCGCCGACACCCTTTGTTTTTTGGCTCTATTCTGGTACATTAGTCACACCGCATTAGGTGTGCGGCCATATCTACGCTTCGCTACGATATCGCCGCTGCGTTCGGACCAAAACCGAACAGAGGACCGTTCGGTTTGGATCCTCACTTGCGGCCATAGCTCAACTGGTTAGAGCACTCGCCTGTCACGCGAGAGGTTGGCGGTTCGAGCCCGCTTGGCCGCGCAAAGAAAAAAGATCCGGCATTGGCCGGCTTTTTTGTGGATGAAAAAGGCCCGCACATTAGATTGTCTATGCGGGCCTCGCGAATTCGAAATGTATTCAACGTTCTTGCGGTTTTGGTGCCAGCTCCTTTTCCTTCCACTTGAGATACTTGTCGGCGTTTGTGCCGATGTTCTCCCTCAACTGTTCGCGTGCCTGGCGCATGCGACCGCCGACTTCGTGTGAACGGGTCATCGAGGCAATCTCTTCCGCAGAAGGTTTGCCCCACTCTGCAAGTGCCTGGTCTGCCTTGGTAGGGTCAATTTCCTTACCAGCGTGCAATGCCGAGAATAAATCCTCCTGCATAGCCGGCTGTGGTACCAAGATCAGGTTCGGCAATTCTGAGTCGAGCCGTCGTTCATAATTTTCGATGGACGGCCAACTAGACCCGAGTTCCATCGGTAAGTTCGCTGGTACCCAACTTGTTTGGGTGATACTCAACGAACTTTGTTGGGGCCTTAGCACATGGTGCGCAGGCGGCTCAGCAGACCTGGCGTCCGTGAACTGAATCTCCTCGTCGGAATGACTCGCAGAAGGAGAGTCATTTCGGAGAAGGAGAAGGGTTAACAAGACTGACAGTACTGCGATCGATATGAGTATTCGTTTCATAGTTCCTCCATTATTCAGACAGTGGGATGTAGTAGTAGGACGTCACGAGCGAAAGTTGTGTGACGTTCTTTTTCAGCTTCGCTGTAGCATCAGCAAACGACGGTGCATAGGTCACCATTCCTCCGGCCGGCACTCGCGGACCCTTGAGGGTCACGAGTCCCGCGTTCGTCTGAAAGGTGAACTCGGTGTCGTAAGCTTTGTCGGGATCTTGGCTGTTGTTGATCATGTAGGTAGTCGAGTTGGCTCCGGTATTGCGCATACCAGCGACCGTCGTGCTGCCCGAAATGAGGTTACCCCCAGGTGCATCTCGTTGGCGGTCAATCTGGACTATATTGGTGTAGCCAATAAATCCACCGCCTCGCCCGACAGCCCTGACGTAGATTACGAACTGATTGGTGGCGTAAAACTCGTTCACTCCGTCCTCAACTCGATAGTAGTCGCGGATCGTCACGACCATTATGTACGGGCTGGCAGGATAGTAGTAAACGGTGAGAGTCTCCCGCATGATGTTTGTTGAGAGAATAATCTCGTCGCGATCATTCGGTTTCCACCAAAAGACGTGGTCAGGAATCTCGCGTAGAAGCAAGCTTCGCTCCACCCATGGGTACGTGACGGGCTCTGCGCCCATCAATCCCAAATAGCTGACCAATAGGGCCAGCGCAATGATGATTTTCATCGGTTCTGTTTCCCTTCTCTGTATGTTGTTGTGGTTATGACTGGTTCAAAATTAACTCTACGCCGTAAATATGACTTGTCAAGGTCAAATGCGGAAAGAAAAAGAGGCGGGTGCCGAAGCACACGCCACTTGATAGTGAGGGACTTACAAGTCGTCCATATATGGAGTAAGGAACACTTCGTCGCAAAAGAGTTCTTTTGTTCCGACAACCACCAAGTATGGGAACATCGGATTTTCTGTGACCCCGTCCTCCAAGGTACGAGCATCTTGGATGGCTTCTGAAGCCGTGAACATACCCAGGCCAAGTCCGTCCACCTGGAACCACTTTGAATTGAACTTATTCCAGAAAGTTCTTTCCCATTGTGAAATGGTAGTCGAACTCTGGCTGAATGGATATCCTTTCCAGGACAGACCAAGTCGGGGATTGAGTCCCCATTCAAAGAGTTCACTTCTTTCGACCTGATCAGGCCAGACCAAACTCCTTACCGCCGTACTATTGCATCCTGAGAGGGCTGCGAAGCTCATGCGGTTGGAAGGTGACATGGCCTCCAGGAACCCAACACTGAGGTTGTAATTCGTGTCGCCGAGAAGCGGTGTGAATCCGGGTGACCAGACGAACATCCGATCGGCAACAGGCCCAAATCCTCCGTTCAGATACTGTCGTGCAGTGTTCCAGAGCGACGGATTGAGCGAGAGTGAGTTCCATGAGCTCGGATAACTCGAGTGAGATTGCGATGCGAGTCGGAAATGGCCCGAACCCAATGATTGAAAATCACTCAAGAACCTATTCTCCAGCGCGTAGAGTTCACCGTTCACACCATCCGAGTTTGTGAGATATCCCACCTGACCGATCACCAACGATTCTTGAATCATTGGACGACGATCTACTGGGATCGTCCGCACCAACCTGGTGGTCACTCCTCCAGACACTGTTTCCAGGTACACCGTGATGGTATCCCCGGGATACGAGTGAGAGAAGTCCGTGACCGTATCACGGATACGGATGGGGCTTGTAGACCCCAGGGTGCCGGACCAGTAGTTGCTTAGTGCCGCGTTACTTGCGATACAGGACCATGTCCCAGTTGTTGAGGCTGAGACGAGGTTTGCTGCGAAGTTCCATCCAATTACATCCTTGTGAATGAGCGAGATGGCGTTGGTCGGGATGACCATAACTGGCTGGCTCAAGGCCCATCGGGCATTTTCCCCGGTGTAAGCGTTGCCAAAGTTATCAGCAACCTCGAGTTGGAGGTAGTGGGGCACTTTCGTGACGAGACGAGTAGTGTCGAGTTCCACAGAATTCGTTGGCCTCTCGCGTAAGTCCATAACGGCAAGGGTATTGGTCTTGCCCCCATTGGTCCATGCCCGAAGAGTTGCATACACCGCGTTGGCATTTTGAGCCACAGCAGTGAAGCCGATACTCGCGGTACCCTGAAGTTGGGTACCGTTCGTAAGGGAGATCTCCACTCGGAGAGGTGACAGCTCATTGCTGAGCCGATAGAATCCCATTCCCGCAGAATCAACCGGTAGGGTAATTCGCGCCGTGGAGCTTGTTGCGGTGACGTTGGTCACCGTATTCCACGTGAGAAGGTTGAGGTTGAAGGATTGCAGCACGGAGTAGTTGACTCCGGATACCGAATCCCATTTGAGGACGACTGACTGGTTTGTCTTGGTGATGCGGAGCGATGGACTTGTTTGGGCCACCACACTCACAGCAAAAACCAACCAGCACAGCACTGCGCATTTGATTTTCATAGAGTCTCACTTTCGTTTTCCTTGGTTTGCTTGTTTCAGTTTTTCTATACTGATTCCTACCACAAATTATCAGTTTTGGCAAGTTTTCATTGAAAATCTCCAGTTAATGTACTATCATGCAACAACTCTTTTGAAAGTTTTTGAAAGACGCCAAGATAGCTCAGTTGGTAGAGCACGCCCATGGTAAGGGCGAGGTCTCCGGTTCGATCCCGGATCTTGGCTCAAGTTGCCAAATTGGCAAGAATGCACTTCTGAAAAGGCCGCTCACTGAAGCGGTCTTTTCAATTCCCTAAGTCGGTGTTTACCTGCAAAAATGCGAATACCAGTACTCGGACGGTAAACAGAGAGTACTTAGGTAAACACTTTTAAATTTCCCACTTTTTATTAAATGCGGCGGTTCGATCCTTGGGTGATTGTACGCGTCCTTCTTCTTTGGTAAGGTGCTCCGAATGTTTACACCCGAAGACATTCAAGAATTCAGAAGGATCTGCGAACAGGAACTGGACCATTCCTGTAATGAAGCCGAAGCGAGGGCGATGGCACAGCGGGTAATCCTATACCTTCTGGCCTCCGAGGTTTGGGGAAGTGTGCGGCGCTTCACGGAGCGTGAACTAGTCGTGTTGAATCTGATCAAGGAAGCAAATGCCAAAGGCCGATCGCCATCAATTAGAGAAATCACCAAAGCTCTTGGTTTATTATCTTCACGTTCAGGTCACCGTTTTCTCGATGGGCTTATGAAGAAGGGAATTATCAGGCGGAATGCGGAGGGAGCAATCATCTGTACAGGATTATGAACACATGGTAAAACTGATTTAGAAGTCCTCTTACATCATTCGCCTTGGCAGAATGCGCTTATTTGAACGCATTCTGCTGGGGCGAACCGTGTGGTCATGCCCGTCGGAAGACGAACAGCACAACAAAACTGATAAGTCCTCGTAAGAGGATATGTCAAAGAAAAGGATAAGTTCAATGAAAGCGTCTGAATTCGGTTGTGGAGCGGCACATCAGCTCGCAATTACTGCGGCAAAAGCAGCATGGGAAATCGAAGATTTCTCAAAGCTGACAGGGAGTAGAAAGCTGTGTGAGGAAGTTCTCTCATGTCTGCGCGGTGTTGCCCGCATTGTGCCGATTGAAGGAATGATTGATTGTGACGCAAACCCCTCTCATTGTGGGTTTGCACCTCTACCAAAAAATCAACAACCGCCATTTCGCAGCAGAGGTATAAGAAAGTGGGATTCTGAAAAAACCAGCCTCACATGCGTTTCTCTTGGTGGGAGGAAGATCAAAGGAGAGGAGTGGCGTGAGTTCATTTTCAAGTCACACGTTTTTCCTGCAACGGTGTTGGATCACTTGTATAAGTCGGAGCATCAGCACCTCATCCCAGACGATTGGAAGAATGTGTCAGCAGTTGTGTTTGGGGGCACGATCTATGGTGGGTGCAATGGTGTTCCTATTGTCCGCGGGCTAAAGTGGTCAAGTGACAGGTGGCAAGAAGTCTTGGTTGAGTTGAATGAGTCCAGGATCTGGCCGGAGGATTATTGGATCCTTGTGGAGCCTCAAGAGTTTCGGAATTAAGTAACGCGTGCAATCTCCGGGTTACACGCGCTTTTTGTTAATTGTGCATCCACGGACATTTCGTGGATTTGAAATGAGAGGATACCTTTGTTACCATGAGCACACACTAGACGGAATTAGAAGTTCATATCCCTCGGAGAGACAAATCTCCCTCTGCGCCGGCATGGATGGTATTTCCAACGTTTGTCGGTGAAGGGATAGAAATCAAAGATCGGATCTGATGGGTCGATTCGTTTCCAAATGGTTTTTAGCCCTATTTCCAATGCTTTAGTTCGATCTACGTTCGAGTCCCGCTCCCGATTTGCACCCAAATCGCTTGCGCCAAAGTAGCTCAGTTGGTAGAGCATCCCCTTCGTAAGGGGAGGGTCGCCGGTTCGATCCCGGCCTTTGGCTCTCGATGAAAATTCTTATACTAGCAACAGGTAAGTCCAGTACTGATTTTCAGGCTTCTCTTTTGGATTACGAATCACGCATCTCCCATTACACTTCATTAGATTGGAAAATAATACCGCACGGCCGAAATGCCAAAGAGGAAGCGAGCGCCATTCTTAACGCCATATTGGAAAAAGATGTCGTCGTACTTTTGGATGAACGAGGAAAAGAGTGGTCATCGGTTGAATTTTCCCAATTCATTGAAAAAAGATTGAATGAAAGCACGCCGCGGCTCGTGTTCATCATTGGTGGTGCTTATGGTGTTGATGAAACGATAAAAACACGAGCAAATTATACTTGGTCACTTTCAAAGTTGGTTTTCCCACACGAACTTGTCAGACTGATCCTCATCGAACAAATATATCGCGCATATAGTATATTAAAAGGTGAGAAATACCATCATCAATAATATGGCTCAAAATAATAAAGACGAAATCATCCAAAAGATAGCAGAACTCGAAGCCGAGATGGCTTCAGGAGATTTTTGGAGTGACAAAGACAGGGCTCAGGCAAAACTCAAAGAGCATCAAAATCTCAAAGATAGTCTTGAGGGCATCGGCAAGTATGACAAAGGTGACGCCATCCTCACGGTTCTTTCTGGTGCAGGCGGCGACGATGCCGAAGATTTTTCTGGCATGCTCGTCCGCATGTATCGCAAATATTCTGATGCCAAGGGTTGGGGATGGAATGTGATCCATAGCAACGACAACGACCACGGTGGCTATCGTAACATTACTATCGAAATCAACGGAAAAAATGTCTACGGATCTCTAAAAAACGAGTCAGGTGTTCACCGTTTGGTGCGCGTCTCTCCTTTTGATTCAAATAAAAAGCGCCACACTTCTTTTTCATTGGTCGAAGTTATTCCAAAATTTGAGAAAGTTTCAGCGGACGATATGGTTATTCCCGAGAGCGATTTGGAAATAAGTATTGCAAAATCAGGTGGTCCCGGAGGTCAAAATGTTAACAAAAGAGAGACGGCCATACGACTCCTGCACAAACCAACCAATCTCTCCGTTCATGTCACCTCAGAACGTTCGCAGGCTCAAAATCGTGAAAAGGCTCTCGATATTTTGCGTGGAAAATTAT
Organism: Patescibacteria group bacterium; assembly: GCA_040388945.1. Classification (GTDB taxonomy): domain Bacteria; phylum Patescibacteriota; class Minisyncoccia; order Phycocordibacterales; family PALSA-1337; genus C7867-002. The sequence continues at coordinate 6,436 of JAZKAW010000014.1, forward strand.
GGAAACGTATGGAAGAAGCCCGTATCGCAAAAGAAAAGGGAATGCAGATCAGTTCGACCACCTCTATTGAATGGGGAAATCAGATTCGTTCGTATGTGCTACATCCTTACAAGATGGTGAAAGATCATCGAACAGACGTAGAGACTTCGCAAGTTGATAAGGTCCTGGAAGGGGAGATTGATGAATTTATTGAGGCGGAGAAGGAGCTGTAGTGATTGATTTTTCATTATGGATATGCGATTGTGAGCTCGGCAGTCAGATATAACAATCAATATAGGAGATGACGGTTTATGGAAAAGATGCTTTTTGTGCACGGTTGGTTTCTTCAGGAGGGTATGCGGATTAACCTAAATCCCGACAATGGGTTGCCTCTTGCTTATGAGGGGGCTGGACTCTACACGTTCCATGGAGTTTTTTGCCCTATGACCGACTCATCCTTCATTGGTCATGTGGATGACGTTTGTGGGCATGCAGAAATCCGTAATGGTCGTTTCGAAAATGGCGTGCTGACTTTTGAAAAACTGTACACTCGCCGCACTGATGTAATCAATTACCGGTTTGCTCAAGACGGAGCCTCGCCGGTCTTCACGGGTTCCTATGATGGGACGGCGGTCGGGAAGGGTTCGGCGCGAATCTACATCATCGATCCCCCGGAAAACTTTTTTGTCCAGTAATTCAGTGGGCCCCGAGCGGCAGTTCTCGATCGAGACTGCTTTTTTTATTACCTATACCTGTTATAATCGATCAATGATCCACTACGACAAAGTCTCCAAGATTTATGCAGACAAATCAAAGGCTCTTGATTCAGTTACTTTCAGCATCGAACCCAAGGAATTTGTCACAATCGTAGGTGCATCGGGGGCAGGGAAAACAACATTAATGAAGATGCTTATCGCCGAAGAGTGGCCAACTCACGGGGCGGTGTATTTGGAATCAGCCAATATTCACAAGCTCAATAAGCGTGAGATGAACAAGCTTCGTCGACGCATTGGTACTGTATTTCAGGACTACCGACTCATTCCCAACAAGACCGTATACGAAAATATTGCCTTCGCTATGGAGGCGGCAGGGAGGAGCGATAGTGAGATTGCCTCCGACGTTCCCCATGTACTCGAACTCGTAAATATCGAACCAAAGATTTGGAATTTTCCCGGAGAACTTTCTGGCGGTGAGCGCCAGCGTGTAGCTATCGCTCGAGCCATCGTTACACAGCCGGATATCGTCGTTGCAGACGAGCCAACAGGAAATCTGGATCCAACAAATACATATGAGATCATTCGCATTCTCCAGAAGATCAATGACCTTGGTACGACAGTTATTCTCACTACGCACAACAAAGGTGTCGTCGATACTGTCGGTGGCCGCATCCTCACCATGGAGAAAGGAAAGGTGATCAAGGATGATAAGCACGGCAAGTACATTTTGTAATTCTGCTATACTAATCAAATGATCTTCACAACTTTCAAACGAATAACACGCACAGGCTTCGTAAACTTCTGGAGGAATGGCTTTCTTTCATTTGCAGCCATAGTCGTAATAACGTTGTCGTTGAGCGTTTTTGGAGCACTTATCTTCACCAGCGCCTTTGGGCGAACCCTCATCGCCGATGTAAAAGATAAGGTTGATATCAATGTATACTTCACTCAAAGTTCTCCTGAAGAAGACATTCTTAATCTCAAAAAAGATATTGAAGCTTTGCCAGAAGTTGCCCGAGTAGAATATATTTCACGTGATCAAGTTCTCACTGATTTCAAAACAAAGTGGCAGGACAATGCTCTTATCATGCAAGGTTTGGATGAGATCGGTAACAATCCCTTTTCCGCTATTCTCAATATCAAAGCAAAAGATCCTGGACAGTATGGCAGTATTGCGGATTTCCTCGAACACAAAAATCCACTCGCTGCCGACGGGACACCGCTTGTAGAAAAGGTAAATTATCAGCAGAACAAGCTGATCATTGATCGGCTCGGTCGGATTATCCCCGCTGTAGAAAAAACTGGTTTTGCGGCGGCCATCATTTTGATCATTGTTGCAGTTATCGTGGTCTTCAATACCGTTCGTCTGATCATTTACACATCAAAAGACGAAATTTCAGTCATGAAACTGGTTGGTGCAAGCAATATTTATGTTCGCGGGCCTTTGGTGGTCTCTGGAATCATGTATGGCATCGTTTCGGGTATCATAACTCTGCTTCTCATGGCCATTGTTGCCTATTGGAGTGACGCGGTTATCCTCCGTTTTGCAGGTGTTCAGATCGCCTCTGACTTCGAACTTGTCGTAAATGTTTTGTCACGATATTTCGTCCAAAATTTCGGTCAAATTTTCATTTTGATCCTCGGAGCAGGCATTATTTTAGGTGGACTTTCAAGTTATGTTGCAGCTCGCCGATATCTCAAGGTTTAGAGCCACGGTTTGGGACGAGGGTGTGAACAACTCAAGTGGGGCATTATGCTAAAATATGTAGGTATTTCCTACGTAAATGCCGTTTTTTCTTTTTGAATCTCGTGTTGCACGCGCAGCACTCATTTTTTTAACGTTTGCAGCAATTTTCTGCACACTCTCTCCATTTTCTGCCCACGCTGCTGGAGTTCCATCAATACTTAGTTACCAAGGTCGTCTCACTGATGCTTCCGGCAACCTTCTTGGAGGCACTGGTACGACATATTATTTTAAATTTTCTCTTTGGAGCAGTGCTTCGGGTGGTAGTCAGGTTTGGCCAGTCTCGCCTACGTCATATGGAACCACCGTCCGTCACGGAGTTTTCAATGTAAACATTGGAGACGTCGCAAATGGATATCCAGACACTTTGGACTACGATTTTAGTTCGTCGAACATTTATCTTCAGGTAGAAGTTTCTTCCAATGGAACTTCTTTTGAAACTCTCTCACCTCGTCAGCAAGTTACATCAGCCGCTTTCGCTCAAGTTGCAGGGTCGGTCAATGGTTCAGGTCGTTCTTCTATCGGACAGGCCTCAACAACAGTTACATCTGTCTTGAACGGACTTTTTTCTGGACGAACTGCCACAACTACTATCCTCGGAGACAATGCCACATCGACTTTTTCGGGAGCTATCGATGTGACGCGTGGACTCAATGTTAATTCATATCTTTTTGGTGCAGGACTTGCAGCTTGTGCCGGATCTGGTGACAAACTTATTTGGGACAATGGTCGATTCTCATGCGGAGTCGATGCGGGAGGAACGGGTAGCGGCATCACCGCACTTCATGGTCAATATTCTCCAGCACAGCTTGGCGCCACCCAGACATTTGCAACTTCTTCAGATGCAAATATCCAGTTAACCATCACCTCGGCTGGAGACATTCATACATTTACCCCGATCTGGACTGGAACATTGGCTGCTGGTCGGGGCGGTACTGGGATTAATAATCCGGCTGCGGCAGGGATCCTGCTCGGTTCTTATGCAGGTGGGGGTTACCAGCAGATTGCCACTTCGTCGCTAGGTCTGATTACTACTGATGTTGCTGAA
>JAZKAW010000014.1:9932-10628 GCA_040388945.1 Patescibacteria group bacterium
ATAAATACTTCACTCAGACACGTTTCGACAATGCACTTTCTGCCACAACCTCGCTGCCAAACGTAACAACTTTGAGCAATTTGTCACTTCCTGCATCCCAGATTTCTTCTTTCGGGGTTCCGTTCTACACGTATTTCTCAGCCACAACTACCGATGCGCTTACTGAAGGTTCAAGTGCCTCAAGAAAGTACTACTCCACGTATTTGTTCTCAAATTCATTGGCAGGAACAACGACTGATGCCCTAGTTCAAGGAACAAATAACAAATATCTGACCGCTTATAATTTCTCGAATATTCTTGCAGCTACCACAACGGATGCACTTGTTGAGGGTACTAACGCAGCGCGTAAATATTACAGTACATATCTTTTTGCAGGATCTCTTGCTGGCACAACCACGAATGCTATCGCTGAAGGTTCGAACAATAAATATTTTACACAGACGAGATTTGATAATTCACTTTCAGCAACAACTTCACTTCCAAACATAACGACACTCGCTAATCTTTCGCTTCCGGCCTCGCAATTGACTTCATTCGGCGTTCCGTTCTACCAGTTCTTTAGTGCGACCACCACAAACGCTCTGGCAGAGGGGTCAACTAATAAATATTATTCCACATACCTGTTCTCAGGGAGTCTTGCCGGCACAACCACTGACGCTTTGGCACAGGGAACAAATAACAAATATCTTACGGCTT
>JAZKAW010000014.1:10638-38276 GCA_040388945.1 Patescibacteria group bacterium
TTCAACCATCCTTGCAGCCACTTCAACAGATGCGCTCACTGAAGGAACAAACGCGGCTCGTAAATATTACTCGACTTACTTGTTTGCTGGTTCGTTGGCAGGTACGACGACAAACGCCCTCGCCGAAGGTTCAAATAACAAATACTTCACTCAAACTCGTTTTGACAACTCACTTTCAGCTACGACTTCACTTCCAAACATAACGACCCTGGCAAATTTGTCACTTCCTGCAACCCAGATCTCTTCGTTTGGAGTTCCTTTCTACTCATATTTCTCAGCCACCACGACTGATGCGCTTGCCGAAGGTTCAAGTGCTTCAAGAAAGTATTACTCGACCTATTTGTTTGCTAATTCTCTCGCAGGTACTACATCCGACGCCATTCCTCAGGGTGCAACCAATAAGTACCTGACCGCCTACAACTTCTCGAATATTCTTGCAGGCACGACCACTGATGCACTTGCACAAGGTGCAACAAATAAATTCCTTACCGCCTACACATTCTCGACCATTCTAGCGGCGACTACGACTGACGCACTTGCAGAAGGAGCGAATGCTTCTCGTAAATACTACAGTGATATTCTAGCTCGAGGTGCCTTCTCAGGAACCTCGCCAGTTACATACAACTCTGGAACTGGTGCATTCGGATTTGATTTCACAACAACAAATAGCTGGTCTGCTCTACAGCAATTCCAGCGTGCATCTTCTACGATTGCATCGGTTTACAATGGTCTCTATGTTGGAACTACTGCAACAACAACAATTCTCGGAACTGCAACTTCCACTTTTGGTGCTGGAATCCAGACAACGTACCTCAATGTTACGGGTAGTTCGGCAACTTCAACTTTTGCTAATGGCATTCAGTTGAGTGGTGGATGTTTCAGAATGCCAAATGGAACCTGTGCAGGAGCGGGAGGTGGCGGGGGCAGTGTTTCTTCTGTTGATGTTTCTGGAGGAACGACAGGGTTGACCACTACCGGCGGTCCGATCACAGGTGCAGGCGCAATCACTCTCGCCGGAGTTCTCAATGTTTCAAATGGTGGTACAGGTTGGGCAGCTATACAGTCCGGAGCAATCCCTTATGGAAATGGTTCCGGAGCACTCTCAACGACATCTGCAGGAACTGCCGGTCATGTTCTATCACTCTTGAATGGAGTTCCTACCTGGACAGCTACAACCACTTTTGGTGCAGGTCTCACCTATACAAATGGTAATGTAGTTCTTGATACTTCCGGCAATTGGACGGGCACATTTGATGGTCAAGAGGGAACTTATTACTCTGATGCTCGAAACCAGACAAATTTTGGTACACCGTTCTACCAGTTCTTTGGTGCTACAACGACAGATGCTCTTGCTGAAGGCTCGAGCGCAGCAAGGAAGTATTACTCAACCTACTTGTTTTCAAATAGCTTGGCAGGTACAACAACAGATGCACTTACGCAGGGAACAAATAATAAATATCTGAATGCATATAATTTTTCAAGCATCTTAGCTGCTACGACCACAGATGCACTTGCTGAAGGAACAAATGCGGCTCGTAAGTATTACTCCACATATCTCTTTGCTGGAAGTTTGGCTGGAACAACGACTAATGCACTTACTGAAGGCTCAAACAACAAGTACTTCACACAAACTCGTTTTGACAATGCTTTGTCGGCCACAACTTCATTGTCAAATATCACGACACTCGCCAATCTCTCTTTGCCAGCCACCCAGCTTACCTCCTTCGGTGTTCCTTTCTATACCTTCTTCTCAGCAACGACAACCGATGCGCTTACAGAAGGTGCAAGTGCTTCAAGAAAGTACTACTCGACATATCTGTTCTCGGGTTCACTTGCGGGTACGACAACTGATGCATTAGCACAGGGAACCAACAACAAGTACTTGAACGCGTATAATTTCTCAAATATTCTGGCCGCCACTACGACAGATGCACTTGCTGAAGGAACAAGTGCAGCCCGAAAGTATTATTCAACCTATTTATTCTCAGGTTCTCTCGCAGGTACAACCACAAACGCCCTTGCAGAAGGTTCGAATAATAAATACTTCACACAAACAAGGTTTGATAACTCACTTTCAGCTACGACATCATTGCCAAACGTCACAACATTGGCGAATCTCTCCCTTCCCGCCTCGCAACTCTCTTCATTCGGTGTTCCGTTCTATACATACTTCAGTGCAACCACGACAGATGCTCTTGCTGAAGGAACAAATGCCGCTCGCAAATATTATTCGACATATCTGTTTGCCGGTTCATTGGCAGGCACAACCACGGATGCCCTTGCTCAAGGTTCAAACAACAAGTACCTGACGGCTTACAACTTCTCAAATATTTTGGCAGGAACTACAACTGATGCATTGACGCAGGGTGTAAATAATAAATATCTAACTGGATACACATTCTCAACAATCTTAGCTGCAACCACGACCGACGCTCTCTCTGAAGGAGTAAACTCGGCACGAAAGTACTTTAGCAACACGCTTGCACGTGGAGCATTCTCGGGATCATCACCAGTTACGTACAACTCCGGAACAGGTGCTTTTGGTTTTGACTTCACCACAGCTAACAGTTGGTCAGCTCTCCAGCAATTCCAGCGTGCGTCTTCTACGATCGCATCGGTTTACAATGGTCTCTATGTAGGAGGTACTGCAACGACTACGATCTTCGGTGAATCAACCGCCACTTCAACATTCTCCAGCGGCGTCACTCTGGCTCGTGGAATAGATGTGGGTACATATTTGTACGGAGCCGGTCTTCCTTCGTGTGCTGGTTCATCAGATAAAATCCTCTGGGCTAATGGAAGGTTCTCGTGCGGAGCTGATGCTGGTGCCGGAGGGGGAATCACATCTTTGGGGGCCCAGTATTCATCTTTCCAGACAGGCTCTTCTCAGACGTTTGCAACTTCTTCAGATACAAATATTCAACTTACGATCACATCAAGCGGAAATGTGCATACCTTCACTCCAGTTTGGACAGGAACATTGGCTGCTGGCAGGGGCGGAACTGGCATTTCCAATCCTGTTGCTGCCGGGCTTCTTATCGGTACTTACGCAGGAGGTGGGTGGCAGCAACTTGCCACTTCTTCTCTTGGTCTGAGTACGACCGATGTGACTGAGGGATCAAATAAATACTTCACTCAGACTCGTTTTGATAATGCACTTTCAGCCACAACATCGTTACCAAACGTCACAACGTTGGCAAATCTTTCACTTCCAGCGACTCAGTTAACTAGTTTTGGAGTTCCTTTCTATACGTACTTTAGTGCAACCACGACTGACGCTTTGGCTGAAGGTTCAAGTGCAACGAGGAAGTATTACTCGACGTATTTGTTCTCTGGATCATTGGCCGGCACAACAACAGACGCTCTCGCTCAAGGAACTACCAATAAATATTTGAATACATATAACTTCTCGAATATTTTGGCTGGAACTACAACGGACGCTATTGCTGAGGGTACTAACGCTGCTCGTAAATACTACTCAACTTACTTGTTCTCAGGTTCTCTTGCTGGCACCACAACAGACGCTCTCGCACAAGGAGGTACCAACAAGTATTGGTCAAATACGTTGTTCGACAACCGTTTGTCAGCTACAACGTCTCTGCAGAATATTACGACGTTAGCAAACCTCTCTTTGTCAGCAACTCAGCTGACCTCATTTGGCGTTCCTTTTTACACCTACTTTAGTGCAACCACGACTGACGCTCTTGCGGAAGGCTCAAGTGCTTCAAGAAAATACTACTCGACATATCTCTTCTCAGGATCTCTTGCCGGCACCACCACTGACGCACTCGCTCAGGGCACAAACAACAAGTATTTAACCGCTTACAACTTCTCAAATATCTTTGCTGCGACTACAACGGATGCACTTGCTGAAGGTACTAATGCAGCCCGTAAGTATTACTCGACATATTTGTTCTCCGGTTCACTTGCTGGAACAACTACCGATGCTCTTGTGCAGGGAGGGACGAATAAATACTGGTCAAATACATTGTTCGACAATCGTTTGTCGGCTACAACTTCATTACAAAATATAACGACCCTGGCCAATTTGTCATTGCCAGCTTCTCAGGTTACATCATTCGGCGTTCCTTTCTACACATATTTCTCAGCTACAACCACGGATGCTCTTGCAGAAGGTACGAATGCGGCTCGAAAGTATTACTCAACCTATTTGTTTTCAAATAGCTTGGCAGGCACCACAACAGATGCTTTGGTACAAGGTACTACCAATAAATATTTGAATGCATATAACTTCTCGAACATTCTTGCTGCAACTACAACGGATGCCTTGGCTGAAGGCACTAACGCAGCGCGAAAATATTACTCAACCTACCTATTCTCAAATAGCTTGGCAGGCACAACCACGAACGCACTTGCCGAAGGTTCGAATAATAAATATTTCACTCAGACTCGCTTTGACAATACCTTGTCAGCTACAACGTCTCTGCAGAATATTACGACGTTAGCCAATCTTTCTCTTCCAGCTACTCAGCTGACTAGTTTCGGAGTTCCTTTCTACACATATTTCTCAGCTACAACCACGGACGCTCTTGCTGAGGGTACTAACGCAGCGCGAAAATATTACAGCACCTATCTCTTCTCTGGATCATTGGCCGGCACAACAACAGACGCTCTCGCTCAAGGAACTACCAATAAATATTTGAATACATATAACTTCTCGAATATTTTGGCTGGAACTACAACGGACGCTATTGCTGAGGGTACTAACGCTGCTCGTAAATACTACTCAACTTACTTGTTCTCAGGTTCTCTTGCTGGCACCACAACAGACGCTCTCGCACAAGGAGGTACCAACAAGTATTGGTCAAATACGTTGTTCGACAACCGTTTGTCAGCTACAACGTCTCTGCAGAATATTACGACGTTAGCAAACCTCTCTTTGTCAGCAACTCAGCTGACCTCATTTGGCGTTCCTTTTTACACCTACTTTAGTGCAACCACGACTGACGCTCTTGCGGAAGGCTCAAGTGCTTCAAGAAAATACTACTCGACATATCTCTTCTCAGGATCTCTTGCCGGCACCACCACTGACGCACTCGCTCAGGGCACAAACAACAAGTATTTAACCGCTTACAACTTCTCAAATATCTTTGCTGCGACTACAACGGATGCACTTGCTGAAGGTACTAATGCAGCCCGTAAGTATTACTCGACATATTTGTTCTCCGGTTCACTTGCTGGAACAACTACCGATGCTCTTGTGCAGGGAGGGACGAATAAATACTGGTCAAATACATTGTTCGACAATCGTTTGTCGGCTACAACTTCATTACAAAATATAACGACCCTGGCCAATTTGTCATTGCCAGCTTCTCAGGTTACATCATTCGGCGTTCCTTTCTACACATATTTCTCAGCTACAACCACGGATGCTCTTGCAGAAGGTACGAATGCGGCTCGAAAGTATTACTCAACCTATTTGTTTTCAAATAGCTTGGCAGGCACCACAACAGATGCTTTGGTACAAGGTACTACCAATAAATATTTGAATGCATATAACTTCTCGAACATTCTTGCTGCAACTACAACGGATGCCTTGGCTGAAGGCACTAACGCAGCGCGAAAATATTACTCAACCTACCTATTCTCAAATAGCTTGGCAGGCACAACCACGAACGCACTTGCCGAAGGTTCGAATAATAAATATTTCACTCAGACTCGCTTTGACAATACCTTGTCAGCTACAACGTCTCTGCAGAATATTACGACGTTAGCCAATCTTTCTCTTCCAGCTACTCAGCTGACTAGTTTCGGAGTTCCTTTCTACACATATTTCTCAGCTACAACCACGGACGCTCTTGCAGAAGGGACAAACGCTGCCCGTAAGTATTACTCAACGTATCTATTCTCTGGAAGTTTGGCTGGAACCACAACTGATGCGTTGGTACAAGGAGGAACCAACAAGTATTGGTCTAATACGCTGTTCGATAACCGTTTGTCGGCGACAACTTCACTTCAAAATATTACGACGTTAGCAAACCTCTCTTTGCCAGCAACTCAGCTTACTTCCTTCGGAGTTCCTTTTTACACCTACTTTAGTGGAACAACTACGGACGCTCTTGCTGAAGGTTCAAATAATAAATACTTCACTCAGACTCGTTTTGATAATGCACTCTCCGCCACAACTTCGCTTCCAAACATTACAACGTTGGCAAACCTTTCATTTGGTGTTCCTTTCTATACTTTCTTCTCAGCAACCACAACCGATGCCCTTACCGAAGGCTCCAGTGCTTCGAGGAAGTATTACTCAACTTACTTGTTCTCCAATTCTCTCGCCGGCACAACCACTGACGCACTTGCACAGGGAACAAATAACAAATATCTGACCGCATATAATTTCTCTACAATTCTCGCTGCTACAACTACAGATGCTTTGGCTGAGGGTACTAACGCAGCCCGAAAGTATTACTCCACATATTTGTTCTCCGGAAGTTTCGCGGGCACGACAACCGACGCACTTACAGAAGGTTCGAACTCTGCGCGCAAGTATTACAGCAACACCCTCGCTCGAGGGGCATTCTCAGGAACTTCACCAGTTACGTACAACTCCGGAACTGGAGCCTTTGGCTTTGATTTTACTACGGCAAACATCTGGACAGGTCTGCAGCAGTTCTCACGTGCTTCATCAACTATGGAGTCGGTATACAACGCTCTCTATGTCGGCACCACCGCAACAACCACTATCTTGGGTACGGCAACCTCCACATTTGGTGCAGGCATCCAAACCACCTTCTTGAATGTGACCGGCACAACTGCTACATCGACCTTTGCTCGAGGTATTGATCTGGCGGGTGGATGTTTCTCGATTACAGGAATCTGTATCGGTGGCGGTGGTTCAGGAACAATTTCAGGTACAGGCATTAACAATACCTTTGCATACTGGACTGGCACCGGTTCGCTCGGAGTGACTACAACTCCTACTGTAGCCGCCATCATCGCCACCTCGACTACTGCTTCTAGATTCCTATACGCTTCAACTACAGCTCTGACAGTCTCGGGTTCAGCATATTTCCCTGGATCAGGTATCTGGAATAGTAGTGGAAGCGTGGGTATCGGTACAACTTCTCCGCTTGCAAAGCTCGATATATTGAGCACTGGCGGAACATCCGCGCTTCTATCTATAGCCTCTTCAACAGGCGGTACGGGTACCACCACTGCACTGAGTATTTCTTCTAATGGCTTTATGTCAGTGGGTACATCTACGGTCCTGAGCAAGCTGTATGTTGTTGACTCTGGATCGCCTATTGTTTTTGAAAGAACAGCCGCAGGTGACGGTATTAACAAAAACGCCATGCTCCTCAGGAGAGATAACTCTAGTGCCGTTGTGGGTGACCAGGTATCGCTTACATTTTCTTTGAAAGACAGTGTGGGTAACTATATCAACACCGGAGGTTTCGGAAGTGCAATTACAGACACAACTGGCACAGGTAATAATGCCAAGGGTGTGCTTATCTTTTCAACCAAGACTGCAGGCTCACAGTTCGAGACTGAAAAAATGAGATTGGATGATCGGGGATATGTAGGCATCGGCACTACCTCTCCATATGCCAAACTCTCTGTCGAAGGTTCATCAGCCCTCGGCAATAGTGCTCTTGCGGGTTACTTTATCGCCACCACCACTACCGCCTCCACGTTCCCATACGCTTCAACAACCGCACTTACTGTCTCGGGCACAAATGGTCTTTCAGTCGGTTCATTGAATGGACCACTCCAGGCTGTGAGTGGAGCAGTCTCTGCTTCATCGACTCTCAGCACTTTCTACGGTGGCACTGGCTGGAGTAATATCTTGGCCGGCTCACTCTTGTATGGTAATGGTGGAGGAGCTCTTGCCACCACTTCTGCCGGTGTTGCAGGTAATGTCCTCTCACTCCTCAATGGTGTACCAACCTGGACGGCTACAACTACCTTTGGTGGAGGACTTTCATATGCTAACGGTGCCGCTTCGCTCAATGTTGCAAATGCAAACATCTGGACAGGTCTGCAGCAGTTCTCACGTGCTTCATCAACTATGGAGTCGGTATACAACGCTCTCTATGTCGGCACCACCGCAACAACCACTATCTTGGGTACGGCAACCTCCACATTTGGTGCAGGCATCCAAACCACCTTCTTGAATGTGACCGGCACAACTGCTACATCGACCTTTGCTCGAGGTATTGATCTGGCGGGTGGATGTTTCTCGATTACAGGAATCTGTATCGGTGGCGGTGGTTCAGGAACAATTTCAGGTACAGGCATTAACAATACCTTTGCATACTGGACTGGCACCGGTTCGCTCGGAGTGACTACAACTCCTACTGTAGCCGCCATCATCGCCACCTCGACTACGGCAACTTCTACATTTGCTGGTTTTGTTGGCATCGGTACAACTACTCCATATGCCCGTCTTTCAGTTGCCGGCAAAGCTGTTATTGATGACTATTTGAGAACATCATACATAGTATCGACCTCGACCACAGCAACTTCGACATTTGGGTGGGGTATACAGGTAACCGCCCTCAACGTCACTGGAACTACAGCTACATCCACCTTTGCAAACGGCATCAATCTTTCTGGTGGCTGTTTCTCGATCAACAACACCTGTGTTGGCGGAGGTTCGGGATCTTCACAGTGGACCACTGCAGGCTCTGATATTTACTACACTACTGGTAATGTAGGCATCGGCACCACCTCACCATATGCCGCTTTGTCAGTTGCCGGGGCATCCGGAGTTGTTGCTAATATCTTTGCTGCAACCTCAACTACAGCCACCTCCACTTTTGCCGGCGGTCTCAACGTAGGTAACGGTGGTTTGGTCTATGATCTGACTACAGGCGTCACTTCTATCGGTTCGCTTGAGACTGGCGCATTCAATTTTGAGACAGATGCCGGTGTTGTTTCTTGGGCTGATCTTCCAGTTGTGAATGCTGGTTCAGGTACAGTCGAAAGTTATAGCGCATCTCTCGATTCAAACCCTATCCTGACGATCTTTGGAAAGTCCGATGGCTCAGGAGGAGTAACTAACCTTGGTGTAGGTATCGGCACCACCTCACCATATGCCACCCTGTCAGTTGCAGGCAAAGCTGTTGTTGATGATTATCTACGCACTTCGTATATCATTGCCACCTCGACGACAGCAACTTCTACATTTGCCTGGGGAGTCCAAGCAAATGCGCTCAATATCACATCAACTCTAGCGTCGTCCACGTTCGCAAATGGAATAAACCTCTCTGGTGGATGTTTCGCCATCAACGGTACTTGTGTTGGTAATGTTGCGGGTGGAGGTTCAGGTACAGTAAATACCGGAACAGCCGGATATTTCTCTTATTACGCCGCTTCAACAAATGCAGTAAACAGTCAATCAATACTCAATATATCAGGTTCGAATATCGGTATTGGTACAAGTAGCCCTTTTGCACGTCTCTCCATTTCAGGTGCTTCAAACGGAACATCTCCGCTTTTTGCCATTTCAACCTCGACAGCCTCTGCTACGTCGACTGTGCTTACAGTTGATTCAAGTGGAAATCTTATACTCGGATCAGGAAGTGCTTTGCCGAATTCACCACTTACGGTTGGGGGATCTTTCAATTCATATCTTCAGGCAAATATACAGAACCTTTCAAATGGAGGAAGTGCATCAAGCGATTGGGTTGCTACCAATAACTTGGGTGGAGACAGTCAGTACTATGTCGACCTTGGTATAAATAGTTCAGGATATAATGATCCGGCATATACTATCTCAGGAGCAAATGATTCCTACCTGTATTCATCTGATGCGGGTCTTACTATCGGTACCGCAAGCACAACAAATACAAACGCGATTATAAAATTCCACACAGGCGGCACGCTTGCAGCAAATGAGCGCATGCGCATCACTCAGGCAGGATTGATCGGCATTGGTACAACGACACCAGTTGCAAAACTTCATATAGCAGCTGGTACTGCAAGCGTTCCTTCGTTTGCTATAGATGCAGGTACCTCTCTTGGCACCACCAGCATCGGAGCTTTCGAACACGTATCAGGCAGACTCGTATTTACTGGATCGGATGGATACAGGACTGTTTTGAATAAGAACATCTCCACGAGTACTGCAAGTACGACTGTGACAACCTGGACAGCACGTTCTTCCACAGATGAATCGGCTTCGTGGAAAGCTATCACGTGGTCACCACAGCTCGGACTTTTTGCTGCAGTCGGAACCAGTCGTATTATGACTTCGCCGGATGGTATCAACTGGACGTCGCGCACGGTTCCTGAGGCCAATAACTGGGCAGGCATTGTTTGGTCGCCACAGAAAAATATATTCGTTGCCGTCTCTAGTGACGGAACAAATCGTGTGATGACATCATATGATGGTATTACCTGGGTGTCACAGGCTGCATCTGAAGCGAGTGGTTGGGTTGCGGTGACCTGGTCACCTGAACTATCCAAGTTTGTAGCCGTAGCCTCAACCGGAACAAACCGTGTCATGACTTCTCCGGACGGAGTCACCTGGACATCCCAGACTCAGTCTTCAACGAGTGCGTGGACAAGTATCGTCTGGGCCCCTGAACTCAATCTCTTTGTGGCAGTGGCGCAAAGTATTTCCAGTAACATTATGACGTCCCCCGATGGAGTTAGCTGGATCACCCGCACAAATGGAGGAGGGCTTACGACATACCAAAATATTACCTGGTCACCAGAATTGGGTATGTTTGTTATTGTCACACAGGATGGTAATAAAATAATAACATCCACCGATGCGATTACTTGGACCTCGCATACTATTACAGCTGGCTTTGGTTATACTGTTACCTGGTCTCCGGAACTGCACCTCTTTGTAGCAGTTGGCAGCGCTACAAATCGCATCATAACCTCCCCTGATGGCCTCAACTGGACTGGGCGCGCGGCTGCGCAATTAAACAACTGGGTTGGTGTTTCCTGGTCTCCAGAACTTGGAGTCTTTGCCGCTATCTCATCGTCCGGAACAAACCGTGTGATGACCAGCAAGTTCGTGGACACTGGTCGTTCATACTTGGCACTCGGCGGCCGCACAGGCATTCAGACTGTCCTTGGCGATGTTAACTTCTCGACAGGGAAATTGGGTGTTGGCAGTAGCACACCGTTTGCAACTCTCTCAGTCAACAGTCAGGCTGGTATCCCGGCATTCTCTATAGGTTCATCGACCGGTGCATATCTCCTTATTGATTCGTACGGTAATGTCGGCATTGGCAGTACTTCTCCTTCGACAAACTTTGACCTTAGTGTTGGCGGGTCTGTCTACTTTGGTACAAGTACGGCAAGCACGGTCACGCTTCATGCTGGTATCATTAATTATCCAGTTACTTCTACGTCCACCGTATTGAATAACTTGGACAACGTCTGGAGTATTGCCACATCTACTGGAAATACTCCGATCTTGAGTATTTCTACCCGCAGTTCGCCAGTAGGAATGGTTGGCATCGGTACGTCTTCGCCTATGGGTAAGCTCTCGGTGGAAATGGGTAACCTTAACCCATCGTTTATTGTCTCTAACCAAGGTAGTACCACCCCATCATTCCTCATCACAGGTGTTAACAATAACGGTGCGGTTGGTATTGCCACTTCCAGCCCTTCGCCAATGTTCGTGTTTACTTCATCTGGTTCGACGTATCTCGGATCTGGATTGACCAGCAACATCACGCTCCATGCCGGCATCCTAAACTACCCAGTTACTTCCACTTCAACCATCCTGAATAACCAAGACAACGTTTGGAGTATTTCCACTTCAACACTCATTGCTCCTATCTTGTCTATTTCAACAAAGTCGAGTCCGAATGGCTCAATAGGTATCGGCACTAGTTCGCCTATAGCTGCTTTGGCTATCGAGCAAGCAACAGAAAGAAACTCATTGTGGGTTGGAAACAATGGTAGTACTACTCCATCCTTGGTGGTGTTGGGTGTCCAAGGTAACGGTAACGTCGGCATCGGTACAACCACCCCATGGAAAGCCTTTGCAGTCCAAGGAAACGTGGTCTTCAACGGTCTAAACACGACCTCCGCCACATCTTCATTGGTATCCAACCTTTGCGTGACAACTGTTGGAGGTGAAGTGACGCGTTCTACGGTGTTCGTCGGTTGTACGGGTTCATCGGAACGTTTCAAGCACGACATCAAACCATTGAATGTCGATGCGATCTCTATCATCAAGAGTCTCAAGCCAGTTTCATATGTTTATAACGAAGACCCAGAAAATACAGTCACATGGGGATTCACCGCCGAACAAGCAAATTCAATCGATAGTCACTTGGCAGCAGGAAAGGACGGTGTTGTTTATAACATCGTCGACCGCTCCTTCTTGGCAGCTATCGTCAGTGCTGAACAACGTTTGCTGCAGAGTATCGATGTCTCCCAGGCTCCAACAACAACTCCGGCTATCTCCATCGCCGCTGATGGATCTGTTGGTGTCTCCGGAAATCTGACATCTGCAGGATCTTTGACTGTTGCAGGTCTCTCACATTTCACTGGAGATGTGCAGATCGACAAGCTTTCAGTAGGTTCCCTCACACTACCTGAGTTGGATGGTGCCCTGCTAAGAGTCACAGCTCTCGAGGCAACCTCGACAGTTCTTGCACAAAATATCAATTCCCTTGCCAGCACCACTGCCGATCTTGCCACGCGCCTCACCCGCGCCGAAGTGCTTTTGGGATCAGCAACAAGCTCACTCCCAAACATGTCAGATCTCGAACATCTCGTTGTTCATGGTCAGGTACGGTTCGAAAACGGATTGACTGTCAATTCTATCTCTTCGGCCACCACCACGCTTGCCCTTATGTCTGACGTCGAGTTCTTCGGAAGACCATACTTTACTTCAGATACAGGCGGAAGCGCAGTGATCAAGAAGGGAGCCAAGGAAGTTGAGATTACTTTTGAACGAGAATATACAGATGCGCCGATAGTAAATGCAACACTTGCTCTCGAAGAGGGAGCTTCGGCCGAAACTGCAGCAGACGCCCTCTTTGCAAATGATGTTAGGTTCTTGGTTACCAAGAAGAGTGTTCATGGATTTACTATCAGACTCAATAAGGTTGCGCCAGAAGATACGACCTTCAGCTGGATAGCCTTGGCAATCAAAAATGCAAAACTCTTTGCCTCTCGTGAAGTAAATACACCTGAAACAACTCCGGCACCAGTGGTTGTACCGATAGTTACTCTTCCACCATCTACTCCAGAATCAACTTCAACCACATCAGTAGAAGGTGCAAGCTCGACACCATCATCAGAAGTGGTAGCCGTACCAGATGTCACCTCAGCAGAAGTGGTTCCGTCTCCATCTCCTTCAGTCTCAACTCCTGAAGAGGGAAGTGCGCCGGTAGATTCGACCCCTGTAACATCTGACTCGGGGACATCGGAAACTGTGGCGGCTCCGGCCGATACTGGTGCTGGTGTACAATAAGAGCACTGTACTATAATTAAAAGGATTTGATATACTAGCCACACACATCTATGACCAAAAAACAAAGAATCTTCATGCTGGTCCTGGTGCTTATTACCATAGCATCATTGGCAAGCACTATAGTATTGGCTAACAAGCTCGATACTCTCAAGAAAGCTACAGCTTCCACAGCTGCGCCGACAGCCGAAGATATAGCCAAGGTTGTTTCCCAAGTCGGTAAATCCATAAACCTCCCAGAAGGTGAAACCCCAACCATGGCGACAGTCGCTGACCCAAGTGCGCTCAAGGATCAACCATTCTTTGCTCAGGCAGCAGCAGGAGACATAGTTCTTATATTCGAAAAGTCTCGCAAAGCTATCCTCTGGAGGCCTTCTACAGAGAAGATCATAGAAGTTTCTGCTATCAATCTTCCTCCTCCGACAGATCCGACCAAAGAAAAGCCGACACCTTCTGTTACGCCAACTCCCACACCCTCTCCTGTAACAACAAAGACAGAGGCAACCGCTTCGACTTCTGTAAAAACTTCTCGCTAGCAGGAAAGGAGGTGATGTAGATCTATATGGTTTTTTCCCCGATCACTGCATATCTCCGTAGGGCCATAGGTCCTGTCATACTCGTTATGACGGTGATTCTCGTTGGGTCATCTGCGCATGCTCAACAATATTCTTCATCCAACTACACTGTCGAAGATCCGGTGATGTCTTTTCCGGGAGGATATTCTACTTCGCCGAGTTTTGGTCTCTCAAGTGTCATCTCTCAAATGTCGATCGGCTCTTCTACGGCCGCTTCTTTCAAAGATTTTGCTGGGTTTCTTTATTTCCCTTTTGTCTCTACTCCTGCCGTCTCCGCTACGGCTGGTAGTGCACAAGTGGCTTTGACGTGGACATCGGCTGATGCCAGTGGTGGCTGGGCTGTATCTGGATACAATGTAGGGCAGGCGACGGTTTCCGGCGGCCCCTATACATTTGCGTCAGTAGGTAACGTCCTGTCGTCTACTCGTACTGGACTCGCCAATGGGACGGCTTATTATTTTGTTGTTCAGGTGGTAGATGCCCTGGGTAACACCATTGCCACTTCGACACAAGTGAGTGCAACACCAGTGGCGTCTACTGGTGGAACTAATAATTCTGGCGGCGGCGGTGGTGGTGGGGGTGGTGGCAATCCTGGTGCAGGATTTGAAACTGGTGCGGGCTCTGGCGTTGTTCGTTTTTCCGGGCGCGCGTATCCGGGAAGCAAAGTCACCCTTCTCAAAGATGCCCAGGTAGTTCTGACAAGCCAGGCTGGTCCCGATTCCAACTTCGACCTGTCTCTCATGGGGCTTTCGGCGGGCACATATTCGTTTTCTTTGTATAGCTCCGATACAAGTGCTCGGAGATCCACACCTATCACTATCCCTGTAACTTTATCTACAGGTGCAGCTACGCATATCAGCGGTCTATTTCTTTCGCCCACTATCAGTGTAGATAAGGCTGAAGTAAAAAAGGGTGACGACATTGCCATCTTTGGTCAAAGTGTTGGTGCTAGTGAAGTTACCATCCAAGTCAACTCCGATCAGCCTTATTTTGCCAAGGCGAAGGCCGACGGGGGTGGTGTCTATCTCTACAACTTCGATACCACTCCTCTCGAAATGGGGAACCACTCAACCAAGTCAAAAAGTGCCACTTCCACCGAGATCAGTCCTTATAGCGCAGCAGTAGGATTTATTGTGGGCACAAAAAATGTGAAGGCAGAAATTCCAAAAAGCTCCAGTCGCACTGATTTCAATGGGAATGGTAAAGTCAATCTCGTGGATTTCAGTATTCTTTTGTATTGGTACAAAAAGTCTTCACCCCCAGCGGCGCAGGATCTCAATCATGACAGCAAGGTTGACCTTGTCGACTTTAGTATTCTGGCTTACGAGTGGACGGGGTAGAGAGAATGAAGGGTTGAAAGGGTGAAGGAGGGAAATCGCAAACAAAAATATGAAACTCAAGATTACACTCAAAATAGTTCTCACGGTAAGTACCATAGTAGTTGTTTTTGTGGGTATTATAAATCGTGCCGCAGCCTCAACCGTCTCATTCGAGGGTGCTTCGACTATTGGCCTAGGTTCACCCGTGGAAGTGTCAGTAAAATTAGCAGCACCTTCTGCGATCAATGCGGTGTCAATTGTTCTAAATATTCCTGAAGGTATAAAAGTTATTGATATTTCCGATGGAAACTCTATTGTGAATATTTGGATTGAGCGGCCTCATGTAGTCGGTGGTCATCAGGTGGTCGGGTCGGGAATTATTCCAGGAGGATTTAGTGGCACTAATGGTCAGCTCTTTGCTCTATATATAGAAGCAGATAAAGTTGGAAGCGCTACTCTCGCAGTTGATCCGAGCTCAAACGCGTATCTCAATAAGGAAAATGGCACTGCAGATAAACTCATTTCGAAATCGTTCACTTTTTCAGGTGTTGAAGGGAAGGGCAATCCATCTATTGATCTACAAGACACAGAATCTCCAGAATCATTTACTCCTGCGCTTTCCAAGATTCCTTCGACAGATACAGTATCGTCATCCACGGAATCAGGAGATGCAGGAGTTTGGGCTGTAGTATTTTCTGCCCAGGATAAAAAGAGTGGAATCGACCATTATGAAGTTGCCGAATCAGGCCGAAACGTAGACCTTTCTGATACAACGAAAACTGATGCTCTCGATTGGAAGACTGCTGAAAGTCCATATATCCTCGCTGACCAGGCGCTCAAGTCCTATGTGTACGTCAAGGCTGTAGATAAGAAGGGAAATTACACGATTCAAGTTGTTTCTACAGAGTTTTCCCGATGGTACGAACATCCTCTGGGGTATATACTTACGGTATTGCTCTTCCTTGCAGTACTTTATGCCATTTCTCGTAAAAGAAACCGTACACGCCGATCTCGCTAGGAGTTCAGGTTTTTTGCGTATGTGGCGGATGATGGTGGTCCTGCTTGTTGTATTTATTGTGCTTGTGTCAGGAGGGGCGATGACAGAAGCTGCAACTTTATCACTTAGCCCTTCTGGTGGAGGAAGCTATTCGGTTGGGCAGACTTTCACAGTTCCGGTCTATGTCTCGACAGCAGGTGGCTCGACCGCTATGAATGCAGTCTCGACAACTATTTCGTATCCTCGCAATTTGTTCGACCTTTTATCTATAGACAAGAACGGAAGTATTATAAATTTTTGGATTCGTGAACCGGCTGCTGCTGCAGATGGAAGTATCTCGCTTGAGGGTGGAGTTTATAATCCTGGCTATGCAGGTAGTCAGGGAAGGATTGTAAGCCTTATTTTCAAAGCAAAGGCTGTCGGAACAGGAAGTCTTACTTTTGGTAATGCATCAGTTTTGGCCAATGACGGTCAGGGCACAAATATTCTCAGTACTACGGGTACGGCAGTTGTCACTATTCGCAAAGCTGCCGCCACCCCTACTCCTACACCCATAGTCGTACCCGTTGTACCTGTTGTCATACCAACACCCGTTCCAGTGCCAGCGCCTGAAGTTGTAAATCCTCCGCATGTTGATACCTTGCCTGCCACCATTACTGAAGGAGATGAACTTATCATTCGTGGTACTGCCGATGTTGGGCTAAAGGTCACTGTCTTTATTCGAGGTAGCGGGGCCGATATCCATGAGCAGTCCACAGTGACCGGAACAGATAACAAGTTTTCCATTGTCTGGGGCAAGCCCCTTGCGCATGATGCTTACGCAGTGAATGCCGAAGCTGTGAATGCTCAAGGCACAAAAAGTGTCCGTTCTCCAGATATGGCACTTTTCGTAAAGGAATCAGTCGCCAAGCGAGTAGGTTGGCCAGTGGTCAGTGGCATCGTACTAGTTGCTATCATTGCTACTCTCCTCATCTTACTCATCAGCTGGCTCTGGTATCTCATCCACAAAGTGGCCCACTATCGAGATCGTGTAACACGGGATATCCGAGAAGCGGATCGCCATACTCATGCCCGCTTCCGAAAGTTGGAGGATGCCGTGAGCGAGCACGTGCGTCTGCTCAAGGGCGAACAGCAGGATCGCAAACTGACGGAGCGTGAGGAGAAGATCGTCGAGGAGCTGGGTAAACTTGTCCATGATACTGAAGATGAAATCGAACATGAAGTCCAAGACATCGGTAAATAAAGTCAGATATATACTGTCCGCAATCGGCATCCTCGCCGCGGTAGGCATTTTTGCTGCTCCACTTCTTTCGGCGCCGCTACTGGCGATGGCGCAGCAGCGTGTCATCAACATTGACGCATCTTCACTCCTTCCGAAAGTCAACATCTTCTTTACGCCGCAGACCGCTACTTTCATCGAAGGATCTACTTTTGAAGTTCCCGTTTACGTCAACACCAAAGGCTCAAGCATCAATACTATTGAAATGTATCTAAGTTTTGACCCTTCGCGTCTCTCTATTATCGAGCCATCGGCAGGGAAATCTATCATCGGTTTGTGGTTAGAAGCGCCAAGTTATGACAACACCAAGGGTCGAGTCAAGATCGTCGGTTCTATTGCTAACGGTATAACTACGAGTTCAGGGCTTATCCTCTCGATGAAGTTCAAAGCTATCAATACGGGCAAAACAGAGATCAGAGTTCTTGATACTTCTCGCATTCTCTCGAATGATGGCGTCGGTACCCCTGTGGCCTTTGACGCAAATCGCGCAACTTATTCCATAGTACCGAAACCACCAGAAGGAGTGACCGTTTTTTCAGATACACATCCCTTCGAGGATCAGTGGTACAACAATACCAACCCTGTCCTTTCCTGGGACCAAGATCCAGGAGTAACAGGTTTTAGTTACGCATTCGACAATACGCCAACCACCGCTCCCGACAATGAGCTCGAAGCTTCAAGTACTACATTTTCTGCTACAGATGTGAAGGATGGTATCTGGTATTTCCATATCAAGGCGCAAAAGCAGGGGGTCTGGGGAGGAACCACTCATCGTATCGTTCGTATCGACAGTACACCTCCGGCCGAGTTCAAGCCGACAGTCAACTATCTTTCAGCGGCCGCAATCAACCGTCTCCTGGTCTCATTCTTCACCACTGACAGTCTTTCGGGTTTGGATCACTACGAAGTGGGTGTGATCGACAAGCGTGAAGATTCGACTGCCTCACCGGTCTTTGTTCAAGCAGAAAGCCCATTTCAGATACCATTTACTGTTACTGACAAGCAGCGGGTGATCGTTCGCGCTTTCGATCGAGCTGGTAATGTCCGTGATGCTTCATTGGATGTGGAAGCACCAAACTCTATCGTAGACTTTCTTATACGGAATATCTTCTGGTTCTTGTTGGGCATTTTGGTTTTTGTCATCATTCTCTTCATTCTTCATTATTACTTTGGTCACCATGTGGCGCGACATGCAAGGAGGGCAATGGAGATTATGAGTCGGGAGGATGTGAGGGATCGCAGGGATGAGAGAGTAAAGAGGAGGAAGTAGTATAAAAACTACAAAAAGATTGTAGTTTTTAATATATACACCACAGAGTTTGTTACATGGCAAAGTAGACAAGTACCTATCTGTTCAACTAAAATGGGTCTATGAAAAGCCGAGCAAAAGTTGGATCGATTCCAAAAACAAAAGCTCATTCCTCGGCCACCAAAAAATCTCAAAAGAAACTTCATCATAGTCACAAATATATCTTTGTTATTGGTGGCGTGATGTCAGGTGTAGGGAAGGGTATTGCCACTTCATCTATCGGTACACTTCTCTCCGCAAAGGGCTATGGGGTCAACTTGGTCAAAGTTGACCCTTATCTCAATGTGGATGCAGGCACAATGAACCCTACCGAACACGGTGAGGTTTTTGTTTTGAACTCCGGCTTGGAAACAGATCAGGATATGGGCAACTACGAACGATTCCTTGGTCGTGACCTTTCCAATGAAGACTACATGACTTCAGGCATGATCTACAAGTATGTGATAGACAAGGAGCGTGCACTGGGATACGCAGGGAAGTTCGTCGATGCAGACCACGTCCGTGAGGAGATCGTCCGTCGCATCGAGCATAGTGCAAAGGTCAACAAATCAGAGATTACTGTGGTCGAGATCGGTGGCACAGTCGGCGACTACCAAAACGTTATGTTCATCGAGGCTGCACGCGTTCTCAAGATTCGTCATCCACATGACGTCCTTTTTATTATGGTTTCATATCTTCCAGTTCCAGGAACTATCGGTGAGATGAAATCAAAGCCTACCCAAAATGCAGTAAAGCAACTCAACGCACATGGGGTGCAGGCAGACATCATCATCGCTCGCAGTCATATCCCCATAGATGACAAGCGTCGCGAGAAACTCGCCTTTACCTGCAATGTCATGCCCAAAAATGTCATAGCGGCACCGGATATAGAAAGCATCTACGATGTTCCGGTCAATTTTGAGAGAGGTCATCTGGGCAGCACCATCCTCGAAAGTCTCAATTTGCCATATAGCAAAGCCGAGGGAATATTTCATGATTGGAAGAAAATGGCACGCGGCATAAAGAACAATGCCCATAATCCGGTTAACATCGCTATTGTAGGAAAGTATTTCAATACAGGTGACTTTGTTCTCACTGATGCGTATATTTCTGTTCTTGAAGCCATCAAGTTTTCTGCCTACACCGCAGGTGTAAAGGCGGTTATAAGTACAGTGAACGCTCGTGACTTTGAAGTCAAAAATCCCGACTATTCTTCTCTCGACAAGTACGATGGCATTCTTGTTCCAGGAGGGTTCGGAGAGTCCGGCATCGAAGGAAAACTCAACGTCATCCGCTACGCACGTGAGAACAAGATTCCTTATTTCGGGCTCTGTTATGGTATGCAGCTCATGACCATCGAATACGCCCGCAATGTCCTGGGGCTAAAGGGGGCTCAGACAGCCGAGATCAATCCTCGCGCTCCACATCTCATCATCGACATCATGCCCGATCAGAAAAAGAAGATTGCCGAAGGGAACTATGGTGGTTCCATGCGCCTCGGTCAGTATCCTGCAAAGTTGGGTAAGGGCACCATCGCTCTCGAGGCTTATGGCACCTCGACCATCAAAGAGCGCCACCGTCACCGCTATGAGGTCAATCCAAAATATATTGAACAGATAGAAAAGGGTGGACTCGTTTTCTCAGGCAAATCACCAGACGGCACGCTCATGGAGATAGCCGAACTCCCACGATCTGTTCACCCATTTTTCCTTGGTACGCAATTCCATCCAGAATTTTTGGCACGACCGCTCGCACCACACCCACTTTTTACAGAGTTTATGAAAGCCTCCAAGGCTCGTATTAAAACAAAGAAACAGACTGCCGCTTCTGCATTGAAAAATTCGATGAATAGGGATTCAAAAGGCCCAGCTACAAATATCATGGCTATTACCGAGGAAGACCAGATGTTGAACACATCGAATGAGATGCCAGTGGTAAGTTTTTAGCATCTCTTAGCGTATTTCTTAGATTTGAACATTTCTTGAATCTTTTTTGAAGGTTTCTTGAACATTTTTTTATCAGGAATTTATCTCGGATGAGTATACTTTTGGAATGGAATTTGGAATAAAAGATTTTGAGGCCTGGTCTAAGGTTAAAACTTTATTGGATCAGAGTAATCATCTAGCTCCACCTTTTAAAGAGGGTGAGATTTGGTGGTGTTATATTGGTGATAATATCGGGACTGAAATAAGTGGAAAAGGAAGAAAGTACAGTCGCCCAGTGCTTATTTTAAAAAAAATAGATTCAAGTTCATTTATAGGTTTGCCCATTCTCGGAAAAAGAAAGAATGGACCCTGGTATGTTGTTTTCAGTTTAGATGGACGAGAACAGTCTGTTTTTATTCCCCAAGTAAAATATTTTGATTACAGAAGGGTGGATAATCTCTTGGGTGAACTTCCTGACGAAATATTTGAAGAGGTACACAAAAGATTTATTAAGTATATGTTTGATAACGTACTTCGCCCGCCTTCGGGTGAAAGCGGGCGGACTATGGGAGCATCGCCCATTCATAAGCCAATTGTATCAGTTTCACCTTTATCGTCAATATGCCATAATCTCCCCATGAACCAGGAATACGAAGTGAAATTTCTCAATATCGATGTCCCAACCATCGAAGCAAAGATCTTGTCTCTGGGCGCCACCAAAGTTGGTGACTTTTTCTACAAGCGCATCATTTTCGACTACCCGGGTTTGCCACTCAATGCCAAAGGGGCATGGCTGCGTCTGCGTGATGAAGGGGACCGCGTCACGCTCACATGGAAGAAGCGTCTGGGCATGACATCACAAGATGGCTCTACCTCGGATGAGGGCATGGAAGAGATCGAAGTCGTGGTCAGTGATTTCGAAAAGACGGCAGCCATACTGCGTTCGCTTGGTATGATCGACAAGTTCTATCAAGAAAATCGTCGCACTCGCTACAAAAAGGGGAAAGTGGAGTTTGATATTGATTATTGGCCAAGGCTCAATCCTTACCTGGAGATCGAAGGTCATTCGTGGCAAGAAGTTGACGCTGCCATTACAGATCTCGGACTCAACCCTGCAGATAAGAGAATTTTCTCGGCAAATCAGGTGTATCTGCAAAATGGTATAGATGAGCATGATTATACCCATATGAGCTTCGAGAAATGGGTGAAGAAGGTCGTGTAAAATGCTTTCCCTTGAATAAAAGCCGTTTTTAGCGTATTTTAATGGAACCCCCTCCGGGGACAAGCCCTTGCCGGATCATCTAATGGTAGGATAGCGCTCTCTGAAAGCGTTCATCTTGGTTCGAATCCAAGTCCGGCAGCCAGCAGTTATTTAGTTTGATAACAATGGAATATAATTCTAAATACAATAGTGAGTGGTTTAAAAAACGAGCTTTGGAATCGCTTACTCAGATAGTTCCTCATAAGTGGGATTATTCAGATTCGCTTCTTTTATATATTTCTTCTTCAGCCATTGAAGGGTATGAAGCAATGCAAGATACTAATGCCGCGTATTTTAAATTGATCACCAAGCCAGAACGAGATTACCTCCAGTCAATCGCAAAGGATGTTGTCGATGTATTGCCCAATAAGTTTGAGTACATTGATCTGGGCCCAGGCACTGAACACAAAGAACAATTTTTCTTTGATGAGCTTAAGAGGCAGGGGAAAGAATTTACATATATTCCTGTAGACATAAGCGAGTACTATCTCAAACGTGCTGTACAGCACGCTAATGATCAAGGGATTCCTGTTCGTCCAGTGCAGGCTTCTTTCGAGGAAGTGGCCGAGATCCTTGGAGAACCAACTGTACCTAGGTTCGTAAGTATTGGATTGACGTTCTCGAATTACGAGCCACAGGTAATCCTAAGTTTGTTAAAGGGCATTGCTGGTCAAAAAGGGATTTGTTTTATAAATGCCCAAATGAGAGATCGGGTCGCAATGAACGCTCTTCAAAAAGAATATGCCACAGATTCGGTGACCTTGGCCGATGATAAGCTAAAATTGCTTGGACTTGATCCATCTTTTGATGTCACTCCAAGAAAGACCGATGACGGCATCAGAGCTTGGTGCTCAATTATTAATCCCTCCAAAGAACTTTTAGAAAGAGGCCTTATTAAAGGAGATGAACTTCTTGTATTCGAAAGCCTTCGCTACACGTTAGAACAGTTGGAAACTGAAATTAAAAAGAGCTCTACTAAATTTCAGTTATTTGATACAGGTTCTTCATTTATAGCTTCAGTAATTAAGGTCTAATTTTGAATTTATTTTATCTTCCAAATAAAAAACCGTCCTTGTCAAGGGACAGTCAGCTTTCGCCGTAGGAGGCGATTAGTTCAGTAAAGGTGTGAACTTCGAATTTCACATCCTTCTTGAAACTCACCGTTCTCCTTCGTGGCGGCGGATTTGCCGTAACGATAATAGTGTGCGGCTTTATGAGGGGATGAGACTTCATCAGTCTGCGGCAATGCTCGCATGGACGTAGTGTCGGATGAGTCACACCTTTCTCATCCTTTTGTGTTTCTCCGACCACGACCAGACCGATGATTTCAGTGCATCCCCAGGCAAGTGCAGTAGTTAGGCAAATAGGTTCGGCGCAGGTATTGCGCTCTGTCTCTGCGACCTTGCTGTTCATCCCGTAGAAGACTTTCCAATGATCTTCAAACCTTACAACGTCGGGTCGGTAGCCATAGGCTACACAACCGACATGGAATTTGCGCCACGAGATACCCAACTTGCGACTGCGTACAGCCTGCCAGTACAGGGCTTCCAGGGCCGTTTCGAATCTGCTTGTTTTCTCTTTCCGACCAATCCGCCGTTTGGGGTCGTACTTTTCGGAAAGTTGTTTGAAATCTGCGCCCGTTCGAGCACAGAATTCTCGAAGTGACGAGTCCATTCAATGCTCCTTTCTTTGCGGCCGAGTGATTTCAAGCCACTATTAAACTAACATATAGAAAAGGGGAGTCAAAGGTATAAAAAGATAAGTGAAAGGCCGAACGGTCTTGCGACTGTCCGGCCTTTTGCAGGGACAATGTTGATTCATGCTACCAGAATCCCGGGTTCAGCTACTGCACGAGCCTCGTCGCTGAACCATTCTCGGGTCCACCCTTCTCCCGTTCTGTGTGTTCGGAAGATGATGGGTGATGATTCCCAGAAGAGTTCGTCGCCAATGCGATGGAGCTTGTAGCAATTGAAGCTACACTGGGCCTTGGCTCGATACACAGAAATGTAATTTCCGGGTTGGAAGATCCAATCTTCCTGGACCGCTGTGACGAGTTTCATGATCATTCCCAGATCGGTGTGAATGCCTAGAAGGGCCGAATGATTGGGAGGACCGAATTCTGTGGCAGGTGTTTCAAAAAGTGCCACTGCCACGTAGAGACAAGTATCAAGGTTCATATGAACATATTATATCAATATAAACATAATATGTCAATGTCCTGGTAAGGGGTAATAATTTCATCAAAGCACGTGAAAACCCCGCATCTACGGGGCTTTCACTTTCTCTATGCAAGGAACCAGGATTTATCAGGATTTGCTAGGCGTGCCTATGAGTCAGGTCTTCGCTTCTCCTCATGCTGTTGTGCTGTAGGGCACCCCAGAGTCCTAATACAGCCACAACTATACCCGTTACGACTACGTTGGTAACCATGGCATCCAGAGTAAGGCCTACGAAGGCTGATATGATGAGCCACAATCCTGCAATGAAGTTAACCCAATGTTGCCAGACCATATATTTGTATAGTTGGTGAATAATACGACCTTTGATATATGTGACGGATAGGACAGGCTTTCTTTACCCTTGTTCAGGCTGTAAAATAAGTGCTCTCCCAACGTCATCAATAACATGAATACACAAATGACTACACAAAAAAATGCAGCACCACTTATGATTGTTGTTCTTATTATTTTGATTGGAGCTATATTTGCTGTCTGGAAATTATCTTCTAGTCAGCCCCAGTCATCTGACGGCACTGCGTCTTCGACACCGACACCTACAGCATCGAGCACCCCCGGTTCAGATCAGACAATTTCCGATGGTACTCTGACATTTATTCAACCTTCTAAGAATTTTGGCTTGGCCGTAGATCCTACTCAAATCTTGGTCAAATCATATATTCCGCCATGCAGCCAAGATTTCCTCTACTGCTTCTACTATACAGGCAATGAATACGCCAGTAGCACTTTCGAAAGTGCCGGGGTGAGAGTAGAAAAACGTCCTGATCTTGCCACAGAACGGCTCTGTCTCAATACACCGCCTACCGGTTTTGATGCAAGTATGAAGCCAACTTCAACAAAGTCGGAAAACAACTACTCATCTTCGGTCTTTGGAAATGTCGGGGATGCTGCGGCCGGACATTATTCTTCAGGATCCCTCTACCGTCTCTTTGTTCGCACTGGTGCAAAATGCTACGAATTTGAAACGCGTGTAGGACAATCACGATATGAAAATTATCCTGCAGGTACAATCAAGGAATTTACTACGGCAGACGCAGCTGCGCTGCAAACCAAGCTCAAAGATCTCCTCAGTACTGTTTCACTACCGAGCGGGGAGAAGGTATTATTCCCGTAATATATTTTGAGTTCCGTCGTCATATTTTTTGATGACATTACCCACATCAAAAATAGCTCAAACAGGACTGGCTGCAGGACTATTAACTTTGGTTATTCTCGGAGGAAGCATCGGGGCGGCTGTGTATGAACGAAGCGAAGTGGCTCGTGTACAGGAAGAGCTTACGACTCTGACTGCCCGATATGCTGCACTCCAAAATCAGAGTAATGCACTTGCAACGAGTATACAGACGGCTTCGTCAGGGGGTCAGTCAGGAGAACAGATCCTCACCGGGGCAGTGGCAAAAACTACCCCTGCCGTAGTTTCCATAATTATTTCAAAAGATGTTCCTAAGGTTCAGGTATCCTATGAGCGTGATCCGTTCTTTGGAATAAGCACACCGGCGTATAAGCAGGTGGGAACAGAAAAGCAGGAGGTTGGAGCTGGTTCCGGATTTATTATTCGCTCCGATGGTTACATTCTCACAAACAAGCATGTAGCTTCTGCTGATGATGCAGAGTACACCGTCCTTCTGTCTACTGGTGTGCAAAAGAAAGCCAAGGTGATCGCCCGTGATAAGGAACATGACCTAGCTTTACTAAAGATCGACGGCACTGGTTATGCGACACTACCTTTGGGTGACTCATCAAAATTGCAGTTGGGTCAGAGTGTAGTTGCCATCGGTAATGCCCTGGGTGAATATAGCAATTCTGTTTCAGTGGGTATTATTTCCGGCCTGAACCGTAGTCTTGAAGCATTGAACGAAAGTGGGGAAGTGGAGAAGCTCGACGGTGTTATTCAGACAGATGCAGCTATAAATAGAGGGAATTCGGGCGGACCACTCATCGACTTGCGAGGTAACGCTATTGGGATCAATGTGGCTATCGTAAGAGGAAGTAATAGTATCGCCTTTTCACTTCCAGTAAATGATGCAAAAGAATTGTTGAAAGCGGTGAAATAAGAAGACTCGATATTGCTGCATAGATATAGCTTTCTGTTATACTTTCGTTATGGTCATGGACGTAAAAGATAAAACCAAAGAAACAGATATCCTCATCATCGGCGCTGGTGCCTCTGGTCTCATGGCTGCACGCGAGCTTTCTAAGGCTGGTAAAAAAGTCACTATTCTTGAGGCTAGAGATAGGATCGGAGGACGTATTTGGCCGCTTCCTGACGAAGAGTTTGGTTACCAAGCTCAGGGAGGTGCCGAGTTTGTTCATGGGGCAGCCAAGGTGACAAAAGCTCTTCTGACGGAGGCTGGACTTTCATTTGAACCGATGCAGGGTGAAGTATGGAGGATTTTGAACGAAAAAATCATAAAAGAAGAAGACCTTGTGCCGCATCAGGATACTTTGAATAAAAAACTTAAGGACCTCAAGGATGACATGCCCATTGCAGATTTTCTTGACCAGTACTTGGGTGAAGAAAAATATAAGGAACTGCGAGATTCTGTCACTCTCATGGTCGAAGGGTATGATGCTGCCGATCCAAAGAAGATAAGTAGTTTTGCGCTTCGATCGGATTGGCTTGGTGATCAAGAGTGGCAACAAGGAATGATTAAAGAAGGCTACGGTCCACTTTTAGATTTTCTCGTTGCTGAATGCAAAAAGAACGGAGTAGAAACTATTCTAAATCGGAAAGTCGTTTCGCTTGAAAAGACTCAAGATGGTGTCATAAGTACCTGCTCTGACGGAGAATCCTACACTGCCTCAAAGATTATTGTTACTGTTCCAGTTCCCCTTATTCCTTCGATAAATTTTGTGCCGCCTATCCCCAATAAGATCGAAGCCGCATCAAAGATTGGTTTCGGACAAGTAATAAAAATATTCCTCAAATTCCGGACGCGGTGGTGGATTAACGTTCTAGGTGTTAATTTGAGCAAGATGTGGCTAACTCGTTCCACTGAAAAAGTGGCTGTGTGGTGGACGCAATATCCGCACACTTACCCGGTTCTGACGGGCTGGCTTGCTGGTCCGCGTGCCGAGCTTGTCAAAGATAAAACAGAAGAAGAAATTATTGAAATGTCACTGATTTCGCTTTCTAATATCTATAAAAAGGATCTCAGTGAACTCAAGGCCGAATTGGTCCATTCGAGAGTTATGAATTGGCCGGGCGATTCATTCTCCTTGGGAGCTTATAGTTATAGTATGGTCGGATCAGGAGCTGCCCGGAAAGAGCTTCGAGAGTCTGTTGATAACAAAATTTATTTTGCAGGTGAGGCCTTATATGATGGAAAAGATACAGCTACGGTTG
>JAZKAW010000014.1:38286-51048 GCA_040388945.1 Patescibacteria group bacterium
AGAAGTTGCGGAGAAGATCTTGGCTCAATAGTATGGATAATCTGAAAATAAGATTGAGTACAAATAGGTTTGGTAAATGTGTCGTAGCCAATGACTACATACTTAAAGGTGAAATTATCGCTGGATTTGATGGGGACGAACATGAGGCTGAAAAATGTTTAGATTTGCCCAAGAATGTGGCTGACCATGCGGTTCAGTTTGAAGAGCATAAATGGCGTGAAAGCAAAGGGAATGCGCAATATTTAAATCATTCCTGCGAACCTAATTGTGGGATCAAAGGACTTTTTACTATTGTAGCGATGAGAGACCTCCAAAAAGGTGAAGAACTTATGTGGGATTATGATATGACAGAGGACAGTGATTGGAGAATGGAGTGTCTATGTGGAACGGCTTCCTGCAGGAAATTGATCGGGGCATTTGGTCTTGTTCCAGAAGAGGTTAGATATAAATATAGGGGATACATAAGTGAATGGCTCGTCAAAAAATATAATCTTTGATTTTGCTATACTGAAACCATGAAAACATCTCTCAAACGAATCCAGACAGATGACGGGATCGAACTTGTCGGACTTCTCTACGAACCAGAGAACAGAACTGATAAGGTTCTGGTTCACGTACATGGGATGGCTGGAAATTTCTATGAGAATAAATTTCTCGACGCTATTGCCGGAACCTTAACTTCAAATGGGATCGCCTTTTTTGTTTTCAATAATAGAGGTTGTGAATATATAAAAGATCTGACAAAAACCGAAGGAGGCAAGAAAACTTTTGTCAGGATAGGTGATACTTACGAAATATTCGAGGATTCTCTCCTTGATATTAAATCTGCAATAGATTTTGTAAGTACAAACAGGTTTACGAAAGTTCATCTCTCTGGTCATAGTCTCGGAGGCCCAAAGATTGCTTATTATGTTGCTGAAACAAAAGATACCAGACTGGCCTCCGTCGTATTCCTTTCACCGGCTGACATGGTAGGTCTCACAAAGGCAGATGCGAACTATGACAGGGACAGGGCTAGGGCACAGAAGATGGTAAAGGAAGGAAAAGGGAAGGAGCTTCTGCCATTTCCAGTGTTATGGGATCAGATACCATTGTCGGCGCAAACATACATTAGTTTGAATAGTGAAACCTCGAAAGTTGCCATTTTCAACTTTTATGATCCCAATGATCCACTTCCTGTCCTGGGGCGGATCACGATTCCTTCTTTGACAATCATGGGTAGAAAAGACGACGCCCTTTCAGTTTCAATAGAAGAGACAATGGCACGCATAAAAAAAGCTATCAAAAACCCACGTGTTGAGACCAATATCCTGGGCGATGCAAATCATGGATATACAGGTGATGAGCAGGCATTGGCTGACGCCATCCTTGCGTGGATAATTTCTTTTTCTCAGGTATAAATAACTCAGATATAAAAAATGCCCGTTTGCACTGGCAAACGGGACTTTGAAGCTTTCCGAAGAAAGCCCTAGGAGGCAACCACCTCCTTCCTTTTGAGCGTACGCGAAACTCCGACGATACCGATCAGGCCGAGGCCGAGATAGACCCATGACGCTCCGGTTTCGGGAACCGAAGTGCCGGTTCTGGGCGATCCTGTCTGAACGTTGATGTAGGTCGCGGCAACAACGACATGGTCGCTGTTGAGGAGCTGCATCCCGTAGCTGTACTCACCTGCGATGTTCGGGTTGAACGGTCCACCGCCGAGCGGCAGGCCTGTGAGCAAAAATGCCATCCCGTTGTTCCATGAGTCCTGGATGGTACTGCCACTTAAGGCCACCTCACCCAAGCTTTTCATCGTAGAGATGTCATTGTTGAATGCCGGGTCCAGATCGTAGAGCAGCTTCGCGTAATATCCTGGGCCGCCCGAAGCGTACCAGTTGAAGTTGAACTTCGCATACCCTGGTTGACCTTGGGCGGCGTCATTTCCTGCAGCCGCAAAGAACGTCCCCATCCCATCGTCCGTCACCGCCGGATCTTCAAACCGAGCCGATGCACTCAGGCCGATGGTGGCATTTCCTGATGTGGCAACAGCCACGCTGGTATTGGGGATACCCGTACCGCCAAATGTCGCCCCCGGTAATGACACCAGTGGCGATGTTGGAGTAACGGGGACGGCACGCGCCGATTGGTTCATCAAAGATCCCGCAATAATACTGACCGACATAAGCAACGATAATTGCCGTTTCATAGTTTTCCCTTGTTTGGTTCTTGTTTTCTATCCTCCGGGTTTTTCCGGTTCGCGCATAACCATAACACAGGTTGTTGAAAGAATCAATAAAAAATCCCACAGTCTCCTCATGTGCGCGAACTTTTCCAGAACTCTCCCCACTCCTTGAGGAAATCTGAACTGCTCCAGAGCTTCTCGTGACCGACACCGGAGATGACTTTGATGTCATGTTTTATTATAGTGTCTCGTTCTGGAATATTCGAAATATCTCGATCTCCACCTTTGGTAAATATATGCGGCCTGATGCGTGCCAGAGCAACGGAGACGCTGACGTCGTTTTCTATTTCAAAAGGAATGACATAGTCGACTCCACGAATATACGAAACAAGATGTGTACGACTTTTGAGATCCATAAAAGGTTTCCCTTTTTTCCGTCGCAGAAAATCATCCCCATTTACGATCACCACCAAGGTGTCTCCGTATTGCTTGGATTCGGCTATGCAAGAGACGTGTCCGGGGTGGAGCGGATCAAAGCCTCCGGAGGTACAGACTATCTTTCCGAGTGTTGGGCGCAGCATTTCAAATTCGTCAAAAGAAATGATTGGGGCGGGCTGCATACGTAGGATTATTATACAAGATGTCCCGTTGAAAGTAAGCTTTCCGAAAGGCTTATTTATAGCTATAATCTTCTCAACATTATGTCTGGAAAGACTTTACTCAAGGCCCTGATTATTATTGTCGTCGTCATCCTCGCCGCTGGTGCAGGCTTCTATGTGTGGCAGAGTAAAAATAGTAGTGGCTCGCCGGATCATGCCATCTTTACTGTTGAATCAGGCGACACGGTGATGGATGTTGCACACAAGCTCAAAGAACGCGGCCTTATCTCCTTTGAGTCTATCTTTACTCTCTCACAGAAGGTCTTTGGGCAGACAGCCTCTGTCGCTCCAGGCGCGTATGAGTTGTCCAAAGATATGTCACTCAAAGAAGTGGTCCGCAAACTGGATGGCAAGCCAGATGCAGAGTACATCACTATCCCTGCCAATATTTCAAAGGCAGAGATGGGCAAGGTCCTCGGCAAGGCCCTCGGTTGGAAAGATCTTGATGTCCAATTCTTTGCACACACCATGGCTGGCATGCAGTGGCAGAGATACAAGGATCAGGTTGAGGCAGAATTCCTCCGTCGTTACAACTGGACACAGAGCGAGCGCGAGACCTTTTTAACCCTAACCGCTATGTACGATGAAGAGCAGTATGACTTTTTCAAGAATGTCTACGAACCGGGGTCGTATCAGTTTCCTTTGAATGCTTCACGTGCCCAGGCTGCAGGTGTGATCATCGATCAGTTCGCCGCAAAGCATGGTGCCACTGAATACAGTGACATGGTCAAACTCCTTGATGTTCCGGCCATGGATGCTATCTCTGAGCTGATGAAAGGGGAGATGGAACTCTTGCCTGACATCGTGGCTTTGCCGCCGAGTGACGTAACTCTCAAGGTTGAAAATGGTCGCACCTACCTCCTCTTTACGACAGCATACTGGAACAAGGGTCGTGGACCTCTCGAGCTTGTCGGTGACCCAAAGACCAGAGGTATCAAGAGCGATATTGAGCGCAAAGTCTTCCAGCGCATCTATCGTCTCGATGGGGATTATCGTGAACGTCTCTCAGGTACATTCCTTTGGCACCAAGCCCACCTCCATTACCATTTTCAGGATTTCGCAAAGTACACCCTGACTGCTGTAGACAATGGCGGCAAACCATTCAAGGATTTTGCCCAAGCCAAGTCGACATTTTGTGTCCGTGACTCAGAGCCAGTGGATCTTGCTCACCCAGGTACAGAGAAGACTGCTTCATATACTATTTGTGGAAAGGAGCGCCAAGGCATTTCTCCGGGTTGGGCTGATGCCTACTACTATACCTACATCGACCAGCGTTTCGATGTGACGGATGCTCCGGTTGGACAATATCTTCTGACTATCCTTATCAACCCCGAAGACCGCTTTGATGAGATCACCAAGGAGAATGACAAGGCTGAAGTGCTTATATTATTAAATGTCCCGGATAATTTTGTCCAAGTAATTGAAGAAAGAAGTTATGGAAAATAAGAACCGCAATACGGAATACGGAATACGAGATATGGGAAGCATACAGGCGGGACGAGGTGAAGTTCTGATTCTCGTTATTATCGCAATCGTGATTGCGGCAGGATGGAGCATCTATACCTTCAGCCAGAAAGATACCCTTGAGGGTGCGCCACATATTGTACTCAGCACTCTACCAGATGTGACCGCAAGCTCTTCTTTGCCAATAGCTTCACAGACTCCGTCTGTGCCGCGCGTTACAACTATTGCCGAAAGTTTGGCCATTCCGTGGGATCTTGCCTTTCTTCCCAATGGTAATTTTCTTGTAACAGAACGTGGTGGCACGTTGGTCGAACTTCAGCCAAATGGCAGCACCACCGTCATCAAGTTGCCTCATCCAAAACCAAAAGGAGAGGGTGGTCTTCTCGGAGTAACTCTCCATCCACAGTTTGCAGACAATAGATATATCTACCTTTACATGTCGACCAGTGAGACAGGAAGTATCACTCAAAACACCGTATTTCGATACAAGTATGTAGATGGCAAACTCACAGATGAAAAGACTATTATCTCCAAGATTCCAGGTGCTCTCTATCATGATGGTGGCCGCATGGAGTTTGGTCCTGATGGCTTGCTTTACATCACCACAGGTGACGCTACCATTTCCAAGATCGCTCAGGACAAAAAATCTCTCGGTGGCAAGATTTTGCGCCTGACTGATGAAGGTGCGATCCCCGAGACAAATCCTTTCAAAGACTCGAAAAATTCGGCACAATCGGCGATCTATTCATACGGTCACCGCAATCCTCAGGGGTTGGCGTGGGACAGCGAGGGAAAGCTGTGGGAGACCGAGCACGGCCGTTCAGGAGTTCTTTCTGGCTATGACGAATTAAACTTGGTTCAACTTGGTGGCAATTATGGTTGGCCAACCATAGAAGGACCAGCGACTCGTACAGACATGATTTCTCCTGTGTTGCAATCAGGTGCTGACGATACCTGGGCTCCAGCATCGCTTGCATACCTCAACGGAAAACTTTATTGGGGAGGCTTGAAAGGCGAGACTCTCTATGAGGCCACTATCGATGGTGGAATAGTCAAGGATTTCAAACGACATTTATTCCAGGAATTTGGCCGCATCCGCACTGTTCGTGTGGGACCCGATGGTATGTTGTATCTGACTACGAGCAATCGTGATGGTAGGGGAACGCCAAAGGAGGGAGATGACAAGATTATTCGAGTGAATCCGGCGTTACTTTAATATTTCAGATAATGAGCAACAGTCCAGCTATTAATAAAGTTAGTTTTCAGAACAAAGGGCAACGCATCGATGCTACTCTTATATCCCCACAAACTCTAACGACTAGAGTTCCTGGCGTTATCTTTTTTCACGGTCTTACAAGTAGTGAAAAGAATTATCTACCCCTTGCGGTCGAGTTAGCTAGCCACGGTATTATTTCTCTTACGGTCAATCTAAGGGGTCATGCGAGTAGCGAGGGTACATTGAATACACTAACTATAGATGATGGTTTTTCTGATGGAGAAAAAGCTTATGAATTTCTGGTTTCGCAAACGGGAGTCGATATTGATCGGATCGGGGTATGCGGTGCCAGTCTCGGGGGAGCTATCGCTGCCGATCTTTGTTCACACAAAGGGGTAAAGAGCGTGGTGTTGCGTGCCCCTGCAATATATTCAACAACCTTGCGCGAGTGGACATATGGTCAGATCATGTCGCGTGAAAAAGAAGTCTTTCAGGATAGGGTGACGAATACGGATATTCCTACTTGGAAAATCCTCAATAATTTTCGAGGATGTCTACTGGTCATTGCTTCGGAGTTCGACTCTATTATTCCACTTTCGCTATCCGAGAAATATGTTGCAGAGGCACCGCATGTTCTTAAAAGTAAATTGGTCATCATTCCAGGGGCGACTCACCAACTTGTAGAAAATGCATGGAAGGAACAATTCAGGACACAGACTATTCAGTGGTTTGTTGAAACTTTGTAACATCGGAATATTTTATGAAATGGAAACCAACCCCTCGCGTCAAACTATTCGAAGCCATCGGTGCCGTCGCTGACGATCGTATCAAAGATATCGTTACCGATGGTCCTATAAAAACTGCCAAGGTGTATTCATCGAGCGGAAATAAATACTACGATATTTCCTATGACCCCGAGACGTCTGCCATTATGTGCAATGACAATGGTTCATATTGGAAAGGGTATCTCGGATATCCGGCTATCGCATTTCTTATGAAGATTGGGGCACTTTCGTATGATTCGAAAATTGGAGATATGCTGAAAGGAGTTGCATGGAAAGACGTCAATCAGAAGTTTGATAATGATTTTGAAAAGGCTGTGGAAAGTGTTCTCGCAGATAAATCAGCAGAAGAAAGAACGCGTATATATCAATACGTCGATTCTGTATATGCAGAGCTTTGCACTAGGGAGTTTAGTCATTTGGGCACAAAAAATAAACCTCCTTCAGGCTACTAACGATCTACTAATCAGGCTCTTATATTGTACGAATCTTGCACGTAATAAATACTATGGTGACTCGTCATGATTAATGTAAAGGTCGCTTTACATTACTAGCTTTAGACTATTATACGTATATGATCAAATCGACAACTATAGCTTTGACGGCATTTGTTTTCGCGGTTTGTCTGGCTCTCGGCTCTGCGGGGGTAAATGCTCAAACTTACGGAAATCTTACGCCAAGTAGCATGTATACAGGCACACTCTATAACACCTCGAGTGGGGGCACTGCAGTAACAACTCCGACAAACGGTAGTATCTACTACACCACATCAGGTTCACCGGTGTATTACTCGAACGGGTCAGCCTACAATGCTGCCGATACGAGTGCTGGTACTCCTATCTTACAAAATGGAGTCACGCCTACAACAAACGGAACGTATTACAGCACAACAGGAGTTCCCTTGTATTACTACAACGGATCGTACTTCTACCCGAACACTTCTACCGGTGGAACTAGTGGTGGGACTAGTGGAGGAACAACAGGGAATACAGGAACAGGAGGTACCTCTGTAACTCCAGGAGTTCCTAACACTGGTGCAGGAGGTTCGTCAGCGGTCAATTGGGCAATTCTCTTGGCTTCAGGTCTGGTTGCCGTAGGGGGAGTAACGTATTTGGCACGAAGGGTTGCTTAGAGTGGAAACTAGGGAACTAAGCAATTGGGCAATTAGGGGAGTCGCAAAAAATGCGATTCCCCTAGTTCCTTGAATCAGTAGATTCACCTACTGGGTAATTCCTTAATCCCATCTTTCTGCTACTATTCCCTTATGGAACCACTCGCTTCAAAAATTCGACCACGATCACTCAAGGACTTTGTGGGTCAGGAACATTTGGTGGGCCCACACAAGCCCCTTCGCATTGCGATTGAAAAGAAACACCTCTTTTCCTTTATTCTTTGGGGTCCTCCGGGAGTGGGTAAGACTACACTCGCACGTATTTATGCAGAAGCATTGGATGCTCGATTCTATGAACTATCTGCAGTTTCTGCAGGTAAGGAAGACATTCGCCAGATTATTGATGAAGGAAAAGGTCAACTCGGCTTTGACGGCAAACCCAAAGTTTTGTTTCTAGACGAAATTCACCGTTTCAATAAATCTCAGCAGGACTTCCTCCTACCTTTTGTGGAGTCTGGAGAACTAACGCTGATTGGCGCCACCACTGAGAATCCTAGTTTCGAAGTAATCTCGCCCCTTTTGTCACGATGCAGAGTTTTTGTTTTGAATGAACTGAGCGCAGAAGAAATAAGGGCCATTATCGAGCGGACAAAAATAAAAATGGATGCAGCTGCCAAAGATTGGCTGATATCTATGGCCAATGGCGATGCTAGGCAGGCGCTCCAGATGCTCGAGGCTACAATGAACTTGTATGGAAAGATCAATGTCACCAACCTCAAAGAAACTCTACAGTCCAAGTTTTTGCGCTATGACAAAAAGGGGGAAGAGCACTACAACACCATCAGTGCCTTTATAAAAAGTATGCGTGCGTCGCTGGCGGATGCTGCTCTATATTATCTTGCCCGAATGATTGACGCCGGTGAAGATCCAAAGTTCATTGCCCGTCGCATGGTTATCTTTGCCAGCGAAGATGTAGGTTTGGCACAGCCGACAGCTCTTGTTGTAGCTAATGAAGTTTTTCACGCAGTCGAGAACATTGGTCTGCCTGAAGCCATTATCAATCTTGCACATGGAGTGGCGTATCTTTCACAAGCCAAGAAAGATCGTCGTGCCAATGATGCCATCTTTGCGGCCATGGAGGATGTGAAGAAACACGGTAACCTGCCTATCCCGATGCGTATTCGTAATGCACCGACTAAACTCATGAAAGAACTCGGATATCACAAAGGCTACAAGAAGTACGATGAAGAAAGTTATTTGCCAGATAAGTTAAAGGGGAAGAAGTACCTAAAAGAATAGTCATAAAGTCGAAAGTCTATAAAGTCCATAAAGTCAGACGCGGCCCTAACTTTATGGACTTTACGATTTTACAGACTTTCAATTTATTTCACATGATGCTTACCCCTCCTGTGATCCATACTTATCGGATGCAGATGCGCCGCAATACCGATAGAAGCTGCAATGATGAGAACGTTCTTGATGATGTACTGTCCCTCAACAGTAGGAATAAGAAATCCGCTCCAGGTAGCAGCCGGGATTACAAAGAGGGGCATGAAGGTCATGACCATGTGAAGAATCAAAAGGGGAATGACTATTCGTTCACAGCCAGGGATAATGAAAAGCACCGCAATCAGACACTCGAACAGCCCAAAAAAGATAAGAAAGGTTGGGAAAGGGATAAAGGGAACAACGTGTTCAAAGATGTTGCGAATGAGTGGTGTGGCTGGACTAAGGTCTGTACCAAAGATTTTCAAGACGCCAAACCAGAAATAGATGACAAAGATGGAAATACGCCCGGCCGAGACACTGATCCTGCGGAATGCCTGCATGAGCTGGAGATCGAAAGTTCGGAGAGTCATGTGAATAAATGTGGCTATAGTATAGCACTTTGGTTTGCTACATTTGTCCACATCGATTATGCTGAAGGTCATGACTATTCTTTTGGCCATAGTGGCATCTATAGCTGCATTCCTCGGCGGCTTTATTGCTCTGCGCTTTCGAGACAAGCTCCACATTATTCTCGGCCTATCGGCTGGTGCGGTTATTGGAGCAGCACTGTTTGATCTTATTCCGGAATCCATCAGTCTCGTTTCGGGACTCTACGCCCCAGAACAGATGACCGCTCTTACGGCTGGCGGGTTTCTTCTCTATCTTATTCTTGATCGCATATTTTCTTTTCATTCTCATGCCGATGAGAGTGGTCTCGATGAACATGGCTACGACGAGGTCGGGGAGGGTCGGGGAGATTCTGGTCACCGTGGTACGCTCGGTGCAGCAAGTTTCTGTCTCCATAGCCTCATAGACGGTATTGCTATCGGTGTTGCATTCCAAGCTTCTGCTACCATCGGCACAGTTGTTTCTATAGCTGTTATTGCTCACCGATTCTCTGATGGGGTAAATACCATTGGTCTTATTCTCAAACATGCGGAAACCAACGGTGTTGGAAAGGATAGCCGTGCCTGGGCCTGGCTTACTGCTGTAGCGATCGCTCCCATCGTTGGTGCCGCCTCCACCTTTGCAGTCTCGGTCTCATCCCAATCTTTGGCTATATTATTGGCAGTATTTGCAGGCTTCTTTCTCTACATAGGTGCAAGCGACCTTATTCCAGAAGGGCATCACAGTCATTCAAAAATACTGACCACCGCTATGACAATTCTGGGAGTAGTTGTGCTATATCTTATTGTTCATTTTGCACATGGCTAGTCTAAAAAGTCCATTACTTCACCGTAATATCTCTCGGATAGAATATACCCAGTGTCCATTCAAAAACAATCCTTATACGCTTCTTCCATGATGCAAACTTGAACAGATAGACTGAACGCCAAAGCCACCAGGTAAATTTGCCGGCGATCTTCATTGAAAATATTTCTCCGATGGCGAACCACTGACCAACCGAAACCATTGAACCTTTCGAATGATATCTGAACGTCTTGAGTTTCTTTTGATCGATAGAGGCGATGATGTTATGTGCCACTTTATTGGCCTCACTCACAGCGACTTGGGCAAGCATAGGCAATGACTTGCCTTCATTTTTTCGAGTGTCGATATATCCTGAAGCATCTCCAAGGGCAAAAATATGTTCGCAGTCCTTTACTTGGAAGAATTCATCGACAGCCAAGCGGCCTGCAACAAGCGGGGGCATGCCATCTTCGAAGTGGGGGACAATAGGTTTTACTCCTGCAGCCCAGATAATAGTAGAGGCAGGAATAGTCATATCTGTACCGAGCATGAGTCCGTTCTGGGTAACGTTGGTCACAACTGCAGAAGAGTGAATAGATACCTTGTTGTGCTTGAGTCTTTTCTCGGCAGCGACACGGAGTGAAGGAGGGAACATCTCAAGAAGCTCTTTACCAGCATGAACAAGACTGATCTGTGGTTCCTCGGGTTTGCAGTGGTTGGTCTGGCTGTAGTATCTCTCGACGATACCATCGATAAATTCGGCAAGTTCAGAGGCAACCTCTACTCCAGTGGCTCCTCCACCAACAACAACAAAAGAAAGTTGTCTGCGACGAACTTCAGGGTCAATATCATATGTAGCCTTTTCGAAGGCATCTATAACGGCAGCGCGGATGTTTTCGGCATCGGCGATGGTTTTGAGGGGTAGGGAAAATTTCTCGGCTCCGGGGATATTGTAATAATTGGTCTCTGCACCGGTTGCAATAACAAGATAATCATAGTCGAGGGTTGCTGGCACAGTACCGACTACACGTACTCGGCCATCGGTGGCGTTCACGGACTCGATAGCTCCTTCACAAAGCTCGATGCCGGTGCCTTGGAATATCTCGCGTAATGGCTCGGCCACACTGGAAGCAGTAAGAGAACCCGTGGCCACTTCATGAAGAAGGGGAGTGAAAAGAAAGTAATTGGTCCTATTTACTATGGTAACGTCTATCTTTCCAGCTTTTACAAATGGTGCGAGCTTTTTGGCTACGTAAGTGCCACCAAATCCAGCACCGAGAATGACTATGTGAGGCTTTAGCATAGGATTAGTCTATAAAGTCGAAAGTCTATAAAGTCTGTAAAGTTAATCACAAGGCTTTGATGAAACCTGATAAAATACGAGAGATCTCAGTAGTCATTGCATATATTTTATCAAAATTCTCTTTAGAAAGATAACCAGTATCCAGCCCGAGATAGCTCATTTATTGACTTTCAACTCTTATCCTAGTTTCTCAAGTAACAGCTTCTTAACAACTTCTGGATTTGCGGAACCTTTTGTTGCTTTCATGGATTGCCCGATAAGGAACTGGAGAGATGCGGCTTTACCGGCTTTATAGTCGGCAACAACTGTTGTGTTGTCAGTGATTATCTTTTCGATAATAGGGGTGATGGCCCCAAGATCACTTTTTTGTATGAGTCCGTGCGTATCGGCAAGCGCGCGCGGTGACATTGATGGACTATCTATTAGTAGGGCAAGGACATCTTTGGCACCACGTGATGAAAGATCGTCATCTGCAATCATATTAATAAGCTCGGAGAAAGCCAAAGGAGGAATGGTAGAAATGTCGGCCTCAACGTCGGGTAAGCCAGTCTTCTTTTTGAGAAGGCCGAGATAGTCACTGAAAATATAGTTTGTCGTAAGTTTTATTTTCTTTTGATCATCGGGATATGCCGCGATGACAGATTCATAGTACCTGGAGAGTAGGGGAGACTCGACACAAACTGCAACTTCCTTTGGGGTCATGCCAAACTTTTCTGCAAAACGAATTCGTTTTGCATCAGGAAGTTCGGGAACTTCCTTGTTCAAGACACTGGCAGAAAATTCTGGAATCTCGGAGAGTTTGAGTTTAGGGAGGTCAGGGTCAGGGAAGTAACGATAGTCGTGAGAACTTTCTTTGCTGCGCTGTGAGTAAGTTTCGTTGCGAGCATCATCCCATCCACGAGTTTCTTGGACCACCTTGCCACCCTCATCCAACAATGATGACTGACGTTCAATCTCAAATTCGATAGCACGTTCAACAGCTCTAAAGGAGTTGAGATTTTTGACTTCGGTTTTTGTGCCAAACTTTCCAGCGGCAGTATCTTTTTCTGATGCCACAGAAATATTTGCTTCGACGCGCATCTCACCCTTCTCCATGTTTGCTTCACCTGCACCGAGATAGCGCAAAAGAAGCTGGAGCTCCTTCGCGAACTTTACTGCAGTTGCAGCATCATGAATAACAGGTTTGGTGACGAGCTCCATCAAAGGAACACCAGCACGATTGAAATTGATCAAACTTTTTTCATGAGTGTCGTGAGTGGACTGTGCAGTATCTTCTTCGAGGTGGACGC
This sequence comes from Patescibacteria group bacterium, assembly GCA_040388945.1. Lineage (GTDB taxonomy): Bacteria > Patescibacteriota > Minisyncoccia > Phycocordibacterales > PALSA-1337 > C7867-002. The sequence goes on from JAZKAW010000014.1 coordinate 50,954, forward strand.
GTTCGAGTGCAACAGACACAAGCTCACCGTTGGAGACAAGAGGGAATTTGTACTGACTGATCTGATAGCCTTTTGGAATGTCAGGATAAAAATAA
>JAZKAW010000014.1:51058-64771 GCA_040388945.1 Patescibacteria group bacterium
ATTCAGTAAAGTCGGCAAGCGTTCCACCGACTGCAGTGCCGAGTTTTAGTACATGCTTGATCGCAGCGGTGTTGAGTACAGGAAGAGTGCCAGGATTACCCAAACAAATAGAGCAAATATTTGCGTTAGGCCGTTCCTCGTCTGGATTGTTCCTGCAAGAACAAAACATCTTGGAATTGGTCTTTAATTCGGCGTGAATTTCAAGACCGATGGTTGGTATATACGTCGAGCTCATGAGAGCAGTATACCATATTCGATTTGAAACTGAATCTCGGATAGCCGAGATAACTATATAGGGAGGGCTATTCTGCCATATGCTTTACTTCGAGCTTTCGGGACCCTTTCTTGCGGATGATGACCGGTTCAGTATTAGAAGTTATCTTTTCGATCAGTTTTTCGATGTCTTCGCGTTTGTATACACGGTAATTGTTAAGTGGGTGACGTAAGGCCTTCAACTTGCCTGCTTTGTCCCAATTACGCAAAGTAAGTGGAGTTACTCCGAGCATTTTTGCCACATCTTTGATGTTTATTAGTTTTGACTGTTGTTCCATGGAGACTATTATAACACTACTAAACCTTACTAATCTATGATAAATAAGTGGATATCTTTACTATAAATTATTATAGTCTAGTAAGGTTTATTTGAAATAAAATTTTTGATAAAAGAAAAGATCTTTACGTAATTTAAATAGTTAGCTTTGAAACCTTTTGTAAATTACAAGCCTCTAAAATGCGCTATAACAATTTTATTTTTTTAAAATTAAAATTCGGCTGCTTGAATTGTTATCCCCACCTATTTTCTGAGCTCTACTATTGCTAAAATTACCGGGTGAAAGATTCCATGATCATTGAAGGTAAGGAGTTCATCTCGTCTCGCCGAGCTGCCGAGATAGGCAAGTACAGCAACGATTATATCGGTCAACTTTGTCGTGGCCAAAAAGTTTCGGCACGCATGATTGGACGTTCGTGGTTCATTGAAAGAGCTTCTCTGGAGAGCTATATGGTATCTCTTGAAGTTGCAAAAAACAGCAACCATGGATCGAGGATAGTAACTACGTCAACATCTCAGTTTACGCCACCTCCAGTATCTCAGTCTGCACCTCGACCTTTGGTTGTGGCGACTCCGGTGCCATCTGTACCGAGCAAACCTCTTTCATCATTTCCAGTTTATAGTAATGTGTCGAAAGCAGTACAGACGAAAATTATAGAAAAAAGCATTCCTGCTTATCCGAGCTCAGCATGGTCAGTAACATATGAACCAGACTCACGGCCTCTTCTTCCTGCGTTGAACAAAAAATTGATTTCACCAGTGGAAGCTTCTGCTCCAGTGAAGGTTACTTCGTCCTTGCCGGTAAAGTCTCCATTGCAGATAGAACAGCTAATCTTTCCTTCAAAGAAAAAAGAAAAGACAAATTCAGGATCGAAGTGGAATATAAAGTTCCCAGTTGTCGTGCTAGCTGTGGCGCTTCTGGCGTTTGGAAGTGCTGGCGCATTTGCTGTTGTGTCTCCGAAAGCGACATCGCGGTCGATCGGAAATTTTTTTGAGAACGTCGGGAAAGTCGCATCCCTATCATATTTGAAGTTTTCTTCTGTAAATATTCCTTCTGATATTTCTACGAATACTGCAGTTCGACCTAACGTTCAAGTTGCCGCAACCGCCTCATCTGGCAATTGGTTTATAAATTCGATCAGATACCTTTTGGGAATAAAGGATGCACCTACTTCTGTTGCCGAGGTAGATAGTAGAGAGGGAAAGACGACTATAATAAATATTACGAATAGTACCACTACGACATCTACGCCAGGCACGTCGGCTATCAAGACCGTTATCTCTCCGCATCCCACAGTTGTCTATAACACAACCACACAGACTATTGTCGACCCATCACTCTCACAGCGCCTTTCATTTCTTGAAAGTCAGGAATACGTGACCAAAGATTTCTTCACACGTCAGATGGATCATCTCATGGACAATTTTAGAGGGAATTCCGGCGGAGGTTCTAGTAGTGGTGGAGGAAGTAGCGGCGGTGGGTCTGGATCTGTAACTTCCGTAAATGCCTCCGGTGGCACTACAGGTCTTTCTTTTGCTGGCGGACCGATCACTTCTTCTGGCACACTCACTTTGTCTGGTGTGCTCAACGAGGTGAACGGCGGTACAGGTCATTCGAGTTATGCGCTTGGAGATACGCTGTATGGAAGCGTCACCGGTGGACTCGCAACTTTGCCTGCAGGCCTGAATGGTCAGGTTCTCAAAATGAGCGGGGGTGTTCCTGTTTGGGGTACAGATATGACATCGAGTGGTGGTGCTGGACTCTTTTCGACAACAACAGATGACCTAGCTATCTATCCGGCAGATCCGACAAATGTATTTATTCTCGGAGGTAGTGCAACAACTACGACAGGTAACATTCTCGAAGTTATTGGCAATTCAAAGTTTGGTGGCAATGGAGTATTTACTGGAACATTGCGCGCATCAAACTTTCTCACTACCAGCGGCACACAAAATACTCTCATCGGTTTGGGAATGACCACAACCAATACTGGCACGCAAAATACATTTGTCGGTGACTCGAGCGGCTCATCCAACACTTCTGGTGAGTTCAATTCATTCTTTGGAGCTCTCGCAGGTACACTCAATGCAGGTGGAACCGAGAATACATTCCTGGGCAATGCAGCTGGTTCAGGAAATGTTGGCGGATCACGCAACACCTTCGTAGGTACCAATTCCGGAGCCGCAAATACAAGCACTGGCGACAATGTCTATCTCGGCTATGGTGCAGGTGAGAACAATACGGGCAACTACAATATATTTACGGGACTCGGCGCCGATACTTCCGGCAGTGCTCGTAGTTCTTCTATTGCGCTTGGCTACAATACCAAAGTCACAGCCAACAATCAGTTTGTGCTCGGTAGTGACGATGCAAATGGCAGCATCACTGATGCATACTTCGGCCAGGGTGTGACAAAGGCTTCACCGACAGGTATTACCCTCAATGCCACCGGCGGTAGTGGAGCTGACAATGCTGGTGGAGCGCTTACGCTCGCTGGTGGTAAGGCAACCGGTAATGCTCTCGGCGGTCCGATTGTATTCAAGACCTCTAATACTCTCGGTTCAGGATCCACACTCCAGAGCCTGACGGAAAAGCTGCGCATCGCGGCCAATGGCAACGTGGGTATCGGTTCTACTTCACCGTCGTATCTGCTTTCAGTTTCTGGAGGACCCAATGCTCAAACAGCGTATTTTTATAACGACACTGCAGTTACTGGAAAAACTCATGTAGTTATACGTGCAGGTGCCGCTGATTCAAATCTGAGTGGCGGTTCCGGTGATCATGGGCTCGAATTCCAAGATTCACTTGGGAGCGTGACCGCCTTTGTCCGTGCTCATGACGGCAATATCTCTGGAAAGATGCTGGCTACAGTAGATAACGCTACGGCCGCACTTACTGACAACAATGATAGCTTCTCTGTCCCTGGACTCAACTTGAACGCTTCATCACTTGTTACATGGAATTCCACTGGTACGTGGTGGAATTCTGGAGCAAAGGACCTAGGAATAGCACGAAACTCAGCTGGTGTACTCGAAATCAACAATGGTACAGCTGGTGTGTATCGTGACCTTCAGGTACGCTCCCTCAATCCGGTCTCCGGCAATGTCGGCATTGGCACCACCTCACCATATGCAAAACTTTCTGTTGCCGGCAACGCGGTAATCGACGATTATCTGCGCACCTCATATATAGTATCGACATCAACTGCAACTTCTACATTTGCAGGGGGTATTCAGACCAATCTTTTGAATGTAACCGCAACCAATGCAACCTCCACCTTTGCAAATGGTATTTCTCTGACTGGCGGATGTTATGCAATCAATGGGACGTGTCTTTCAACGGGTGGCGGTAGTGCAACTCCAGCTGGTTCGGATACACAGGTCCAGTTTAACGACGGAGGAGCTTTTGGTGGAGATAGTTCTCTGACTTATAACAAGACTACCGATACGCTCAATGTCTGGAAGATAACATTTGGAAGCGGGGGAACACTTGACGGCAATTCCAATGGCATCATCGGATCATATTTCTCGGCTTCAGGTCCTGGAAGTGCTGGTTTTTATAACACGTATGATGGAGTGTCGGCGTATTACCCGCAATTGCTAGATGCTTCGGGCAATTTTGCAACATTCCGTAATGGTAAATTTGGTGTAGCTACTTCATCGCCGTTTGCCACACTCTCTATAGAAGGTTCATCTACTCTGGGTAACACCGCTACAGCAGGCTTCTTCATCGCAACCACCACCACCGCATCCATATTCCCATACGCATCTACTACAGCTCTCACAGTCTCAGGTACAAACGGTCTCTCACTCGGTACCTTGAATGGACCGCTGCAGGCTAACAACGGTATCGTCTCAGCCACTTCATCAATCGGAGTTCTTTATGGAGGTACTGGGTGGTCAAATATCCTATCCGGATCACTTCTCTATGGTAATGGCACAAACGCCCTTGCGACTACCTCAGCTGGTACCGCCGGACAAGTTCTCTCACTGTTGGGTGGAGTACCTACCTGGACTGCAACAACTACCTTTGGTACTGGCCTTACCTACGCCGGAGGCAACGTTACTTTGAACACTGCAAACGCCAACGCCTGGACAGCTCTCCAGCAGTTCTCCAACTCCTCATCAACCCTAGCCTCCGTCTACAGCGCCCTGTATGTTGGCACCAACGCCACAACCACCATCCTCGGTAATGCCACCTCCACCTTTGGTGCTGGTATACAGACAACATACCTGAATGTGACCGGTACCACTGCCACCTCAACATTTGCCCGAGGTATTGAGCTTGCTGGCGGATGTTTCTCCATCAATGGTACTTGTGTCGGAGGTAGCAATCTCACCGGCACCGGCATCAACAACACTTTTGCATACTGGACTGGCACAGGATCCCTCGGAGTCACAACCACTCCGACTGTCTCAGCCATTATCGCCACATCGACGACGGTTGCCTCGACGTTTGCAAGTAACGTGGGCATTGGCACCACTTCACCCTGGGCACAACTTTCGATCAATCCAAATGGAATATCGGGACCCGCATTTGCTATAGGTTCATCAACCGCAACTAACTTCATTGTGACAAATGGTGGCAATGTAGGTATTGGATCGACAACACCGACAGCAAAACTAGGTATAAATGGCAGCATCAACGTCTCTACGGGCAATTTGATAGGATTGGGAACTCTTCCGCTCACAGACACCTCGAGTGTTGTAAACTTTGGCTTTTATAACAATCCCGGTTCGCGTCTGACTGGACTTAGGGCAGCAGCAAATCCTGGAGTTGCCGGACATACTTGGGGCCAGTTGGGATTGTGGGTTGATACTGAAGATTACACACAAGGTGAGGTTATGCACCTGAGCACCAAGGACTTCCTTGGAGGACAATTCAATCCCGCTGTTGGTATCGGTACCAGTACGCCGATTGCTACGCTCCAAATAGCGTCGGCAGTTCGACCGTTTGTCCTTTTGTCAGACATGAGTGCGGGCACAAACCAAAAGCATGTGTTCGAGAGTGCACAGGGTGGTAATTTCTATCTTGGATCAGTCAATGATTCTTACACTACGCTTTCTGGAGGTATTACACTTGCAACTACTACATATCTCACTGTGCTAAATGGGGGTAATGTTGGCATCGGCACTACTTCGCCATATACAAAACTTTCGGTTGCAGGAAAGGCTGTCATCGATGATTACTTGCGTACTTCATATATAGTGGCAACTTCTACGACAGCCACCTCGACATTTGCCTGGGGCATACAAGCCAATCTCCTCAACGTCACCGCAACCAACGCAACATCGACGTTTGCAAACGGCATCAACCTCTCCGGCGGCTGCTTCTCGATCAACAACATCTGCGTGGGTGGAGCTTCAGGCTCTTCGCAATGGGTTACTGCTGGCTCTGATATCTACTACACTACGGGCAACGTTGGCATAGGTACTACATCTCCGTATGCAAAACTTTCCGTGAAGGGTAGTGGGACTGGTACAGGCAAAGCGTTTGTACTCACGGATTCTTCGGATACTGAAAAGTTTAGTATTCTTGATAATGGCAATGTTGAACTGGCCGGGATCCTGACCTGGCACAATGGCGGTTCTGCCCTCGATGCAAACGGTGGCGTTCAGGCATCCTACTTTACAAATAGTGTTGGCGGTAGCGGACTCTCCTTTGCTGGTAATGACCTCAGATTACAGACCCAGAGTTTTGACGAAGCTCTGAGGATTGTCGATGGAACGGGATATGTCGGCATCGGCACAACTTCACCATATGCCAAGCTCGCAGTGGCCGGTCAGGTTGTCGGTGAATACTTCACAGCCACTTCGACAACAGCGACCTCCACCTTGGCCGGAGGTCTCAATGTCGGTAACGGTGGTCTCGTCTATGACTTTACAACTGGTATCACCTCCATTGGCTCACTTGAAACCGGTGCATTTAACTTCGATATAGATGCGGGTATTGTCTCCTGGGCAGACCTTCCTGTGATCAATGCAGCTGCAGGTTCGGCTCAGAGCTACTCTGCTCAGGTTGATAGTAATCCGTTGCTTACGCTCTTTGGTATATCAGATGGCTCAGGGGGGGTAACTAACCTTGGTGTTGGTATTGGCACCACCACACCATGGAAGAAACTTTCGGTTGTTGGAGGGGTGAGCTTCGATGGATTGACCGCAGCTACAGCATCTGGAGATGCACTCTGTCTCTCGGCTACCAAAGAGGTGATCGTCAATTCTGGAGCACAGACCTGTACCGTATCGTCTGCTCGATTCAAACACAACATTACTCCTCTTGGTGCAGCGCTCGCTTCTATCAATCAGCTTCGACCGGTCTCATTTGAATATAATGGGACCAACGAGACTCATATCGGTTTCATCGCCGAAGAGGTCAATCAGATCGATCCTCGCCTTGTCTTCTATGATGCTCCAACAGGAGTAGTGGGCGAAGTTCTCAAACCTCGTGGTGTACGTTACGAAGAAATGACGGCACTCTTGGCCAAGGCCATCCAGGAACAGCAGGCACAGATCGACGGTATCTTGAACGGTACGGCCACAAGCACTTTGGGCGCATCTTCATTTGTCACGCAGGTGGCAGAGATGGTCAAGAGTCTCATCCAGTCTTCGGGTGAATGGGTAGTCGCCAAACTCACAACCAAGAGTGTGTTCGCCGAAGATGTCTTTGCCAATCGAGTCAACACAAAGGAGCTCTGTCTCGAAGATCTTTGTGTGACAAAGACACAGCTCCAGGCACTTCTCTTGAACGCCAATATTTCTGGATATGTAGGAACTTCCACGCCACCAAATGACACCTCAACTTCTCCGACAGGAACAACGACTCCGTCTACGGGCACCTCAACACCGCCAACTCCTACTCCAACCGGAACCTCGACTGATGTGACAGCACCGTTCATTACTATAAATGGAATCAATCCCGTAACTGTTCAGAAAGGAGGTTCGTTCGTGGACATGGGAGCAACGGCTACAGACAATACAGATGGAGTCATCCCCGTTATAACTTCAGGGAACACGGTGGATGCTAATACAGTAGGTGTCTATACTATTATATATAGTGCAACTGACGCCGCCGGAAATGTGGCAAGTTCCACCAGGGTGGTGACTGTTGTGGAACCTGATGTTGTGCCAAGTCCTTCACCTACACCTTTAACTCCAGAGGCCTCAACGACTCCGTCTGAGGGAGGGTCACCGGAAGTTTCTTCGGGGTCCACATCTGAGTCGGGGGGAACTCCTTCACCGGAACCAACTGTGCAGCCAGTCGAACCATCACCAACGCCCGAGTCAAATAATTAAGCATTGCGATCTCAGGCTGCGACTGTCTCGGATTTTGATTAAGTAGAGAGCCGATTTGTTATACTACCTCTATGAAACGCTTCCTCTTGCCCCTTATCATTATTGTTGTCGTCATCGGCTTTGTTTGGTACTCGTTTTTTAGGCCTGAGACCGGTGCTGGTAGTTCGAGCAAAAATATACTTCCTACAGCAACCGATCCTTCCGTTGCCACGTCTACTCCTATCTACACGCTCGACTCCGCCACTGCCAAAACATATATCGATTCGATATATCATTTCTCCTTCAGGTATCCAGGAGACTTCAAAGCTTCACCCATCACTGCTGAGGGGGTCACCACTATTCTTGTCCAAGACTCAAAAGCAGCTGCAGGTTTCCAGATCGACATAACTCCTATGGACGAAGATATCCAGACTCTGACAGTCGAGCGCATCAAACAAGATCTTCCTGGTATTTACATGGAATCTCCACAAGACGTTGTGCTGGGGGCATCTGGTAAAGGCGTAGCTTTCTTTGGTGATGATCCGGCCTTTGGTGGCAAGAGTAGAGAAGTGTGGTTTGTATACAAAAAGACGCTTTATCAGATCCGTACATATGTGAGGTACGACAGTCTCTTGAAAGCAGTATTGGGGACATGGGAGTTTAAATAGTAATGGTATAATAGATGAGATGAAACGATTCTTTTTCTTTGCGATCACTTCCACTTTTCTTTTTGGAATATTTTTTATTTCAGGGCACACCACAGAAGCTTTCACTTTGACTCGCGGAGGCAATCAGCTTGGACTAGTGGGCTGGTGGACGTTTGATGGATCCACGATGGGTGCCAACGTTGGGGATAGTTCAGGGCTCAGTAATAACGGGTTCATTTTCGGTCAGGTGGCTACTACGACAGTGTCTGGCAAAGTAGGTCAGGCAATATTTTTTGATAATGTTGATGACTATGTTTATGTTCCATATAATGCTTCGTTCGATGTGGGAACAGGTGACTTTACGGTGTCAGCGTGGGTAAAGACAGTAGGTCCTCAGGGTTCTGGACAGAGTGCTCTTGGTACTATTTTTTCTAAAGACGATGGTTCGGGTAATGGTATTGTTCTCAACAATAACGGCCCCAATGGATCAAACTATGTGCGCGCGTTGGTTGGTGGGGTAAGTGTTACAGGTAGTGTCAGTGTCAATGATAACCAATGGCACCATGTAGTACTTACCCGAAGGTCAGGGGTCATATGTGTGTATATCGACGGTGTACTCAGTGCTAGTGCCTCTGCTCCTGGAGACACCAATCAAACAAATCGTGACATTTACCTTGGTTTGGAATTTACCGGTCCCTGGTTGGGTGCAGGAGCACAGGATGATACCCGATTTTACAATCGTGCTTTGAGTGATGCTGAGATCCGTGCCCTCTACAATACTGGTGTTGGCTCAAAGCTTGGTGCTATCACCCACGCGGCTGCATCTTCTTATCTTCTTGGCTGGTGGACGCTGGATGGCAAAAGTACTCCGTGGTCATCGCCAACCGCAGGCATTACTCTGGATTCTTCTGGGGCAGGTAACAATGGCACGCTTACTGGCATGAACTCAAGTTCGGCAACAGTGTTGGGGAAAGTCGGGCAGGCGCTCGCCTTCGATGGTGTGAACGACGAAGTGGCACTGCCAAATATTACATCTCTTACTGATAACGTTTCTTTCTCGACATGGGCATATTGGCTGGATACAGCAGGTGCGCAAATCCCTCTTTCTTTTGGCAATACCGGAACAAATGGCTACGGGTTTATCATCGGTGACAATAGTTGCGGTTCGGGAAGTAAACTAACTATCTATCTGGGTGGTGTGAGCTGCGATGCTCTCTCAGGTTCTACCTATACCATGCCGACCGGACAATGGGTTCACCTGATCGGTGTACGTGATGCCACCACTTGGAAACTATATGTAAATGGAGCACTTCAACAAACTGGAGGAACGGTTTCACCAAACACGCCGACGACGTTATCTAGTATTGGTAATGGCACTTTCCACGGCTACCTCGATGATGTTCGTATATTCAATAAGGCACTGACAGCAGCGGAGGTTGGCGCACAATACAATCAAGAGAAGGGAGCAAAACAAAATGTCACCCCTACCACCGCTCTTACTTCTGGTCTTGTTGGTTGGTGGACCTTCGATGGAAAAAATCTGCAACAGAATGTGAAGGATACAAGTGGGCAGGGGATTGATGGGCACCTGGTCAACTTTACCGCCACGACGACGGCGCTCGGTAAGCTTGGGCAAGCTTTCAAATTTAACGGATCAGGATACGTAACAGTTCCGGCAAATTCTATCTACGACGTCGGTACTGGAGATTTTACGGTGGCCTTTTGGTACAAGTCTGCTGGTGCAGCGGCCATTGAGTGTCCCTTCTCAAAAGATGATGGTAGCGGCACTGGGATCGTTATGTACTTCAGAGCAGACGGCTATGTTCAAACATTCGTGGGTAACGGTATTCCAACAAGTTGGTTTGCCTCTACAATAAATGATAACGTGTGGCATCATTTCGTGTTTAGGAGAACATCGGGAATAATTGAACTTTTTGAAGATCGTGTATCTCTCGGTGCAGACACACGATCAGCCTCAATAGGGACTCAACCCTTACGCTGGGGTATCGAAGATGGCTTTGATTGGCCAGCGGTAGGTACGATGGATGATGCGCGTTATTACAATCGAGCGATATCAGACACGGAGATTAAGCAGTTATATAATTTGGCAAGATAAGCGACAACTATGCATATGATCACTACGAAAATGAAGATACAGATATTCAAGTATACATTCGTTACTTCTCTTCTTTGCGCTGGTTTTTTTCTAGGAGCCACTTCTGCACACGCAGATATTACTACTGGTCTGGTCGCACACTATCCATTGGACGCTAGTAGTGGGACAACTGTTGTGGATGCAAGTGGTAACGGTAACAATGGAACACTCCTAGGTAGCCCATTGCCTACATGGACAACGGGCAAGATCGGTTCGGGAGGTTTGCAGTTCCATGGTACTGCTGGCTCTTTGGCCGATCGAGTCACTGTTCCGGGAAGTTCTTCATTGAATGTGGGAACAGGGGACTTTAGCGTCTCATTCTGGGTCAAGACAAACAACGCTACGTCTCCGCCGGTTGAGACATATTTTGCCAAGACGACTTCTTCAGGCGATCACAATATCATCATTTATGTGCAAAATGGTTTCGTACGCGTCTACGTCAACGACCTGACATTCCGCGGCAGCGTCAATGTGGCCGACAGTGTGTGGCACCACATCGCTGTTGTCCGTCAGAGTGGTGTGGTAACGCTTTATACAGATACCTCTTCTTACAATAGTGATACCGGAAATGCTGCGAGCATGAATATGCCCGGTGACACCGATGGCGGAACACAAAATCTATACCTTGGAGTTACTTACGATATCTCTGATACCGCTGTCGGCATAGAAGATGATGTTCGTTTTTACAATCGCGCACTGTCACAGGCAGATGTGATGGCTCTCTACAATCTGGGTGGCGGAGATCAGACCGGTCCAACTGTTTCTGTAACTGCTCCGTCGAGCGGTGCTTCTGTACTTGGGACCAGTGTCACTCTTTCAGCAACTGCCGCAGATAATATCCAGATGGCCGGAGTGCAATTCAAAGTAGATGGGACCAATGTTGGCACAGAAGTCACCACGGCAAGCAATGGCACATACTCGACGACCTGGGATACTTCAACTTTTTCAAATGGTTCGCATACTATTTCTGCGGTTGCGCGAGATACTTCCAATAACCTGACTACAGCGACACAGAATATAACCATCGCAAACGATCTTACTCCGCCGGCTATTTCGGGAGGTTTGCCTACTGGTACTGTCGCCGCAAATACTACTCAGGTTACTTTGCAAGTCACTACGGACAAAGCTTCGACATGCCGCTATTCACCGACTGCAAATGTTGCCTATGCATCGATGTCAAATACGTTGGGTGGAACTGCAGTAACGACACACGCTGGCACCATCACCGGTTTGCAAAATAATACTTCATATACTTTTTATATTCGTTGTCAGGTCACTTCGCTCAATCCAACCACGTCTGACTATTCCGTAAGCTTTACTGTCGGCCAGGATACAACTGCTCCTGTCATTTCGGCTATTGGCACTTCTAATATCCAACAGACATCGGCGACTATCAACTGGGCAACCAACGAGACTGCAACTTCCAAGGTGGACTATGGCACAACCAACACTTATGGATTTTCGACGACACTAGATTCGTCACTAACAACTTCTCATGCACAGGCGCTTACTGGTCTGAGCGCAAATACTACCTATCATTACCGAGTCCGTTCAAAGGATGCATCGAATAATGAATCTATCTCAACACCTGATCAGACGTTTACAACTGGAGGAGCAACACTTGCTGGTACAAATATTTATATTGCCCAGACCACAGCGGGCTCAGATACAGGAGCCGATTGTTCCAATGCCCACTCCGCGGACTGGTTCAATGCAAGTGGTATTGTTGTAGTAAATGGTGTTGCGCAATTTGGTGTTCCGACAAACTGGGGAAGTGGGACCGGACAGATCGGTCCTGGCGACACTGTTCATTTTTGCGGTACCATCTCAACCAGTCTGCATGTCTGGCGGGGAGGAACAGCGGGCAATCCTATCACTTTCAAATTTGAATCTGGCGCAAAACTTTCTGCTCCGACTTGGGGGACAGATACCAATCCAGAATCTCCGTCAACCAAACCGGCCATCTTTGGATCTAATACTTCATATATAGTGCTCGACGGAACCAATGGTCTTATCGAAGCGACCGACAATGGACTCAATCGTCCAGGGAGAACGTTTGGACATTATGTTGCTGCAACTGGAGTAAGCTTCTCTGGTGACAATGGGACTGCAGGTATAACTGGAGTTGAAATCAAAAATATAACGATGAGAAATCTCGTGCAGAGCTGGGCCAGCCCGGATATTGCTGTAGCGGGAAATGGTATAACCATGGGAGGTGTTATCAATGACGTTCTTATCCACGACAATAATCTCGATATGATCGGAAATGGCATCATAGTGAGCTATTCGGGTCCGGTGAGTCGAAACGTGAAAGTGTATTCCAATACCATCACCAGGAATAGCTGGGGCATGTTCATCAACTCTACAGATCAAAATGGTGCCGAGGCGTACGGATATGAGATTTATAACAATCGCATAGATGATTTCAATGATTGGGATCCACCCTCTGGTGAAGCTCGAGGTTCATTTCATAGTGACTGCATCATTCTCAATGTCGGCGGCGGCGGACAGGGAACCATGCATGGCATAAAGATTTATAACAACTATCTCGGACCGAACTTGGCTGAGATGTCAGCGCCTATCTATATGGCTCCTGATGATTATCATAAATATGATTCGCCATCCATCTTCAATAACGTCATAGTCGCCGGTCCCGGCACCAATCCCGCCAATGCTTTTATTGTTGCGGCTGCAAAAGATGCCAAGGTTGTAAATAACAGTCTCATTTCTCTTATTGATCCAAATGGAGGAGCGGGAGGCAATGGTACCGGTCCAGGCAATGGCGGTACGGCCTATAACAATCTGTTTTATAAGATGGGAAATCCTGTTCTTGTCTGGCTCACAAACGGCGCTACGAATGTCGACTACAATGCCTATGACATTGCTGAGCAATGGGTAGGAGTGGATGAAAATTATCAGACGCATTTTTTCAATTTTGCAGGATGGAAAGTACAGTTTCCTTCGTATGATGCACACAGTAACTTTGAACACCCACTCCTCGACAGTTCGTATCGACTCCTCGCAAATGATACTGCTGCCCGCGCCCAAGGCATCAACCTCACCTCCTACTGTGGCCAGGTCCCAGAACT
>JAZKAW010000015.1:0-17246 GCA_040388945.1 Patescibacteria group bacterium
CTCGACATATTCCTTGGGAACCTTACTCATAAGAGTCTCACGAACAAACTCAGCCAATTCATAGATGATGTTGAAGGTTTTCACGGTAACACCGAGACGCTCGATCATGGGCTGAGCTTTCTTGTCTGGGGGAGCATTGAATCCAAGAATAATAATATTTGGATCACTCTGGGCTGACTTGATGTCGTTTTCGTTGACGTCACCAATGCCTTCCGAGACAATCTTGATCTTTACTTTGTCATGCTGGATCTTGGCGAGCTCGTGTTTGACACCTTCGAGAGAGCCGATAACGTCGGCTTTGATGATAACCGGGAAGATTGAAGGGGAGAGGGAAGATGGGGAGTTGAGAGGGTGAAGGGTTGAAGGGAGGGCGCCAGCTTCAGGAGTTGATGCGGGCGTGGTTGGTGCGGCCGGAGCAGCGATGACCTTTGATTTAATAAGTGCTTGTCTCTTTTGTTCAGCGGCGAACTCTTCGGTGATGCGTTCGGCCTCTTTTTTATTTTTAACAACTGTGAACTCGGTGCCGGCTACAGGGACTTCACTCCAACCATTTACCCGTACCGGCATTGAGGCTGTACCTATTTCTATTTTTTCACCTTTGAAATTTTCAATAAATCGAACTGGCGCAGAAGCCGAGCCGGCCACTAAGTATGAGCCAACAGTGAGTGTGCCATCCTTGAGGAGAAGAGTGGCAGAGATACCTTTGCGAGCATCGAGGGTGGATTCGACGACAACTCCCATCGCTGGCGCTGCTGGGTTGGTCTTGAGATCGGCGAGTTCGGCCACGAGCATGATCATGTCCATGAGTTCAGGAATACCTTTTCCTGTTACTGCTGAAATAGGAACAACTGGAGTGTCACCACCCCAACCTTCGACATAAACTTCATTTTCACCGAGACTTTGCATGGCCTTGTCGACGTTCGCGTTGGGTTTGTCGATCTTGGTAATGGCAACGATAAATGGAAGTTTGGTCTCGCGAATATTTTTCAGGACTTCGATAGTTTGAGGTTTGACACCGTCTTCGGCAGAAACAATGAGGATGGCAATGTCAGCCGCACGCGCACCACGCTCGCGGATGCCAGTGAAGGCTGCGTGACCTGGAGTATCTATAAAAGTAATGGAACCCTTTTTACCTTCGGCTGTAGTGTGGTCTACCTGGTAAGCACCAACATGTTGGGTAATACCGCCAGCTTCACCGGCTACGACATTGGCTTTGCGAACATAATCTAGGAGTGTGGATTTGCCGTGATCGATATGACCCATGACAACAACCACCGGTGGGCGGGCAATGGAAGAAGCGGGCGCAGTGCCCTTATTTGTGGGTTCTTTTGGCATGGTGGTAATTGACGGCGTTCCATGAAAGGAATTATGAGTGTATCAGAAAAAGTGAAAGTTGACAACGTAATATTCTGCTGGTAGGGTTTGAGTAAACAACGAGAAATTATTATGAGCATGAAGATTGGTATCACTCGGGATCCGCGAACTGGTACGATTGAAGTGTATGGGAAAATCACTTCAAAAAAAGAATTTGCCGCACTGACTCGGGGAATGACAGGAAGAGCTTTTGACGTTGTCGACCTTCCCAAGGGAATGTCAAAGTCAGATAGGAAACTTCTCAGAGCGTTCGAAGAGCTCTTTCTCAGAGACGATCGGCGCGGAATGCCCAATCAATTTCGCCGGATTTGGGACCATGCAATTGCAAAAGCCTATTCGGCCGCATTGAAAAAAGGCGAAGATGAGATGATCGAGAAGTTGGCGAGAGCGGCTTCCTGAAATGAAGAAGGGAAATGTTTGAGCGGACTAATCATCCGTTCTTTTTCTTACCCAATAAGACTGTCTTTCAACCTTCTAAAACACGACTTTCTACAAATGCCAGTGACAGGCAACAAGCTCACGAAAGTTAGCCACCCTTTTGGATCCAAATGCCAGTAACTGGCATTTGTAGAAAGTAAGGGTTTTTGATCACCGGCACCTTCGGCGCATCTCTTAAAAACTGACAAAGAAAGTTGTCACTTTTCTGGAGTAAGAAAAAGGCCACACCCCTGTGTGGACCCATCGAAGAGAATTTTCCGATCAGCTTTGGTTTAGGAGTACCCAGAAGCTATCGATTGAGAAATAAGCGCCAGTAACCTTGGCTTGCGTACGCAGTGTACGATAGTCCGTGAAGCGGGAAATATCCAAAACGTCTTCGCCCAAGCCTGAGGAGATAATGGCGCAAATTTTGTAGCCTTGAACCAACAGATCCCTGATTTCACTCTCCGATTCCCGGGGTATTTTTTCACCGCTGGCTCGAACAAGCAATGCCGATATGGCTGCCATCTCTGAGAAAGGAACATTCGCGTTCATATACTGAAACTCTACAATTTAGGTCTAAAAAAGACAAGACTACTTATTTCATCAACCCCTTCATGGCCTCATCTAGTGACTCACGCTCTTCTTCTGACAACTCATGTTCCGACTGACGCTTCTTTACAGGCTTTGAAAAGACACTGACATGCTCGCGTGAGTAGAGGCTGGAAATGATCACGCCGTCGCCTTCTTCATTCAAGAAAGCTGTAGAGAAACTCTGGTTGCCACCACCACCTGTACCTTTGAATGGATTGAAGCGCACTGTATGAACAGACTGCACACTTTTGCGCAGGCGCTTTTCGACAGTATCGAGGTAGGCTTCCATCTCTGCACGAAACTTATGAAAATCGTCCAAGTTTTTGGAAATATGAGTGAGTGAATCGCCTACATGGTCCGAATTGATACCGATGAGAAACCTGCGGAGCTTGAGGTGCATATGGACCACGAAGCCCAACGTAGCAAGTAATACAATAGAAAGAATGATAAGGCCGATAATAGCTGGGTCAAAAGAAGTGATTGAAGACATGGCAAGTATTATATGCTAAATTCTGACCATGTTCAAAAAGTCACCAAAACGTACCTATCTCGACTATGCATCTCTCACCCCGATCGACCCGGTAGTGGTCAAGGAAATGGAAAAATACTCCACCAACGCCTACGCCAATCCATCTTCACTCTACAAAGAAGGGGTGGCAGCAAAGAAAACTTTGGAAGAAGGAAGAGGGAGGGTGGCAACATTCTTGGGTGCACATCCCGACGAGGTTATCTTTACTTCTGGTGGCACCGAGGCCAACAATCTCGCCATTATTGGTGCGGTTGAAGCTCTGCGTGAACAAGGAGTGGAGTACAGGGACATGCACGTGGTTACGAGCGTTATTGAGCACTCGTCAGTGCGTGAGTGTATTAATTATTTGAATGAACGAGACGTAAAGAACGACGTCGTTGGTGTCGATCAGAAGGGTATTGTCGATCTTGAACATCTTGAAAAGGTCATCAAGCCCAACACTGTTATAGTTTCAATAATGACTGTAAATAATGAGATTGGCAGTATCCAGTCTATTCGTGAGATTGCCAAGATCATTCGGCGAGCCCGCAAGAAATTTGCAGAGGGAAGTAAAGAGCAGGGGGCTGAGCCAGGTGCTTTCAATTTTCAATCACTAGTTCAATATCCACTTTTTCATACCGATGCCGCTCAGGCTCCTTTATTCAATGAACTGAATGTTGAAAAGCTTGGCGTTGATCTCCTGACACTCGATAGCAGTAAGGTGTATGGTCCACGCGGTGTTGGATGTCTCTATAAGAAAAGAAATGTTCCTCTTGAACAGATCATTCATGGCGGGGGACAGGAAAGCGGTCTTCGATCTGGCACAGAACCAATTCCTCAAATTATGGGTTTTGCACGAGCGCTGGATCTTGCTTCAGGCGAACGAGTAAAAGAAATTGAACGGATAAGTGTTTTGCGTGATCAGTTTATAAAAGGTCTCATGATCCTTGGTAAGGGAATACGTATTAATGGCGCACTAGGCTCTCCACACATCCTCAACATCTCCATTCCCCGTATCGACAGCGAATTCTTTCTCCTGCAACTAGATGCCCAAGGGATTGCTTGCTCAACCAAGAGTTCATGTTTGCGCGATGAAGATGAATCCTATGTTCTCAAAGCTATTGAAGCCGATAGTAAATCTTCGCTACGGTTTTCCTTTGGGAGGTGGACCACATCTGGTGACGTCGAGAAGGCTTTGAAAGCATTGACATCATGTCTTTAATTATTGTATTGTTTGAATTAGATTTAATGACAGTTCACTGATAACTAGTATTTAGGAAAGGGTAATTATGATAGATACAAATTCACGGCCACTGGCCCGTCTTTACGGGTACCGGGGCAAACGAAACAGGACCCATTTTGTGGGCAGAAAAGGCCTTATACGCCTTCACGGTAAAAGCGTGCTTATCCAGAAGGTTTTGAGCCAATGTAACGGATACAACAGCGTCCGTGAAATTACAAAGAAACTTGCTGGCTCGAGCCTGGAAGAAGTTGTTGAGATGCTCTGTGTTCTCGAGCAATACGGAATCGTGACGGATAGTCGGGAGCTTTTCGTGAAATTTCACGAAGATTCGGCAAATCCGCCTTTTTTCTCTCCAGATCTGGGAATTGATGGTCTCGCCAAAATCATGGATGAGGAGCGTGTGCGCGTGCGTTCGGGCGACTCATTCAAAATACCACCTCCCACATCGAGCCGTCTTCTACAGACTATCCAACAGCGACAATCAACACGAAAGTTTGCGGAAGGAGAGATTCCGCTCGATAAAGTCTCCGGAATACTGCAGGCGACATACGGAGTAGCAAATACTCGACACTGGAGTGTGGCTTCGGGCGGCGGAATGTATCCGTTAGACTTGTACCTCATAGTTCCAGGAGATAGTCAGCAGCTGGGTCGAGGAATCTACCAATGGAACCCTGAAGAAAATAGTCTCGTCACGATATCGGGGAAGAATCCGAACGTCTGGTTGTCCAAGGTCTTCAATGCCCATACGTTATTGGAAGGGGCGGCTTACATTCTGTGCATAGCCGCCAACTTCAAGCGAACTGCAAAGAAGTATGTAAACCGCAGCTACCGTCTTGTACTCCTTGAGGCTGGACACGCGGCACAGAACACATACTTATTCTGCGCGGAGCAGGGGATTGGGGTCGTCGAGTGTGGAGGTTTTGGTGATGAGGCTTTGTCAAAAGAACTCGGGCTGGAATCTCCTTACGAATTGGTCCTGACGACGCTTGTTCTCGGGAATGTTGACCGCAGTGGAAGATCAAGTTCGGTTACCGACCAAGAAATATCCATAGCTGCTGATCAGCTTCGTCACAAACTTGTCGGTGTCGGAAAACCTATTGTGGACGTTGCGTTCCTTGATCCTGTAGTGAAAGGACACACGATGCCGTTATGGGCGGCGAGAGCATTATATCGTCCAGTAAAGGGGCGCCTTACAGCACTGATGCGGAAGAAAAGCGTTGCCTTTGCCACGGGTTCGACCTCTAGCGAAGCTCTGCTCAAAGTTCTGGCAGAAGGGTACGAAAGATACGCTCTTGAGCAATACCGAAGTGATCGAACCGAGGCTGCTTGCGATCTTGGGGAACCATTCATTGACCCTCGGATCCTTGTACCTTACGAACCAGCCCAGTACAAAATACTCACAGATCTTACGCGCTTCAACCCTCGAAAGAAGGTTGACTGGGTTAGGGGATCACGGTGGGTTAGCGGTGAAACGGTATGGGTTCCAATGGAGTTGGTCTACTACGCTACTGCTTCTATGAAGCGGGAGAAAGAGGTGTGTTATTGTGCTAGTTCAAACGGCGTTGCGGCACATTTCAACAAAAACATAGCTGTCGAGACTGCTCTTTACGAGCTTATCGAACGTGATGCCTTCAGTGTCATGTGGTACGCAAAGCGAAAAGTTAGTTCGGTTCCACATGCCCATCTGTCTCGTGATTTGCGAGACAGGATCTCATACTGGGGAAAGTTGGGTTATCGTGTGTCTGTGCTGGATCTAACGCTCGACGGACCTCCGGTAGCATTGGTCTTGATCTGGTCACGCGAAAGAGTACCAGCACTGTGTTCTGGTGCTGCCTGTAGACCAAGTCTCTACGACGCTGCTCTTAAGGCGTTCAATGAGGCTGAGTTTATGGCAATGACGTGGCAAGATTACAAGCCGAACCCAATGATGAGGCCGGAAGAGGTAAATAGCCCTGAAGGTCATGGGGTCTTCTACCTCGATCCAAAAAAATTGACACACTTAGAATGGCTGCTAGCAGCAGAAGAGTGTGAAAAGAGGAGAGAGGTATTCAAGGGCGACCTTAAACAGATCGATCCTGTTGTGGCGGACATCACACCCCAGACTCATGAATGCGGACTATCGGTCGTTCGTGTTCTGTCGGAAAGACTCATGCCAATTAATTTTGGCTATGGATCTGAACATCGTGGACATCAAAGGATGGACCTGCTAGGATTAACGTGGGCTGATGAGTATCCATCATGTCCACATTTCTTCGCTTGAAGAGATGAAAATAATAAGGGGGTGAATCCACATGAAGGTGCGAAACAGACGAAAGGCGACGATCAAAGTATCGGTCCAACCTTACAAAAATATTCCTGGAACTCGTTCCAATCGCAGTGGCGGCGAGTGCAGCGGCGGTGGGACCTGTGGCAAGTAGCCACAAGGTTTTGCCCGATTCGATCCTTTGGGGCACTTGGTGTCCTAAAGGATTTTTTATTTTTAAACAGTCCGGTATACTTCTCATATGTCGGAAAAATCCATCAATATTCATGTCCTCTCCGCTTCAAAGGAAATACGGCCGTATTCATTGGAGTTGAAATCAGTCGCCGAGTCAGCAGTTCTGTCAGTTGAAAAAATCCTACCGATCCGGAACATTGATATTGTTTTATATGATAATGCCAGGGCCACCATAGATGAGATAGGTGGTGTCGGCGGCTTCACTCCCAATGCAAACACAATTTTTATTTCTTTAAATCCGCGCCATCCAAGATTCAAGGAGTCTCTTAGTGATGAGCTCACTTTTACGATTGCACATGAACTTCACCATACGATTCGTTGGCAAAAGGAAGTTGAAGGGGACACTCTGCTTGAAGCACTTGTCTTTGAAGGTTTGGCAGACCACTTTGCCCAAGAAATAACCGGTAGAAAGTTCCCGTCTCCTTGGTCGCAAGCACTGACTACCGAACAAAAGAGTGTCTTTTTAGAGAAAGCATCTAAAGAGTGGGATAGGCCTACTTATGATAATGCGATGTGGTTTTTTGGTGCTACACCAGAGGTTATTCCTCGGTGGACGGGGTATACCATAGGGTACGATCTAGTTGCAGAATATTTGAAATCTCATCCTGGTACGACTGCCGCTAGTCTTGTTTCGGCCGATGCAAGTTTGTTTTCCGCTACTATTCTTTGAATTTGTCGACCTGTGGCCCTACTATCCACAGTATCTCCTCGTTTCGCCCAGATATGTACGTTAGAATAAAGAAGTATTAACAACTCTTTTTACCCTTTTATCTATCAGATGAAAAAATACCTGTTCTTATTGATTTTGTTGGTTGTCGGGGTTATTGCAGGTCATTTGCTCACTGTCGATGCGCCTATTGCTCAAGCAGATGTCACACCCTCATACCCACTCAATATAAATGGCTGGCTCTGGACCAGTAACGTCGGTTTTTTCAAATTAGATGACACTGGATTTCAGGTCCAGATAGGAGCGGATGGAGACATCACCGGTTATGGTTTTTCATCCAATGTCGGCTGGCTCAAGTTTGGTCCCTTCGACGGTGATGCCAACTTTCCTGCTGCGCAGGGAGAATATGGCACCAATGAATATGGTGCCCATATCGATATTTCTACGGGTAAGCTCACTGGTTGGATCCGTGCATGTAGTGCCACCGAAAATTCAGATTGTGGCACAGGCGTTACTCGAGCAGGTGGTTGGGATGGTTGGATAAGTCTTTCCGGTATCATTCCTGGTGGCAGCAGTTACGGTGTAACCTTGAGTACCAGCACAGGCGTCATCTCCGGAAAAGCCTGGGGAGGGGAAGTGATCGGCTGGTTGGATTTCAACCAAGTTATTTGCCCTAGCTGTATAGGTATCGTTGTTGATCCTGGCCCTGCCCCTACTTGCAACTTGACTGCTACACCTGCAACCATCGACCCAGCTGATCCTCACACAGTAGCTATCACCTGGAATTCAACCAATGCCACGGCTTGTTACGGTAGCAATTTCGTCACTGCCAACGCCACCTCAGGTAGTATTCCATCCAAGAATATTGTTGGCACTACTAACTACGGTCTCTCTTGCGTCAACGCAACCCATCCAAATCCGATGGCGTGTGATTCCAAGACCGTCACAGTCAATACTCCTGTCGCCCAAAGTGCCCACCTCTACATCGGTTCAACAGTAGCATCAGCAAATGCCGCCAATCTCCAAGTGGTTCGCGGAAAACCATTCGCCCTAAAGTGGGAGAATCCAGATGGGTATGATTGTACAAACACCGCCCCGTCACAATGGTCTCAGTGGAGCGATGCTAACTATGCCTTCTTCGAAAGTGGAAACAGTGGAACAGATCTTACGACCACTGCCACTACCCCTGTAGGAACGTATGCGTTTACATTGTCTTGCCGAGATTATAGTGCCACACTTTTGCCAGTTCAGACGGTTCAACTTAAAGTTATTTCATCTATAGAGATTGAGATATAAAAAATCCTCTTCGTACTAGCCGAAGAGGTGTTACTCGCTACGAGTCCTAAAGAACTGTCGAGACCCGGTTGTAGTGTAGGGTAACCACAATGTGTTGGTAGGAATCGTACCCATGACCGACGCAACAGGTGACCAGTGTGTCAGATCGGGTGAGGATTCGATATATGTATCCGAACCCCGTGAGACCGATAAGCAAATGAGTTTATCCGAGACAACTTTGAGTTGTGCCGGATTAACACTGTCACCTGCTTGAGTGTAAACTTTCCTTGTTCCGTTGGTGTGCACGACTGTGAATCGCGCTCGGTAGTCACCTACCGAATACCAAGGCAGCAGCACGATGAAGTTGGTCCGACCTCGTTCAATAGGGTAGTCAGGGTCTTGGTATGTTTGGCCCAAGACTGTGTCCCACATATTGCTGTAGGGCGGAGACGTATCCACTTGAATCGCGAAGCTCTGTACTCCAGGTACCTTCATGCACACAAACTCCCATTTCATTGGTGCGTTTGAGATACTTGTCGCAGTAGAAGGAGACAAGTATCCAATGTTTGTATCGATCGTTATCCCGACGACAGGTGCTTCCTCGGCATAGAATGTTGTCGTCAGGTACCTCAAGGAAGAGGCTATGTTGGTTCGTTTTTTGAGATTTTCCAATACAGCCATACAGTTTGTGAGTACCACCTCTCTGTACTGCGCATAGGAAGTAAAGGTCAGATAAGAACCTGTTCGTGTGGGCCCCTCAACATATCCTGAGGTGTTGGTGTACAAGATCTTTATGTCGATGTGGATCGTGCGATTAGTCACGATCCATTCCCGCATCTCCTGTTGTGATCCGATCGGTAGCCGATCGGGAAGTTGTGCTACGCAAGTAGCTACAAACTGAAGGATAAACGCGGCCAACAGGACCGCGCGTCCTGAGTTAACCGTTTTCATGTTTTTCCTTGTTCAGTTGTATCGCAAGTCAAAATGACCCGCGAAGGTTTAGAGTTGCTCACACGTTTGTCAACGAGCGAGATTTATGTCATTTATACCATAACTTTTTTTAAAGTAAAGGCCCTGTCAAGGCAAAAAAGGGGACAAAATAGGGGATAGTCGGGGTATTATTTAGCCGTTCTACTCTAAATTTCGTTAGAAATTACTTTTCTTTATCCTCAGTAATGCTAATAAAATTTTCAATAATACTGTCGAGTCGTTCTATAGAAGACTTTATGTTATCTAGGGATTCTTTCGATTCTGATGTAGGAGTGGTTGGACTCGTGGCCTGGAGAGAGCTAATTTCCCATTTTAGTGTTGTAAGAGGAGTGCGTAGTTCATGCTGAGTCGTTGTGATAAAAGTATCCTTAGTACGATTTAGTCTCTCTAGTTGAATACGTGCCCTCTTCTCCACCTCATAAGATTTACGGATCTCTAGGGTTTGCGCTTCAACCTTTTGTTCAAGATGATCATTAAAGTCGCTAAGGTGACCATAAGCTTTCTTTAGATCAGTTGCTAACCGTTCAATTTGTTCTCGTTGTTCGATTTCGTGAAGTACACTTCGAATAAGGAGAATGCTAAATACCATTGTAACTAGGAGAAGGGCACTTTCAACAAGAATTTCATGGAAATTTTGGGCAAGGAAAGTACGGATAAGGATGATTATCCATAATGCAAATGTAACAAGTTCAATGGCAATAACTTTAGTATTAAAAAGGCGGTGTTTAATGATGGAGTAAGCAATGATTGGGATCCAGAATACCTCGCTTACTGGGCCGAGCCAATCCAAATTATAAATACCAAAGCGTGGCAATATAATTGAAAATAGGCTGGGAGGGAGAAATCCGACAATTATGACCCAGGTCATGAATTTAATATGCTTTTTTATCTGAACGTCTGAGGCGGAAATATATTTTTTAACAAGTATTACTATTCCATAAATAAAAAAACCGAAGAAAAATATATCAAATAAAAAAGAAAAGGGACCCAAGATCCAGGTGCCATTTGAGAAGGACGCCCCGATAATACAATCAGTAAAGAAGTATAAAAAGAAAAAAATAATCTGAAGTAGAAGAAGGGAGCAAGTTAAGCGTTTTGGAGGATGTGTGTCGTCGGGAAAAGTATAAAAGAAATATAAAAAACCAGCAGCAATATTTCCTCCCAAAAAATAATTTAACTTACTTGCAAAAGTGAGAATGACAGGATTTTCAACAGAAGTCAGAAAACCTGCGGATGTAATCCATAGAGAGACTATTAAAATACAAAAAGCAAAAGCACGAGAAGATAATTTGTCGCTGCCAAGGTAGACTGTTATTGCAGTGCTCCCAATAGTGATGGCTGTAATCCAGATTAATATTGAATTGATGTGGATTTCCATGAAATATATAGGCGATTATAACACCTAACTTATTAAAAAAGCATGCTATAATGCACCCATTACCATGAATTTGTATTATGTAAGCCCTTTATTGCTACAGAAATTAATTTGGGTTCCTACACGTATAATTTTAGCCTTTTTTGGGAATTTGACGATTAAGGATATTGATAACACTGATCTTGTTAAAAAGAATGTAATATTTGCCTGTAATCACTCTAGTGAAATTGATCCATTTATAGTACCCGCATCCTTATCTTTTTTTAGCAAATTTTCTCCTCTCTTTTACCCTGTTCGAGAAAAAAAATTCTATGATCAATCTGGGTGGAGGAAACACCTTTTTGGTGGACGGTTTATCAATTTATGGGGAGGTTTTCCTGTATATGTTGGCCTTCATAATTTTGAAAAGGCATTGGAGGATCATGTGAGGATATTAAAAAACGGTGGATCTCTATGCGTCTTCCCTGAAGGAGGTCGGTCACATAATGGTTACGTACAGCCTGCTAAGGGAGGAGTGGCTTATCTTTCTGATGCATCAAATTGTCCTATTATACCCGTAGCAATTTCAGGTGTATTTAAGACATCTTTAATAGATTTTTTATTGGGGAATCGGAGAATAAGAGTTCAATTTGGAAAGCCTATATTTCCCGAGGAGTTAAGGATTAAGGTCCCAGCTTACCCTTCAGAGGATAAAGGATTTTATCGTGAACGGGCTCAATATGTAATGTCAAAAATAGTTGGGATGTTACCGGAACCCTCTATTCAGAATCAGGTTGCCGATGACATACATCTTGAAAATATTGTACAATGGAGGTAAGTGATGTAAAAGAACCAGGGAGAGTCAAAACTGATATATGATCAAGAATATTTCAAAAAAGCTTTTTGGGAACAAAAAAGGGGACCTGCCTGGAATGGACTTAGTGCACGAGATCTTGGATTATGTCAATAAGCACGATCTTTATCCTGATACTCGGGTTTTAAGTTCAGCAGCAGAACCTGAAACTATTATGGATAATAAGAGAGTTTTGATGTTTGCTTCAAATAATTATTTAGGATTAGCAACTCATCCAAAAGTAATAAAAGCTGCAGTAGACGCAATAGAAAAATACGGAGTAGGATCCACAGGGTCGAGACTTCTTACTGGGAACTTAGATGTACACGAAGAGCTTGAAAAAAACCTAGCATCATTTAAGGGTGGCGAAGATGCGATCGTCTTTCCGACGGGATTTGCCGCTAACATGGGGACGATTGCTGGGTTAATGAATCCACTCAAGGTTAATACTGCAGCTTTTTTTAATAAAAAGGGCATAATCATTAGTGATGAACTGAACCATGCGAGTATAATTGACGGGGCTAAATTAAGTGGACAAGAGAAGGTGATTTATAGGCACTGCGACTTAAGCCACCTCGAGTCTCTTCTGAAAAAATATAAAAGTAGGAGAAAGCTGATTGTTACCGATAGTGTATTTAGTATGGACGGGGATGTTGCTCCTCTAGATAAAATCAGTGAATTAGCAAAAAAATATAATGCTATGACTATGATTGATGAGGCTCATGCTGTAGGAGTCTTAGGTAATAATGGAGGGGGCGCCATGGAACATTTTAATCTAAGAGTTTCAGAAGACATTACTGTAGTAATGGGTACTTTAAGTAAAGCGATTGGCTGTAACGGGGGATATGTAATTGGTTCAAAAGAACTTATTAGATATTTAAGAATAGCGGGTAGGTCGTATATGTTCTCGACGGCAATGCCTCCAGCAATCTCGGCAGCAGCTATAGCATCTTTAGATTTAATTAAAAATGACCCAGCAAACAGAAAGAAGCTATGGGATAATATTGTCTATTTGAAAAAAGGTTTTAATAATCTCAGATTAAAGGTTATGAAGAGCGAGAGTGCGATTATACCGGTACTTATTGGAGAAGATGAGGTCGCAATTAGGATCTCACGAGAATTTTTTGAGCAGAATATTTTTGCCCCTTGTGTTAGATGGCCCGTTGTTCCTCGAGGCGAAAGTAGAATAAGATTCACCGTTACCGCAGCTCACACAAAAGAGCAATTAGATACACTTATTAGTGTATCGGATAGAGTCATAAATCGTAAAAAAAATTAAATTGATATGTGAACGAATAAAATGAATGTTATTTACATAATTATATATACTGCGGCTGCTGTAGAAATCATAATGGGAGGGGTGGTTTTATTGAATGATAAGAAAAATAGAATTAATCAACTGTTTGCTTTGGTGGCAGGAATCACTGCTGTCTGGATAATTTCAAATGCGCTAATAACTTGGGAGCCAAAAGATTTTTGGGTAAAAAATACCTATGCGACGGGTATATTAGTGGCTCCCGTTATTTTGATTTGGGTTATTCATTTTATTACAAAACAAAAAGTAAATTTAAAAAAAATATTCTTGATCGGTGGTAGTGCGATCACATTTGCCATATTGGCATATTCTGATTTGATACTGAAAGATGTTCAGACAAGTCTACCAAGTGATTTTAGTGGGACGTTTGGACCACTCTTTCCCGTTTTCTCTTTATATTTTATTTTTATTTGTACTTACATCTTATTTTTAGTCACGAAAGCATTTAAAAATAGTAAAGGGATTGAAAGAGTGCAGTATATGTATATAGCCCTAGGTTTATATGGATTCGGTGTTACTGCTGCAATTGTCGATTTTGTACTACCATTATTGGGGGTTAATTTTTTAATAGTTCTTGATTCTCCCAGTTCAATTATTTTTATAACAGCTTTAGGTTTAGTAATTCTTAGACACCACCTCTTTAATGTGAAGGTTATCGCAACTGAGTTGCTCGTATTCTCGCTGTGGATCATAATTTTGGCACGAACAATAATTTCTGAGAATTTATTAGATACTTTTGTTAATGGAGGACTTTTCTTACTTACAGTTGTCATAGGAATTTTCCTTATCCGTTCCGTCATTAAAGAAGTCTCTCAGCGTGAGAAGATTGAACTCCTCGCCACTGATCTCAAGAAGGCCAACGACCGCCTCACAGAACTTGACCGTCAGAAATCTGAGTTCGTGTCGTTCGCTACCCATCAGTTACGGGCACCACTGACTGCTATGAAAGGCTATGCATCACTCATATTGGAAGGGGATATGGGTGTGGTGCCGGCCCAGGCCAAGGAAGCAATCTCGCGCATCTTTGAGTCAGCCAAGACGCTTACCTCTATTGTCGACGACTACCTCAACCTCACGCGCATTGAGTTGGGGAGTATGAAATACGCATTTGAAACCCTTGATTTCAAAGTGTTGGTGCAGGATGTGATCGGGGAGATTAAGCCAAATATCGAAAAGACCAAACTAAAGTTTTCTTTCATTCCGGAAGAGGGGGTGGATTTCCGTATTACTGCTGACCGAGACAAGTTGAAGCAGGTGGTCGCAAACATTATAGATAACTCTTTGAAGTACACACCTTCGGGTTCGATGAACGTTTCTCTTTCGCTCGACCGTGTAGCTCATAAATTTGTATTCAAGGTGCAGGACACTGGTGTGGGAATTTCCGCAGAAACTATACCACGCCTCTTCCAGAAATTTAGCCGCGCTGCGAATGCAAACAAAACAAATATTCGTGGCACAGGACTTGGTCTGTATGTGGCAAAGGAAATCATTTTGGCACATCATGGCGACATACGCGTAGAGTCTCTAGGGGAGGGGAAGGGCTCAACATTTAGTGTCCTCATGGAACCATTCGCTAAGGCATAAAAGAGGCAAGACATAAAAGACGAAGCGCACCGGGTGAGGGCGCGCTTTGACTCGTGTGACAGGGTCACTCAATTTTCAACTTGGACAGATCGTGCTGACCAGGTTGTTTTTTGATGTGCGCGGCTAAAAGGTTTGCCGCGACGAACTGTCCGCTTTGCAACCTCTTTTTTCGCAGGGTGCTGGTGTGATACTGGCGTTTGAGGTTCTTCTGGATAGTTCTCTGGATGCTTAAGTGCGTCCTCGAACATCGCTAGAAGTCCCCTCGGCCGAAGCAGTAATTGTTCCATGAGCTGTCTTCCTTTCGTGTTAGTTGTTGCTGTGGTTTAATGAATTATACCACGGTACGTACAGCAAAGTCAATGGTCGGCGAGGCGCTCACGAGCTGAGCATTCTAAGCCCCTTATTGAGCTATTTTGTAGCGATTACTTCCTCCACCGCTTTCTTTACATCCATGCCGTCTGCTTTGCCAGCAAGTTCTTTCATGATCATGCCAACGGCCTTACCAGAAGCCTTGGGATCAAACGCACCTTGAGATTTGAGGGTATCGATGCGCTGTCTCACAATAATCTTGACCTCTTCATAGGGCATCATAGATGGGAGGAATGAATCGAGAATACCGAGCTCAACACGTTCCTTTGAGGCAAGGTCTTCACGGCCACCTTTTGTAAACTGTTCAATAGAATCTTTGCGTTGTTTTACGCTGCGCTTTACCAGTGCCAACATCTTGTCGTCAGCGAGAAATTCGTCTGCAGCTCCCGTGCCCGAGCCAGTGAGCATTTCGTTCAGTGCCAGAGCATTGAGTCCGCGGAGCGTCTCTAGTCGGATTGCGTCTTTGGCACGCAAAGCGTCTTTTATTTGATTTTTAATAGTTTCGTGAAGGGTCATAGAGGGAAGTGTATAACAGAAAATGCCATAAATAAAGGAGGAACAAAGGGTCCGTGCGCTATTTATAGTTATCCCCTTGACTAATCCGTAAATTTATATAAGCTATCTATAGATAGCGCTAACTAAGATAGGCGCTAAGAAAGGAATTATGAAAAATAGCACGTTGCTTCACAATGGCTCCAGCTCGAAAGAGGCTGGGGATCGTCCGGCACCAAAACCGGTAACAACTCTCACTCCGCGGGCAGATTGCCTGTCTTGTGCAGGGACATGTGGCCAAGATTGCGCACCTGATCGTGCCCATCCGGGGATCAGGACAACTCAGGTTCGCATGGTTCCACTGAACAAAGTGATGGGGTACCAGTTTGAGCCGCTGATTCACCGCATGGTGGACAAACATTCATGGCCCGAGTGGTTGGCACGAGAAGTGTTTGAGGACTACAAACGGTACGCATGGCTCTGCGTCACGTCTGGGCAGAGTATTGCGCCGACCCCAGTGATAGACGACATGTGGCACAACCACATTCTCTTCACCGCTGACTACGCGAAGTTCTGTAGGACTGTTCTCGGTAGGTTCCTCCACCATCGACCCAACCGCCGCGGTGAGAAATCTCAACATGGTTCGGGTGAGACGCCAGTCCAGTTGACTACTCGGCTTGCTACTGAAGCCTTCGGGAAGCTCTCCAAACATTGGGAGTTTCATGGTCTGAAGACATGCGAGAACGATTGTGGGCCCAAGTGAGATCGGTTAACAACTATGAATCACAACTTTTATCTAGAAAAAATGCAGAATGCTCGTCTTTTTACCAAAGATGGCGGTTTTGCACTGGATCTGGGTTGTGGTGATGGAAGAGACTCCGATTTTCTTGCCAGCCTCGGTTATGAAGTGGTTTCTGTCGACAAAAAATCGTCATACCCTGGTGTTGTTACATCCAACATCAGGGATTTTTATATTGAGCCCGAGAAGTATTCATTTATTACGTGTAACAATGTCTTGCCTTTTTTAGTATCAAAAGATGAGGTCAAAGAGATGATCAAAAAAATGATTGTCGGCCTCAGAGAGGGTGGGTATCTTTACTTTACCCTCTTCGGTAAAAATTCTGACATCGCAGTGCCAGTTCATTTTACGTATGGAGAAGCCGAAGACCTTATCGAGTCTCTCGGGATACAAGCATATGAAAAATATTCCAGGGAAGGACCAGGTACGAGTATGAAAGGTCTACCTATCCATTCGCACATTCACGCCTTTATATTAAAAAAGTAAGAATGCCTTAAAAATCAATCAAGTCTCTCACTTTGACGCCGAGTGCACCTGCAAATTTCCTGAGGTTATAGATAGTGATGTTCTTCTCGCCACGCTCTATCATGCCAACGTAAGTGCGGTGAACTGTAGCCTTCTGGCCGAGCTGTTCCTGGGAAAGACCGAGTTTCTCTCGTAGCGCACGAACTTTTTTGCCAATAAAGATAAGGTATTGTTTGTTGAGGTCTGCCATAGTTGTAAGTATAGTGTAAAGGGGAGCCTATCACAGTTCTACAGACTATAGATAGCGCAGTGATGGTGCTAACTGTATAAAAAATCTGCCAACTACTTGATTCGTTGACAGGGGGTGCGAAAGGTCGTCGCGGGTTGGTCAGGCAACAATACGACCAGAAAAGTTGCCGTGGAACATAAGTTTTCCCGCACAGAGGATAC
>JAZKAW010000016.1:0-5297 GCA_040388945.1 Patescibacteria group bacterium
CGGTGAAGGCTTACGTGGACGCGAGCTTGGTCTAGGTGCTTAAACATCTATGAAGAAACAACACAAAACATTAAACTTTATAACTGATTGGTTTTAAAGCACCAGATGCAAGGCGGGTTTGGCGTTTACTACTAGCGTTAGTATGAGGTAAAGGATTAGCGATTGTTGGTGCAATGTTTGTGGCTTGATCAGGTATACTGTTTACAGGTGTAGTTTCAAAGGTATCGTGGGACTCTTCTACAATTGTGGGTAATCTTTGAGGAAGAGTTTCATTATATTCTTCGTCCGAGAATGTACGAAGGGGGGATCTACGAATTCTTGATACGTGTATTATATCGCGTTTCTTTGCGCGACCATTATGGTCAATTAATTCAACTTCGTAATTGAGCGGGGAAAGTTTTTTTATGATCTTGTAAGGGCCAAAGTTTCTAGATAATAGTTTATCACTTAGTCCAACAACTCGTTTGGGGGTGTAAACTCTTACAATGTCGTTTACGTTATATTCTTGATCGCGGTGAGACTCATCGTAGCGAGCTTTAGACTTTTCCTGTTGCTGTCTCGTAAGTCTTACGGCTTCTAGCCGTGCTTCTTCCAGCTCTTTAATCTGAACGTCTCGAACGATGTCAAGGTGAGGAGTAAGCAGGGTATCCAGTGGGAGTATGGGGTCGGTTCCGTAGACTAGGTAGTAGGGGGACATTTTAGTTGTGGCTTGTACTGACGTATTATACGCTAGGGTCAAATGGGGAATAAAGCGGGGCCAGTCTTTGTGGGCGTATTTTGGAGAGACATACATAGACAGCATCTCACTAAACGTACGATTGTTTCTCTCGGTGGCTCCGGAAGTTTGGCTGTGGTATGGAGTAGCTGTTTCTTTGGTTATGCCTAACGAGGTCAGCAAGTTCTGGATCGTGCTATTTACGAATTCAGACCCACAATCGCTAAGGATGACTCTCGGGCAACCTATTTTGCATATTATGTCGTGAAGGAGGAACTGGGCAACGTATTTTGCTTCTTTAGTAGGTATTGGACGGGTAAATACGTATCTGGAGACATAATCGGTGGCTACAATTAAGTATTTGAACGTAAGTTTCGTGTCTTCATCTGGTTCCGAGGGGGGGAAAGGGCCAAGCAAATCTATTCCAATGCGCTCAAATACTTGATAAGTTTGAATCGGTTGGAGCAGTCCGGCGGGTTTTCTTGAGCTCGGCTTGCGTGCTAAGCATTTTACACAAGTAAGCACGTAGTTAAGGATGTCTCGGTCCATGTTCGGCCACCAGTATCTTTTCCTTATTTTGTCTGCTGTTTTTATGTACCCAAGATGGCCACTGATGGGTTCATCATGATTCTGGCTTAACACCAAGTCTCGCATGTTGAAAGGGATCACGAACCGAGGTTTTGGGTCGATGGGAGTCTGCCTTAGCAGAATTTCTTCCTTAATGTGAAAATTATTAAGAAATTTAACCTCTTTCTTGTCAGTTGGAGGGGGGCCATTCAACCGACTTTTAATTTCTTTAATGTAGGGGTCTTCTTCTTGGAACTCTCGGAGTTCCTGTGCTCGGTTTCCGAAGTATATAGCATTGAGTGGAATTTCGTTATCTTCTATTTCATCTTCAGGAGTACCAATGGTTGTAGGGGCCCTAGATAAGCAGTCAGCATCAACGTGACTCTTTCCGCTGCGATATTGTACTTCAAAATCGTATGGCTGTAGCTTAAGTGCAAATCTGGCAAGTCGGCCGTTGAGGTCTTTTACAGATCTGAGATAACAGAGACAACAATGGTCGGTACGAACTAAGAAACGCTTTCCAAATAAGTATGGTCGGAATTTGCGTACGCCAAAAATAACGGCGAGGCACTCCTTCTCACTTATCGAATAATTGAGTTCAGCAGGTGTCATCGTCCGTGATGCATAAGCTACTGGTTGTTCTTTGCCGTCTTTTGTTAATTGCACGAGTACAATACCTAAGGAATTTCCGCATGCATCTGTACGTAACACCTGAATTAGTGAAGGGTCATGGTGTCCGAGACAGGGGGCGTTGCACAGGTCTTTCTTCAATTGATCGAACGCTTTTTGGTGGACGTCGGTCCAACGAAAACGTGCGTTTTTCTTCCATAAATTAATCAAGGGGCGTGCTTTAGAGGCAAAGTTGGGGAGAAACCGGCGGTAGTAGCCCGCCATGCCGACAAATCTGCGACATTCTTTGGCGTTTCGAGGAGGGGGTAAGTCCATGACTGCGGCAACTTTTTCCGGATTTGGGCGAACTCCTTCTCCGCTGACAATGTGGCCAAGGAGTTCAATCTGATAGTAACCAAAGAAACATTTACTGGGCTGAAGTGAAAGAAAGTTGTCTGCCAGACGTTGAAGAACAGCTTCGAGTTTGGTCAGGTGATCATCGAAACCTTTTCCGGGGACCACCAAATCATCCAAATAACATAATACAGATGAGAAGGTTAGATTTCCAAAAATGCTGTTCATGGCGCGTTGAAAGAATGAGGGGCCATTAGCTAGACCAAAAGGTAGGCGTTTATACTGCCAAATTCCATCAGGTGTTATAAACGACGTCTTATCCCTGTCCTGAGTGGAAACGCTGAATTGATTGTAACCTTGACGCAGGTCTAGGCAAGTGAATACATTTGCTTGTCGGGTAGCGTCAAGAATGTCTTCGATGCGGGATAACGGGTAAGTGTCTTTCTTTGTGACTAGGTTCAGTTTTCTAAAGTCTACGCAAAGGCGGATGTCGCCGGTTTTCTTGGGGACTAAGACGACTGGAGAGCTCCACGCCGACTGTGAGGGCTCAACAATACCAGCTGATATCATTTCTTCTACCTGGCGTTGTATCTCCATTCGTTCTTTAAATGAGTGCCGGTAGGGTCTCTGGCGGATTGGAGTTGCATCGCCGGTGTCAATAGTATAAGTAAATCTGGGACATGTTTTTAAGTCGAGTGGGGACCATGCAAAAACATGTCCAAATTGTTTCAAAAGTTGTCTGATTTTTAGTGCTTCGTCCTCAGGAAGATCTGGGTTAATGTGGAGTAAATCCAGTTGGTCTTCTGTTAGTTCCTTGGTTATTACTGGAGGCAGAGGGTCTGGTGTCAAGAACAACAAGTCTGGATCGCATGAGTCCTCGAGAGTCGCAAGGACAATCCCTCGAGGAAGGAGTTTGGGGTATGGGTCACGATTGACCAAAAAGACAGATAATTCATTATCAACTATGGACTCTGGAAATAGTAAGAATGGATTGGAGTTTAATCCGTATTTTTCAGAAAGGGAATTGACAGGTTCGGCTAACAGAGGGAGTTCTTTAGGCAAGTTGTAAGGAATGCTGACTGGAACTCGTTGAATGGATTTAGGGGGAATGGTTAACGTAGCCTTGTTCTTAAGTTTCACCGGGTCGTGCTCAACCACGAACGAATTGTTGTTAGACATGCTGGATTTGGAGTAGAAGTCAATGATGTTATTGTTGTTTAACAGGATCTCTTGTTTTGGATAGCTAATGACGGCTGAGTACGTCGTCAAAAAGTCGTTTCCAAGAACGACCGGTAATGGACAGTCTTCTACAATATAAAATGTGTGTGTAATTGTGAAGTTTTGAAATTTGACTGGTATCGTGGCGGTTCCCAAGATGGTCATACGAGAACCATTTGCAACGCGGACACGGGTAGCTAAAGAGTTTTTGTAAGGAGCAGGAATAAGTCTGTTGCTAGCAAAAGATGCACAGGCACCAGTATCGATGAGTATTGATTGGGATTGGTTGTTTACATTAGCCGAACAGAAAATTAAATTTTGAGGTATCCCGACCTCAGTAGTATTCATGTTGTTAAGGTTTGTGATGGTTTGGGCCGGTATTGTTGGGCCGGCCCTTAGTGGTTTCCCGGGACAGTTTGGGGGCCGGGAGCGGCTGGGCGGGGGGGTCTTGTAGGACAGGCTGCGATAAGATGTCCATTCAATTTGCAATATCGACAAACGGGTTCATTTTGGCAAGACGCTGAGACATGGCCTGCTTGGTTGCATCTAAAACATATTGGTTGTCCATCGTTTGTGACGGCACCACGATAAGGTGGTGGTCGGGAAGCAGATGAAGTGCTTGGAACAGATTGGTTTGCGTTGACTCGTGGTTGGCTGGGTGGTTGTCTATATTGTTGGGATGTCGACGGAGTAGGATTGGCTCCTCGGGCGGAAACATCGCCCATTGCGTTCAGTTGGATGGAATTTAACTGAACCAGGTCTTTAACGAGAGTTTTCATCTCCTGCATCTCTGATTTTAGTTCTGTGTTCTTGCTACTCGCCTGGTTCATCATTTCGAAGTACGGAGAATCATCTCCAAAGATGTGTCGGGAATCCTCAAGTTTATGAAGGTGGTGACGTAAATCATTGACGGTGTCAAAGTCTCTCGACATGACTTGAGAAAACATTACTGGGGGAAGTCCTCTGGTAATGAAGTGAATTTTTCGGTGATCGGGCATGTTGAGGTCCACTAGCTTACAAAGGCGAATAACATCAAACAGGTAAGTGTCAACTGACTCGCCAGGCTGCATGCGGCGCTTTCGAAGTTGGGCGTCAGCACGGTCGGTGCCACCTCGCCTTGTGAAGGCTTTGGTAAGGGCGTCACGAAGTGTAGACCAGTGTGATGGCGGTCGGCCCTTGCGGCTATCTAAGAATTCTCTATACCACTCGGCAGGGACAGCGCTGAGTAACAAGGGAAGCATAGCGATCATATGTGACTCATTCCAACCTTGAGATAAAGCAACAGTCTCAAATCGCCTAACATATTCATTTATTTCCGAGGTGTCGGGGTCGAAGGGCTGGAGTACAGCAGGGGCGACCACTTGAATAGCGGTCTGTGGAAGTGCCATTGCACCGGTTGAAAACATATCGAAAGTTTTCTTCGTGGGGGGCGGTGAATTTACTGGACTGGAGTCCGAGGAAGAGCTTGGAGAGCTAGAGTCACTATTTGGTTCTCTATCAAAATACCAAAGACGATGATTGCTTGGTCTTTGTCCTTCAGTATCCCGTCGTGTTATTCCTCTTACTAAGAAATCATCAGTTGGTGAACCAGTTGGAGGTTGTGCTGCGTGTGAAATCCGTGCAGTAGAGGCTTCTGACTCAGATGGAAAATCGAGTGGGGTTCTGGGTGTTGGGGGTTGTGGACGTAAAGTATCTAATGACACGTTAAAAGGAGAACAAGTGAGCTCAAGATCCGGTATGTCAAATTGGGGAAGAATTGGGGCCGGATGTGGGATCCCAAATGGATTAAAATGAGAATCAACAGGTCGTGGAAGATCGAATGGGTTATAGATAG
>JAZKAW010000017.1:0-13201 GCA_040388945.1 Patescibacteria group bacterium
GTTCAAGAATCGCAGAAACTTCGAGTGCAATACCTTCGTATGATTTTGCATAGTTTGCGCGATCAGGCAGAACCTTGATGTCGAGGATGGCATCATCACCTTCTTTTTCGATACTTTCTACTTCTGCAAAATGAAAACTCAAAGCATCAGCCAAAACTTCAGGTGAAGGTAGTGTATCTTCGATATATGTCTGCAATTTGTTGTAGGAAATTTTCATAACTGTGGTGACTTAGAACTATGTACTTAGAATGTTCATTAACTAAAACTGATCGACAAATCTCAAATCGCCAGAATAGAGTGATCGGATGTCATCGATCCCATACTTGATCATAAGTATACGATCGAGTCCGCCACCAAAAGCCCACCCCTGCCATTCATCGGGATTGACTCCTGCAGCTTTGAAGTCATTTTCGTGGATCAGACCGCAACCAGCCATCTCTAGCCACTTGCCCTTGAACTTCATATCAACCTCAGCCGAAGGTTCGGTAAATGAAAAGTAGCTCGGGCGGAAACGGATCTCGACATCATTACCGAAAAGTCTTTTGTAGAAATACATGAGAGTACCCTTGAGGTCGGCCATGGTTACTTTTTTATCTACATAGACGCCGTCGAGTTGGAAGAACTGGGCTTCATGCGTAGCATCAGTAGCCTCATTACGAAATGTCTTGCCTGGAAAAATCTTGCGAATAGGAAATTGACTCTTCTTCTGTGCCTCCTCGAGTGCGCGTGCAGTAACTGCTGTGGTATGAGTGCGCAACACCATTTTTTCGGCAGGTGTAGATGTGGTTGGTGGTGTTACCCAAAAAGTGTCCTGCATGCCTCTGGCAGGATGATTGGGAGGAATATTGAGAGCATTGAATACATAATGTTCCGTCTCAAGCTCTGGACCAAAAGCAACATCAAAGCCAATCTCCGCAAAGATAGTCTGGATCTCCCGAATGATCTGGGTCATGGGGTGCAGGTGGCCTTGTTTGGAGACTTCAGTAGCTTGGTTCATAGTGGAATATACTCTAACAAAAAAGGCCAGAATGGACCAGCTTGTCTTGAGCATTCATGTACCTGGTCACAAATTATTTTTAAGTAAGCAGCTCGTGACGAATACTCCCTTGACTTTACCCTCAAAATCAGGCAATATTTTCATGAAGTCCTTTCGGAAACGCAACGAGATCGAACATATGCTACATTTCCATAGCGCTCACAGTATCTACACATCTCCTCTTGTTCCCCTCAATCAGACCGCTCAACGAGTAATCGCTAGAGCCCAGCCAATACATCATTTTACTGATCTGGCCCCCCGAGATCCGATATCTGACGACAACGCGATCAGAATTCAGGAAATCCTCTCCAAACAGCACATTTATCCCTTACCAACCGATATTCGTGACTGGACCAACATTGTGCTGGACCGAATCACAGTGATTGCATACAGCCACTCTCGTCCACGCCCAGGCCGGAACGGACAAGAACATCTCTGGCTAGTCCGTTGTGTCTGTGGGACGTATCGCTTGCAACAACACAAAACGCTTCAGCGTATCGAGAAAGGTCGCAGGAATGGGCTATGCAGCGACTGTCTGCGCACAATCGAAATCCAAAAGCTAGCCTCTCAAAGTTGATCCTTTGTCCCCCTTGGCTCGCCTTCGCCGGCGGGTTTTTTATTTCCATGAGGAATGCTATGATTTCCCTCATGAATCCAGACAATTCCAAGACTCTCCAACACAAGCGACATACTCTGGCGCACCTGTTGGCTGCGGCAGTTCTCGAACTTTATCCAGATGCAAAACCAACTATCGGACCCGCTATCGATAACGGCTTTTATTACGACTTCGAATTCCGCGAACCTATCACCGAAAAGGATTTGAAGGATATTGAAAAGAAGATGCGCAAACTTCTCCCTTCATGGAAAGAGATGTCTGGTAAAGAAGTTGGGGCAGACGAAGCAAAAGGTGCATTCAAAGATAATCAATACAAAGGTGAGCTAGTGGATGAGATTTCTGGAAAAGGCGAAAAGATTACTCTGTATACCGCCGGCCACTTTACCGACCTCTGTCGTGGCGGTCATTCAGAGAATCCTGCAGCAGAAATATCATCTGACTCCTTTACTCTTTCACATATTGCTGGGGCATATTGGAGAGGTGACGCAGCCAACAAGATGCTTACACGCATCTACGGTTTGGCATTCGAAAATAAAGAAGAGCTGGAACAGTATGAAAAGATGATGGCCGAAGCTGAAAAGCGCGACCACAAGAAACTTGGAAAGGAACTCAAGCTCTTTAGCATGTCACCGCTCGTAGGCTCTGGACTTCCCCTCATCCAGCCCAAGGGTATGATCATCCGCAAAGAGATCGAGGATTACCTCTGGGAACTTCATCGTTCGCGAGGGTATGACCGCGTCTGGACCCCACATATCGCCAAGGAAGAGCTCTATATTACCTCCGGACATGCTGCCAAGTTCGGCGATGAGCTTTTCAAAGTTCAGGGCAAGGAAGAAAAGTTCTTTATGAAGCCCATGAACTGTCCGCATCATATGCAGATCTTTGCTGACAACCAATTCTCGTATCGCGATATGCCAGTGCGTTACTTTGAACCAGCGACAGTATATAGGGATGAAAAGTCTGGTCAGCTTGCTGGACTCACCCGTGTGCGCTCCATTACCCAGGATGACGGACATCTTTTCTGTCGTGTTTCTCAGATCGAAGAAGAGGTCTCGACTATCGTAGAGGTCATCAAAAAGTTTTACACAACATTTGGCATGATGGATGGTTACTGGGTTTCTCTTTCTGTCCGTGATAGTGCTGACAAGAGTAAGTATCTCGGCACTGACGAAGTCTGGAACACTGCCGAGAGTGCCCTCGAAAAAGCCGCTAACGCCAATGGTCTCAACTATCGACGTGTCGAAGGTGAAGCTACTTTCTACGGTCCGAAACTCGACTTTATGTTCAAGGACGCTATCGGCCGTCCATGGCAACTTGCCACTATCCAGTGTGACTTCAATCTCCCGGAACGCTTTGAGCTTTCCTTTATAAATGAAAAAGGCGAGAAGGAGCGTCCGGTGGTCATTCATCGCGCCATCTCTGGTTCCCTCGAACGGTTTATGGGTATTGTGATCGAACACTATGCAGGCAACTTCCCTCTCTGGCTCTCTCCTGTTCAGGTAAAGGTCATTCCAGTTGCAGAAGCTCACTTCGAGGCTGCAAAAAAAGTTCACGACAAGCTTCGTGACCTGATGATTCGTTCCGAGATCGATCTTTCTAACGACAGTTTTGGTAAAAAGATCAGAAATACAAAGACTGCACGAGTCCCCTACACAATTATTTTGGGAGAAAAGGATATTCAGGCAAATAAAGTCACACTAGAATCTCGTGATGCAGCCGAAGGAGTCAAAGGTGAGCAATTCAGTATCGAAGAAGTTATTGAAAGGTTTGCGAAAGATATTAAGGAGAGAAAATAGCAGCAAACGTCTTCACTTTAGCTAGGTAAAGTGGTTACAGAAATGGAAATGCGCAGCCGTTGTTACGTCTGCGCATTTTCGAACCGGACCATTACTGGCTCACTGCTCGCTCCATCATCTCAAACCACCGAATGACTTCCGTAGCGTAAAATGTTGCATCTGCCGGGATGTCACCAAATGGAACCGAAAGGTGTGCCAGTCGCGACGTCATTCCAATAGCCGGAACAAACGCCACCTGCACCACCCGATGAGTGCGTTCATCAATAAAGATGAAGCGATCAGATCGACTTCGTGGACTATCATCCACCATGGCCCACATAGTGAGCTGTTCCGGTTTCAATCCGAGCATGTGGAGAATCATCTCATGAAGCATGCGTGCTTCACTGTGGAAGCGCTGATTTCTTCGTTCGACAGCTCGGCAAGACATCATGACGGTTTGCGAATTTCTAATTATTACTGTTCTATCTAATGTTGCGGTATTCATTCTGTGCGTTCCTATCGTTGAGTTCCGTCCCTTCCTTTCAAACACACGTTTTCAAGGTTCAGGATCTTATGTAATAAGTATACCATATTTAGTGGTATATGTCAAGCTTAATACCAGCACAGCAAAAAACCCCATTTCTGGGGCCTTTTGTTCTTTTTGTCGTTTTTGCGACTTACCTAATTCTAATTCTTTACCCTAACTCCTCCCCTTATATCTTATATCTATTAAAGATAAGGTAGATAACTGTTACGAAGAGAACAAGGATGATAAAGAAAGCGACCCATCCCCACGGAACATTGTTGAGTGAGAAGAACGGAGCAGCTGCCTGGGCACTCACACCATACGGATCCATAACAGGCTGTGCTGTTTGGGGAGGATAGATGAATGTAGGAGGAGCCGCAGTAACAGCTACAACATTTACTGGAGAGGACACTGTCACACCTGCACCACATGAGAGAGTAGAAGTTCTACCATCAACCAATGTGATACTGATAGTGGCCTTTTTTGCACCAGCAGAAGTGTAATATTTTGTAATAGAAGGCTGTGAACCAACGAGGCCGTTTGTGCCAGTCCATGAGAAGCTCGCTACTGGAACAGCTTCTTGTACCTGAGCTGTCCAAGTGACTGGCTGACCTATCTTTGCCTTGGCCGGAGTTGCATAACAAGCAACATCGATTGCAGGTCCCGTTGGGTACTGAGGATACTGAGGGTATGTCGGAGGAATAGGAACTGGAAGCGGTGCTGGCTGATAGACTGGAGCGCCGATAGTTATCGGTCCACAGATGGCACGTGTTGACTGACCGTTTGAAGTAACGGCAACTGAAGCCTCTTTTGAGCCCGGAACACGGTATCCCATAGCAACAGATTGGTTGTAGCCATAGAGACCTTCGGTGCCAGTCCACAAGTATGAGTAGTAGCCATTACCACCTGAAACACGTGCACTCCAAACTACCTGAGAGCCAATCGGTGCAAATGAAGTATTTGCAACGCAACTAACCGTGAGTGGTGCAACATAGTAGCTCTGATATGTTGGCTGTTGGTAATATGACGGAGCATAGGTCGGATAAGAATAATCCGGGTATGAGTACGAAGGGTACGAATATGAAGGAGACGGAATATATACAGGGTATGGGTAACTACCACCAGAACTGCCGCCACCATTTACGTAAATAGTGTTGGTGTTGGTATTGTTGTTTGTGTTAGTTACAGGGGGAAGGGTTGGCTGAGGAGTAGGACTAGGAGTGGCATGTATTGTTGAAGGACGAGTAACAGTATACCCACTGATCCTTGTCTGACCGGGATACTGACGGTTGTGATTGTTATGACTGCCTCCAATATCAGGAGGACATACAGGCAAAGGAAGACAATCCCAATTACCATCGAGAATACCAGCAGAAACTGGAGTTGCAAAAAGAATAGCCGAAAGAAAGAGAACTCCAGCAATCCCTACAGAGACAAATGAGCCGATGAGTAATGTTTTTTTCATAAAATAATGATTGATTATAGATTCGATGATATGGGGCTAATATAGGCCATATCTAAGACGTACAGCCGTAGTGTACCTTACTTTTCTATTAACTCACACATTATATACCATAATGGTATAAATGTCAAATATGCGGGCGATCGAGGAATCGAACCTCGGCCAGGGCGTTTGGAGTGCCCTGTTCTACCACTAAACTAATCGCCCATGAGCAATAATATAACACGAATACTACGAATGTGTCGCAACACGAATGCCACGAATCCTTACGGATTATTCGTGGCATTCGGATGGCATATTCGTGGTGCGGCTCACTATTTCTTGGCTTCCTTGAAGGTGACGTGCTTTCTAAGGAGCGGGCTGTATTTCTTGAACTCCAGCTTGCGCTCTACTGACTTGCGGTTTTTGCGAGTCCAGTAGGTCTCACCGGTTTCCTTGTTCTTTATAACTATAAGGTGTATTTGTCGGGCCATAAAATATATTTAAAATCGTGTCTGAGCATACTAACACAAGGATAATAAAAATCAACTCTGAGCCACCTCCCAGATTTGAACTGGGGACCTTCTCTTTACAAAAGAGTTGCTCTACCAACTGAGCTAAGGTGGCTTATTAACTTTCAGACTTTCACCTACATTATTCGTTCGAAATCCTCTTTAGGTATATCGACGCGCCATGTTTGCGTACTTCTCCCCTACCACGCACCGCATCGATAACCTTTCTGGTGTGGGGATTCTCCAGACTACGGTGCTTGATTTCAATATACCATGCACGGATGTGTCTGAGAATATGGTAGGCGATCCACTGGGCCAGAGTGATGAATGTATGCCTATTGATATAGGAGATACCTTCCCGGACAGAATTGAATATAGTGGAAAAAAACTGGTCGCTTCGCGTAAACATTCGGGAGATAATACTCGGGTGTCCCGTGCGAACCTCACGTCCCTTGAGAACAATCATCACGATCATGATGATGAGGGAACCGTAGAATATGCCGATAGTTGTATACATGGTAAGGGGTTGGAAGGTTGAAGGGTTGAGGTGATGATAATCAAAGACTTTTGTTATGCTCCTTTCGTCCTTTCAACCCCTCATCCCTTTCTGACTAGCCCTGCAAGACTCGGAAGCAGACAAAGCGAGCAATGGCTGTCTTTTCACCGAACTTTTGGACAGCTGCGTCGATCAATCCCTGAATGGTGACTTCTGGGTTGCGAATGAAAGGCTGATCAACAAGGACCATCTCAGCGAAGTATGCGTTGAGCTTACCTTCGAGGATTTGGTTTCTGACAGCCTCTGGCTTGCCCTTAACTTCTCCTTCGAAGACTTCACGGGCGACTTTTTTGTCTGCTTCTGTGATATCTTCCCTTCTCAAAAACTTTGGGTTGGTGGCAGCTACATGCATAGCAATATCGCGTGCAAGAGCCTTGAATTCGTCGTTATTGGCGACGAAATCTGTCTCACAGTTGAGTTCCACCATGGAACCTACGTTGCCATTGCTATGAATATAAGACTGGATGGTGCCTGCACCAAAAGTTCGGTCACCCTTCTTTGCGGCGAGCTCGCCACTCTTTTTGCGCAATATGACGAGAGCTTTTGCGTCATCGCCCCCCGCTTCTTCGAGTGCCTTCTTGCACTGCATCACAGAAACACCAGTCTGATCGCGAAGAGCTTTGATTTGTTCTGTAGTAATCATATTTTTTGATTGAGGACTTTTTAAGATAACTTCTGGCGTCGAGTGTGCGGTCTTTGTTGCAGTGACTGGAGATTCAACAGATGTAACTGCCGGGCGTTTCCGCCCAAAACTGAACGGACTAAGCATGGCTTTTAAGTTGTGCTCTTGCCTGCGCGGTATGCAGCAGCAATCTCACCTACAAAGAAGGCGATACTGGTCTTGGAAGCGTCGTTGCCAACGATAGGATATTTGACCTCTTTGATATTGCAATCTGAACTTGCTACGGCAATAACCGGGATGTTTTTGTCAGCAGCCTCCTTGACTGCGTTCTTTTCGTGGCGAGGGTCAATGATGAAAATGGCGTCTGGAGTCTTGGTCAAAGAAACAATGCCAAAGAACATCTTTTCGAGGTTGGCGATCTCTTTGTCGATGAGCATACGCTCGCGCTTGGTGTATTTTGCAAGCTCGCCCTTTTCCTTCTCGGAAACGAGTTTCTCGTAGCGTTCGATACGCTTCCTAACCTGACCGAAGTTTGTGATGGTTCCTCCGATCCAACGACTGTCCACATAAGGAATGTTGAGAGACTGTGCAGCTGATTTTACGGCGAGCGCAGCCTCCTTTTTGCCTCCTACAAAGAGAATAGTCTTACCTTCCTTTGCAAGCTGAGTAACAAAAGCTTTTGCAGCACTAAGAAGTTCTTCGGTCTTTTCGAGATCGAAGATGTCTGTGTCATTCTTGGTACCAAAAATATAAGGTGAAGTGGTAGGGTGACGGCGAGATCGGCCTAGGCCAAAATGCGTACCCGCTCCGAACATGCTTTCGATGGTTTGTTTGGTTGCCATATATAGTGAGGTATAACTTAACAAAACCTGGGGATGAAGTCAATCGGCTCACAGGTTATACTGAATGATATGAAAAAGTTCTTACCAGGTTCGAAAGGTTTTACCCTCATCGAACTTCTGGTTGTTATCTCCATAATTGGGATGCTTTCGAGTGTAATATTGGCGAGCCTGAGCACAGCTCGTGACAAGGCACGCGTTGCTGCCGGACTTCAATTTAACGGCAGCATCTTTCGTTCCTATGCACTTACCGCCGTAGCCTTTTGGGATTTTAACGAAAACATAAGCGTGGTAACGCCTATCACGGACTATACAGGAAAATACTTCTTATATCCCTCATCGTTTCCAGGTATGG
The DNA here is from genome assembly GCA_040388945.1 of Patescibacteria group bacterium. GTDB lineage: Bacteria > Patescibacteriota > Minisyncoccia > Phycocordibacterales > PALSA-1337 > C7867-002. The sequence continues at coordinate 8,279 of JAZKAW010000017.1, forward strand.
GAAATACCGACACTCCCACTGGAAAGGGTTACTCGCTCTATTCAGATGGTGCTGGAATGTATGGCCAGATCCGTTCTGTATCCACAAACACAGCCGATCCAGTCACCATTCCAAGCCCTGTTACAATTTCAGCATGGATAAAAACGAGCAACGGAAACCAACAACCGATCTTCAGCAATAGATCAGGGGGCGGAGCTGTGTACTTTGGAACAACTTCAGGAAAACTTTTTGCATATTTGAATAATTCAAATATCCCGTCCATGATCTCTGTGGCAAGAGTAGACGATGGAAAATGGCATCATGTGGTATGGACATCCAACAGTACCGTGTCTACGATGTATATTGATGGCCGACAAGATTCAACCCTATCTCGTACCAGTTCCTCAAATTCGGGTGTTGCCAGTATTGGATATGATGCTCCAAATGGTGAATATTTTAATGGTCTGGTTGATGACATGGGTATTTATAGCGAAACCCTTCTCGCTTCTGAGATTCAAGAATTATACTCCGAGGGACTCCCCTCATATCAGTTAGCAAACATCTAGACCTTAAGGCATCTTGCCCGTTTTTCGAGGCTATGTTACTCTATGAACCTATGATAAATCTTGAAGTCAACCGCAATCCTGGTGAAAACGCCCTTGGTGTTTTGCGCCGTTTTAGCCGCAAAGTCCAGAGTTCCGGTGTCATTCCTCGCGTTCGCAGCCTTCGTTTCAATGCCCGTGTTCAATCTCACTACAAGGTCAAGATGAAGACCCTCAAGACTCTCAACCGCCGCGCAGAGATGGCCGAGCTTATCAAGCTTGGTAAAGCTCCGGTAAAGCCAGTACGAGGAGGAGGCAAGTAAGGAATTAGGCAATTAGGGAACTAAGGGAGAAGAGAATCGCAGATGTCCACCAACTTTACGCTCATAAATAAGACAAAAGCTACGCTCCCCCGCGTGGCTTTTTCGGTTATCAAGAAAGCAGCACTGGGAGACAAGTACAAACTATCTGTAACATTCGTTCCACCTGCTCATATAAAGAAACTAAATCTGATATATCGTAACAAAAACGAAGCCACTGATATTCTTAGCTTTCCTCTTTCAAAGAATGAAGGCGAGATCTACATTTCACCGAGTGAAGCCCGTAAAGAAGCGAAAAAATTTGATCGTCCGTACGCAAATTTCATGGCCTTTCTTTTTATCCACGGCTGTACCCATTTGAAAGGATACGATCATGGCAGTACAATGGAGCGTGTAGAAGTGAAGTTACGGAAGAAGTTTAAGGTATAGCTCCAGGGAGAAAGACATTTCCATCGCCGCGTCTGCGAGTTCGTACGCAGGACAATTCCTGCCCATTACACACCAATCGCATTCTCGACGTCGTCTCAAGAAATGTCTTTCTCCCTTCGCCCACCTTTCCTCCTTCTTCCCTCTTCCTTCTCCTACTCATGGCACGCTCAATTATCACAGGCATCGATGTTGGTACATCTCAAATAAAGGTGGTTATTGCCAATGCAAAAGAACGCAATGAAAAAGGCCTACCAAAGATCATTGGCGTTGGCACAGCCGAAACACGCGGCGTCAGGCACGGATATGTCACCAACCCGGCAGATGCAGCTGAGTCCATCCGCAAAGCCGTACAGTCTGCAGAAGAAAAAGCTGGACTCAAAGTGAAGAAAGCTTTTGTTGGTGTTGGTGGCATCGGACTTGCCAGTGTTACTGTGACTTCTGCCATCATGACGTCGCGGGCCGATGCGGAGATCACCGATCTCGATATCAAGAAACTACATGAACAATGTGAGAAAGATATTCCTCATGCCGCCAGTGCCAACCGCCGCATCATTTATGATATTCCTCTCCAGTACAAGATCGACAACTTCCCTGCTCTAGGCAATCCAGAAGGACTGACTGCAAACAAGATCGAACTCAAATCACTTTTTATTACCTGTCTCGACCATCACGTCGCCGACCTCATCAAAGCAGTAAATGGTGCTGGTATCGAAGTCGAAGACATCATGGCTGCCCCCATTGCTGCCAGTTTCATTACCCTTGGAAAAACTCAAAAGATTGCAGGTTGCGTGTTAGCAAACATCGGAGCCGAGACAGTATCTATTGCTGTATTTGAAAATAATATTCCTACCTCTCTCGAAGTCTTTGAGATTGGCTCGAGTGACATCACCAACGACATTGCCCTTGGACTCAAAGTTCCCATCGAGGAGGCCGAACAGATCAAGATTGGTGCCATTACCGGCAGCTCATTCCCTCGAAAGAAATTGGAGGAGATTATTGCCGCACGACTTTCTGACATGTTTGAGCTCATCGAATCTCATCTCAAGAAAATCGGTAGAAACGGACTTTTACCTGCAGGCGTGATCTTCACCGGTGGAGGCTCAGCACTGAATACTATAGACACTCTAGCGAGAGCCGCCCTCAAACTCCCAGCGCGTATCGGTGCGGCGAACCTCATCGACGGTAAGCAGTCAATCAAAGATAATACCTGGTCAGTAGCCTACGGTCTCTGTATTTGGGGTATTCATGCCGAAGAAGGACCCGAGATTGATACCAGTGTGCAGTTTATGCAAAATGCCTGGAAAGCGACAACGCGGTGGTTCAAGAAGTTTTTACCTTAGAGTTTTACCGTAAAGATAGAGGCAGTTATGGGAATGGCCGTTTTTAAGGGGTTTTTGTAGCGGGGTGACAGGTATCTCCTCTTGAAACCCCTCTCTCCAAAATCTTGCTACCACGAGGTACCTCGTCCTCCAATCATTTACGACCCCCACCCTTTCGTGGCGAGTACCCTCACACCACCTCGCGCATTTACAGATCTTCACTCGCGTGGTAATAATATTTACTCTTACCCCCGCCTCTTCTTCGCCACTTCCGCCTTCTTCATAGAAAGTTCCTGACATCTTTTCGCAAGCTCTCCCATACGAGCTGATTCTCCAGCTTTTTCGGCGAGACGTAACTGATGCATAGTATGAATGAGTTCATCAGCAATAATAGTTTCCTCGAAGTTGAGAACGAGCTCCTTCATGTGTGTATTCCATTTTTCTTGATCCGTACCAAAAAATGCTTCGGCTTCAAACTGGAGATCACCGATGATCTGTTCTGTTTTCTTTAGAAGTTCATCATACCCCTGCCCGGCAATAGATTTGATCTGTTCACGATAGGTGGCGGCTTCGGCAGACTTACCCGCTTCCATGAGAGCCAAAAGACCGATCATTCTTCGCTGTACCATATCTACATGGGCAGAAATCTTTTCTTCCGCGGAAGTGGAGACCTTGGCCACAGGTAATTTGGAGTTCGTAGAAGCAGGACTACTATTTGCGACTGCTGCTGTTTTGATCACTTTCTCCGTGGCGCGTAGGTCCTGCCAGACAGCGTCATCGGTAATATGAGCGCGGTCAGCAATCATCTTCACAAAGTGCGCCTGATCCATAGCACTGTCTATACGTGCAAGAAAAGGAAAAACTCGGTCACGTAAAGCTCGGGGCACTTTTCGTGGATCTGGATTGTCGCGCAGAACATTACCCAGTTCGAACTCGATAATAGGTTTTGCTGCACGCAAGGCGTTCTTCCAACTTTCAACATCATCATGGACCATATCGGCAGGATCTTTTCCTTCGGGTAAATCTGCAATCTTCACATCCATACCCATGGAAAGGCCGATGCCAGCCGCGCGCAAAGCCGCCTTCCTGCCCGCACTGTCCGAATCGAAAGCGATAATGACATTTGGTGAGAGTCGGCGAACAAGGCCGAGGTTGCTCACTGCTCCGCTTTCATTCATAGATTCGTCTGTCAGGGCCGTACCCGATGCTGCCACAGTATTCTTTACTCCTGCTTGATGTGACATCACCAGGTCCATCTGACCTTCTACCAGGATCGAAAATCCTCGCTGACGTATTTCAGATTTGGCACGATCGAGGCCGTAGAGAACGAGGGATTTGTCATATAGGGGAGTGTCCGGTGAGTTTAGATACTTTGCGGATTTGCCATCGTCCACAAGGATACGGCCTGTGAAGGCAATCACACGACCACTGGAATCAAAAATCGGGAACATTACGCGACCACGAAAGCGATCGTAGAAGTCTGGACCTTTTTCTCCTTTCTTGGCGAGACCGGCTTTTTCGATCAAGAGATCACTGTACTTTTTTCCCTTTAAATAGGCGTGGAGATTTCGCCACTCCAAAGGTGTCCACCCGATACGGAATGATCTGCGAGTCTCTTCAGTAATGCCGCGGCCTTGGATATATTTTTGGGCTTCTGTCGACTTTTCAAACTGTTGTTCGAAAAACTGCGCAGCCTCCTCCATAATCCTAAAAAGCTGATCTCGCTCACCATCGGCCTTCTGATCAAAAACTAGTTGCACCCCAGCGCGTTCTGCTAGGATCTTGAGTGCGCCACGAAAATCGAGACCTTCGAACTGCTCTACAAATGAAAAGATGTCCCCTTTGGCACCACAACCAAAACAATAGTACCCTCCACGGTCAGGAGAAACGAAAAACGACGCAGACTTTTCGTTATGAAATGGGCAGCGTGCCTTGAGAGACTTGCCCGCTTTTTCCAGCTTTACATATTGACCCACCACTTCATCTATAGGCAGGCGATCTTTGATCTGTTCAACGGCGGTTCTGTTCATGAGGGCATTATAGCTGAATGAGGGACCATAAGGAACAGAACCTGCTCGTGAGGGACCTAGCGAGGCTCGACGGAGCGAGCTCGAGGAATTTTTCAGCAGAAAAATATCCGTGTCCCGAAGGGGCAGGTTTTGTTCCTTATGGTTGCTTCTTCCGTAATCCTAGTCTACAATGTCCCCAATATGAAAATACTCATCGTCGAAGACGATCCGGGTATCGCAGAGGTCCTCAAGGAAGGGCTTGCGGCTGATTCTCACACTGTAGAAACTGCAGACAACGGAGCTGACGGGTCATTCCTAGCACGAA
>JAZKAW010000017.1:13211-13972 GCA_040388945.1 Patescibacteria group bacterium
GCCCGATGACAACGAAATAGTGTTATCGTCGGTGTTGGCGTGCCTGTATGAAGCCACGCAGCAAGTGCTGAAGAAAAGCGCGGGGTCATCGCTCGACAAACGCGATTTGTTAGAGAACTACGATGCAATCATACTGGATTATTCACTTCCCAAGAAAAACGGTCTCATAGTCTGCAAAGAAATTCGCAGTGCCGGAAAAACCACCCCCATCCTTTTCCTTTCAGTAAACGACGATACTTCTATCAAAGTTGAGGCGCTCACAAACGGTGCAGATGACTACGTCACCAAACCTTTTTCACTCAAAGAAATAGATGCCCGTCTGCGTGCCATCGCTCGCCGATCACAGACCCTGACGAAGTCTTCCTTAAAAATCCGTGATCTCGTGGTCGATACGGAAGCTTGTCTTGTGACCCGCGGTGGCAAACCACTTTCTTTTACTCGCAAAGAATACTCACTCATAGAATATTTTGCACAACATCCCCACACCGTGCTGTCTCGTGCCCTTATTATGGAACATGTATGGACCGGCGATCGGGACCCCTTTTCCAACACAGTTGAGGCGCATATCCGGAATGTAAGGAAAAAGCTTAATGCCGGTTTCCAGCCCCTGATGATCATCAATGTCCCTGGTCGAGGATATATATTGGATAGGCCAGATCCGGGTATGGGCAAGGCATCGACGTAAGTTAGCCCTGTTTTGGGAAAATTGAACAATTCTTGAATCTTTTTTGAACAATTCTTGAACCTTTTTTTATCAGGAA
>JAZKAW010000018.1:0-21647 GCA_040388945.1 Patescibacteria group bacterium
CGCACAGAGGATACGTTCCTTACCTTCGAATGCCGTCAGGTCTCCCTGCATGTCGCACGCGTAAGCCCAGTCGTCTTCTGTGTGAATGCGGGGACCATGTGGCCGGAAAAATGTTCGCGGCGCATACAAGGCCCGATGAAGAAAATTGCGAATGTCCTCTTCTTGTACTGGAACTGTGACAAAACCATTGTACTGATGGATCCAGACCAGTTCATTTTTGTAATAGATGAACTCGTCACCGCCAATTCCTACAACGTTCCATCGATTCCGATCCTCGTAGAACCAGTGCCGAGAGCCTCCTTCGAAACGGTGGACCTCAAACCCTCGGTGAAAATGTTGTTCTGGAGGGACGAAGTAAGCCCGTTTGATTTCTTCTGCGGGCGAGTCGGGAGGGTGTTGAATGGCTTCCCGGTAAAACTGTTCCAATTCTGCCAAGAGATCTGCTTCCATGGTGTTCCTTATATTTTGTGATGCTGTAAAGTGTTCGCATTAAATCTACTCTCGGGGCAAGTTTTGTCAATCGAGGCTTCACCCTGTAAACTATACCCATGACCCCATCCCTTATTGCCGTTATCATTATTGCTGCCATCATCATCATTGTGCTCGTCGTACTCCTTCTGAAGCGCCCAAAGCTCGTAGAAGCACCCAAACAGGATGATACTGGCCTCAAGCTCATTCTCCAGCAGATGAATGAGCTCACCCGTACAGTGGATCGTAAAGTGGGGGATCTAACCAAGACCGTAGATACCAAGATCAGCGAATCCTCACGCAATGTCCAGGATTCCATGAAGAGCCAGCTGCGCGAATCCTCGGACCTTATTCGTGAAGTAACCAAGGGTTTGACCAAGCTCGATGAGACCAATCGTCAGGTGGTCTCTTTTGCGGATCAACTGCAGAACCTGCAAGATATTCTCAAAAATCCAAAACAGCGCGGGATATTGGGTGAATACTATTTGGAAACTCTACTCAAAAATGTTCTCGCGCCTGGCCAATACCAGATGCAGTACAAGTTTCAAAAAAGAGAAGGTGAAGCGGGCGACGTGATCGTCGATGCGGTGGTGTTTGTCAAAGATAAGATCATTCCTATTGATTCAAAGTTTTCATTGGAAAATTACAACAAACTTTCCGAAGAGAAGAATCCAATAGAGCGTGAAAAACTAGAGAAGGCCTTTGTAAATGACCTCAAACTTCGCATCCAGGAAACCTCAAAATACGTACGCCCGGCCGAAGGAACCATGGACTTTGCTTTTATGTTTATTCCCCATGAGGCTATTTATTATGATCTATTGGTGAACAAGATCGGCATGGTCACCGAAGAAACTGACAACCTCATCCAGCGTGCAGCTTCAAAGTACAAGGTCATCATAGTTTCGCCAACCTCATTCCTCGCATATCTACAGACGGTTCTTCAGGGACTCAAAGCTCTGCAGATCGAAGAGACCGCCAAAGATATAGTGAAGCGAGTAAGTGAACTCGGCACTCATCTCAAGAAATATGAAGAGTACCACCAAAAGCTAGGCGTTTCGTTGGGTACAGTAGTCAATCATTACAACAATTCCGGCAAGGAACTCAAAAAGGTTGACAAGGACGTGATGCGTATAACAGATGCTTCGCCAGGTATAGAGGTGGCGGCTATAGAAGGGCCGGAAAGCGGGGAGTAATGGTGTGGGTGTTGGGATAATAAAAAAGGCGACAGGAACTTTTCCCTGTCGCGCCTGTGATATCCGTGCCCGTTAGGCCCCTGTCGGATGGTGGCCGGAGGCCGCCTGCCGCTGCAACATGTAATGCATCAGGGAAGGTGGGCACCCGAACGATGACTCCTCTTCAGCGGCTTCCGAGACCACCCAATCTTTGTTGAGGTGGTAGCTCACCCTGGGGTCGTCTGTGGGAAACTCGGAAAAGATGAACTCGTCCAGAAGATCCTTGGCTTTCTGGGCCTGGCTCTGCAGGATATTGGTGGTGTGCTTGTACGCGCTCACTTCTGCTGGCGTGCGAGGCGTCCGCACCTGGCGGCACTCTTCTTCGAGTTGTTGATGAAACGAGTAGAGTTCGTGAGCGATCGTACTTTTGAGCTCGCCGACTGATTTCTCGGCAAAGCTTTTGGGGAGGAGCGGGACGAATCGATCCTTGAGATCACTTGTGTCACCCTTCATGATCGCCTGGAGCCGGGCCGTAAATCGCTGCGAGGCCGAGAGAGGTTTCGGAGTTGGTTCAGTTTGAGACTGTGGTGCCGCCGACGAGGAGGCTTTCCTGGTTCTTTTCATACAGTGTTTTTTGTTCTGTTAACAGACCGGTTAACGCGGGTACTGTTGCCTTTTTGTTGAGGCAATCCGCTACAAATTATCACGACAATTGGGGTGTGTCAATGAGACTATAAGTACTAATCAACTGGTGTTGTGATGTAAGAATCAGTTCTTTTCTTTAAGACAAAAACCATCAAAACACCGAATATAATACCCCCTACATGGCCGAGATAGGCAACGTTACTTTCGGGGCGGAAGAAGGCGTACATAAACTGGAGTGCGATACTGATAACAAGATAACTGACATTGAGACGAGGCACAGAAACGTAATTCTCAACTGGTTTGAAGAAGTGCAGTATGAGACTAGCAGAAAAGAGTCCAGAGATTGCACCTGATGCTCCGAGCAGGTACGTGGTACTTTCAGTATTGAAAGCGTAATAGAAAAGAGTTGCCAGAATTCCTACGGAAATATAGAACAGGAGATACTTAATTGTACCGAGACGCCTCTCTACGTACATGCCAGCCAGGACAAGGGCGATCATATTTCCCCAGAGGTGATTGGAATCAACATGCATAAACATTGACGTGAGTACGCTCTCCAGATTGCGGCCATGAGAAAATGAATATGGCTGGAAACTTAATCCGTTGATTGTTTTCTCTGTCGGTGAGAGACAGATATTAGTTGTACTTTCTCTGGCGCAGGAAGGTGAAATATTATAAAGACAATTTCTAACATCTACACTGGCTTTGGGGTCTATACCTGAAGCGCAGTTGATGGCCTCATTTTCTGAAACGGGCACAAGGCATTGTGGGGCATTTTGAATGAGACAGTCCAAGTATTGAGTGCTGTTTGCAGGGTTTGGTTCGGAGAAAATGGAAAAGACTATAACATTCAGCAACACAAGCAGGAGAGTCCCACTGATATACTTTATCTGAACCATAATTATCTAAGTATACCTTATTCTTTAGGCCTGTATTGCGATTTTTATGGCTTCATGTATAATATCCCTCACTATGGAAACCAAGGAATTTGCAGTTATACAGACCGGAGGCAAGCAGTATACCGTCTCAAAGGGCGATGTCATCACCATTGAGAAGCTTTCCGATACCCACAAAGAAGGTGATTCTGTCACTTTTGAGCAGGTTTTGATGTCTGATAACGGCAAAGACACTACTATTGGCACTCCTTTCATTCCCAAGGCTTCAGTCAAAGGTACTATCACCGAGATTGGTCGCGCTGCAAAGGTTATCGTTGTTCACTACAAGCAAAAGAGTCGTTATCACAAGAAAAACGGTCATCGCCAGCCTTTCTTCAAGGTAAAGATTGATGCACTCAAATAAGTAACTAGTAACTGGTAATTAGTAAAAAGAAAAAGGCGCCATCGAGGTGCTTTTTCATTCCTTGATTAATTTCTGCACAGTTGTAGAGTATAAGAATAATATTACAAATATAAATTCTACTAACATGATCTATGTCATTGCTATTATTGTTGTTTTTATCATTCTCATCTCTATCAAGCAGGTCAACCAGTACCAAAGGGGAGTGAAGTTCACTTTGGGTAAATTTTCTTCAACTATGGAACCAGGATGGCGCCTTGTTCTCCCGATATTTCAGTCATACCAGAAGGTAGATATGCGTGTAAAAGCCGTCGACGTGCCAAACCAAGAAGCTATCACCAAGGACAATATTTCGGTTACAGTCAATGCTGTTATTTATTACAAGATTTCTGACGCTAGCAAGGCTATCTTGGAGGTAGAAGATTACTATTATGCAGTTTCTCAGCTCGCCCAGACGACTATGCGTAACCTGGTGGGCGAAGTTGACCTCGATGAACTCTTATCCAAGCGTGACACCATCGCCGAAAGGATCCGCTCCCATGTCAGTGTTGCGGCCGATGTTTGGGGAGTCCAAGTCAACTCTGTTGAACTCAAAGATGTAACCTTGCCGGACGAAATGAAGCGCGTCATTGGCCGTCAGGCAGAGGCGGAACGTGAACGCCGTGCGGTGATCATCCAGGCCGAAGGAGAAGTGATCGCAGCTGAAAATATCTCTAAGGCGGCAGGAATCCTCGCTCAGCATCCAGGATCACTCCATCTGCGCACCCTCCATGCAATCGATGATATTTCTTCCGATCAATCCAATACAGTAGTTTTTGCAGTTCCTCTGGAGGTCTTGAGGGCTTTCGAGGGTTTTGCGAAGAAATAAAAAACTACCCGAAGGTAGAAAATTTGGGGGGGTAGCTCGGAATGTCTTATCGATGCATCCGGACTCCTTTGTGGCGGAGAATCGGTCTTAGTGCCTCGAGTGTCAGTATTTCGACATGCTCTTCGCGGCCGATTTTTGGCCAGCGTGATCGCTCGGGGCTCACAGTGCCATCTTCGTAGACGTGTCGCACGCCACCTTGGCGGCAGTAATGAAAAACCTGTCCTCGTGGATCAGTCGCTCTTCTAAAGAGCTGATCCGTAACTTCGCTAAAGCGGACGGACCGCAGGGCGTTAACATTGCGTGGTAGTGCATACAAGAGATCGGTTTGTGACATAGGTTCAGGGTGTACGTTCATTACCAAAATAGCGGTAATGAGCTGTCATGTCAAGAATGTTCTTATCCTCTAAGATAGATCTATAATCTCTACACCCGTAACGTCAATTGCTCCTTTGTACAGGATGTGGGGGATATGATGGAAAAGCAGAGGTCTCTCACCTGCATCGAATTTTTCTTTGTAATAGTCGAGAGTGACTTGAGGTACCTTCCTGTACTCCTCTATTTTGTTCGGATCGTAGGAATAAAAATCAGTCGCGTCAGGCACAATGCGTAGATCTCTCTCATACAAACACACTATTGTATTGCTGGACTCGAGTAAGTCAGCAGGTATCTTGTACCACTTCTTCCATAACCACTTTTCTACTTCAAATCCGGTCGATTTGAGATTGGCAAATAAAGTTTCAGGCGGAACTGCTGTAAAGTGTAAGACGTCATTCCAAAGGCAATTCAGGATAGGGATCTGGATCTTGAGCACCTGTTCTCGACCTTGGTATTTTTTGACGTGTTCTGCATACTGATCTGGGTATTTGTCCTTCAAAACATTCAAAGGATACAGGATTTTACCCTGCATGTTGTCTACTACGCGATGATAGATATATTCCATACGATCTAGTTTCTATTCTGCAAAGCGTTTTTAATAGTCTCGCCGTCCACATACTCAAGTTCCGCTCCTGTCGAAATACCTCTTCCAAGAAGTGAGATCTTAACTGATCTTTCTTTGAGAATACTTTGCAGCGCATCTTTTACTATATCTGCAGTATGTTCGCCGTCTGGTGTTGCGTTCAAAGAAAGAATAATCTCCTTTACCTCATTCAAAGAAGAAACATGTTCCAAGAGTTTTTGCAGGCGAATGCGTTTTTCGGGCTCTTTATCCAAAACAGGAACAGTGCCACCAAGGATGAAGTAGAGACCACGATATGCGCCACTCCTTTCCACTGTTTCGAAATCGGAGTCACGGGCGACTATCATCAGGAGTGATTGGCCACGAGACTTATCGGAGCAGATGGAGCAGAGGATGTTGGGCGCTGCCTTGCCGATAAATAAGCGATGACACTTGTCACATTCAGAAGTTGCTTTACGCACCTCTTCTACAAGCTTAGTAAATTCATTGATAAAAGAAGGAGATTTATTCAAAAGATAATAAACAAAACGCCGAGCCTGGCGTGGGCCAATACCAGGGAAGTGGGCAAACATTTCTTCGAGACGGTGGAGGGAGTCCATGAGTTCAAGTATAAGTGATTATGAGAAAAGCATAAAGGTCATCAGAAAAGGCCGCGTTCACGAATGAATGCGGCCTTTCGAACCTGTAACTGATCACGGGAAGCTAACGACTTTCAGGTACTTGAGTGCTTCTGGTGTCGCTGGGCCTACGAATCGTGACACTGTGAATCGTGTGCCAGTAATCAGATCGTGATTGAGCAGGGTACTACTGATCAAGACGCGACTTCTTACAATGTTCGTCCTCCAAGGCACAAAACGCCATGGTTCTGAGACGCAGAGAACGGTACCATCGTAACGTTCTTGAACCACGTAGGTCATGTAAGGTCGCAGTTTAATCTCCGGCTTCTGCAAGTCAGAAAAATGAAATGCAAACTCGCCGACGACAAACGCTAAGACCATGGTAAGACCCAATTCCAGAAGGGAAAATAGGGCCATCTTTTTTATGAACTTCATAACAAGGAACCTAACGGTGTGTGCAGGGAGGTTCTAATCTCCAAGCTTTTGATTTTAAGGTGCACACCTACCTCAGTTGAATACATATCTATTATACCACTAAAATAGCCGCTATGTCAAGCGGTAGGGGAGGTCTCGGTTGAGTTCGATTTTGGGGTTTACATTCCTGCATCAAAACCACCAAAGTCAGCCTTATCCATAGAGAGGAATGTCGTCTTCTTACTGTCGAAGAAGAGTTTGGCAATACCTGTAGGACCGTTACGGTGCTTTTCGATGAGGATCTCGGCTTCTTCTCTGCGACCGCCTTGGTCTTGGTCAGATTCACGATGAATGAACATCACCACGTCAGCATCTTGTTCGATAGAACCGGAGTCGCGGAGGTCCGAGAGGCGAGGTTTACCTCCACGCTGCTCCACTGCACGAGAAAGCTGTGAGAGCGCAAGGACGGGCACATCGAGTTCGCGGGCGAGGTTCTTGAGGGAGCGGGAAATCTCGGTAACTTGTTGAACCATATTGTCGTTGTTGCGATTTGCATTGGTTGGAAGCATGAGCTGGAGGTAGTCGACAACGATGAGACCGAGACCTTTTTCATTTTTGAGGCGACGCGCTACGGCACGCATCTTGAGAATGTTGTTTCCAGGCTGATCATCGATAAAGATTGGTGCCTCGGAGAGACGGGTGATGGCATCACCAATGGCCTTGAAATCGTCTGTAACAGAGAGATTGTGGCCGGTGCGGATCTTCCATGAATCGACTTGAGACTCGGCGGCAAGCATACGGTCGACGAGCTGCTGTGAACTCATTTCGAGAGAGAAGATGGCGACTGGAACCTTGTGGTTGACTGCAGCTTTGCGAGCGATATCGAGAGCGAGCGAGGTCTTTCCCATAGAAGGACGAGCGGCGAGGATGATGAGGTCAGACTTTTGAAAACCGGCGAGCTTGTTGTCGATCTCGACGAAGCCGGTAGGAACACCGCGGAGCTCGTTGCGGGTCTTGTGAAGGTGGTCGAGGCGTTCCCATGCTTCATGGAGAGTGTCTTTGAGTTGCACAAACTTGCTCGAACCGGTTTTGTTGGTGACGGCATAGAGGGCCTTTTCTGCCTTTTCGAGGATTTCGTGAAGGTCGGCCTCTTCGTCGTAACCGAGACCGTTGATCTGTTCGGCCGCACGTAGGAGTTCGCGCATGATATGTTTCTTCTCGACGATCTCGGCATAGTGAGTAGCGTTGGTAGAAGAAGGAACAACATTGATGAGTTCTGTGAGATACGCCATCCCGCCAACCTCATCGAGCAAACCTTTTTCTTTGAGGCGAGCGGATACAGAGAGTAGGTCAATAGGGGAACCTTTGGTATGAAGCTCAAAGAGAACTGACCAGACTGCTTTGTGTTGATTGGAATAAAATGCAGCTTCGCGGATGATGTCTGTGACTTCGTGCATTACTTCACTCCTGATCATCACTGATCCCAAAAGGGCTTTCTCTGCCTCAACGTTTTGAGGAGGAATTTTAAGATCTTTTGTCTTGAAATAGGGGGAGGTTGTGCTCATTTTTGAAATGTAGGATTTCCACTCCCGCAATTTTCCGGGAGAAATGTGAGAAATCAATCGCTTCGGAGCACTCATTCTATCACGTCGTCATTTTTTGAAAATATTCAAATATTTGGAAAATTGGTGGACAAGGTGTGGAGAGTGGGTGGGGAGGACCGAGGGTATCGGAAAAGAATCTGAGGGGACTATCGGAAGGAGCGAAGGCGACTGAGATGGAAGGTGGCGCCAGCAGGCGACAACCTGTGCCCCGAGGAACTTTTCCGATACCTGAAGGGTCCGTCCAATTCATTTTAAGGCACTTTTCCTAATTTTGAACAATATTTGAATCTTTTTTGAACAATTCTTGAACATTTTTTTATTAGGATTTTATCTCGCGTCAGTAGACTTGATCGTATTAATAACGCTGTAGTAACAATAATTCATAAATAATATGTCATTGGACCAAAAAGACCTTGAGCTAATAGAGAGACTTATTTACAAGAACGCCGACGATGTTGCCGTATCTATTGCACGTAGTTTCGAACGTCTCGAAGAGCGTATCGATACTATGGAGGGACGACTATATACAAGGATTTCAGAAGTAGAGGATCGGATGGAGTCGAGCAGGCAGGATCTCTCGGACTCTATCGGAAATGTGAAGGATGAGTTTAGGGATTGGGTACGGTTGAAGGAAGGGGGTGGGGAGTTGGATTGATCATTTTCCTCACTCCGAAAGCCCTGATCGAGTCATTCTCTCGGTCTCCGGCAATAAAGACAATATCTCCAACCTCAAGTGATGTTGTGGTGGCGTGGGGATCGTTGAGGGGAAGAACGATAGTCAGTACAGTGGTTGTGCCGGTGCGCGTATCCTGAGCTGTAAGGACATTTTTCTCAATAGACACAATGATACATTTACAGATGCCACTTCGTGGTGGCAAAGGACGTCGAGCTTGACGATAAACACCCTCGAACATTTCTTCGGCATGGAAGTTGAACGGTAGGGGTGGATGATGCAGCTCAGCACGACGGAGCATGCGGTCATTCCAGTCTGTGCCACGATCAAACACAAATCCTAAAGCCACGGTTGCAAAAAGAATCCCTGCGAGAAGATACAGGATGGGGATTTTGTACCCAAAGCGGAAGCGTCGTAGAAGCCACTCCAGTCCGCCGATGAGAATAAGGTCGACGATAAGCCAGGACCACGGGAAGAAATAAAGGAAGGTCAGGAAGCCACGCGGACCAAAACCGAGAAAGACATCGTGACTATTGAGGCGAATGCTAAAAAGAATAAAGTTAAAAATAAATATGGAAATCAGAAGAACGGCCAGGGCAATAACTGCCAAAATTACCAACTTCACCGTGAAATACAAACGTGGACGCATAATCAGTTTTTCATGATGAATACGATGAAGAATATTTTTCTTCAAGTCTTGTGTATCGTTTGTTGGGGTATGTGGGGTAGGGTGTTCCATGGTATTAAAGTGATTCGTGGGAAGGATTCTGTGTGAGGTAGGCTTTCTTCAGAGCATCTTTGGCTCTTTTGATACGGACTCCGATAGTGCCAACAGGGACCTGGAGAATCTCAGCTATTTCTTTATATGGTAGTTCTTCCAGATAATGAAGAATGAGCACTTCTCGATAGTTTGGCTTGAGTCCTTCCAATGTCTTGTCGATGTATTTTTTGATCTCCTCGCGTTCTTTCTCTCGTGGCTCCGGATCTTCGTAAACTGGATGGGAAAGCAATGTGTCGAAATCTATAAAGAAAAGGGGATTGCGACTGGATTTGCGCAGGGCATTGGCAAAGGCGTTGTGAGCGATACGATATATCCACGGAGAAAATCGTTGTGAAAGGTCGAAGCTCTTGATATTCCTATATGCGCTGATGAATGCGTCTTGCACAATATCCTGGATGTCTTCTCGTGCCCTGAGAAACTTGTGGCCATAACGAAGCAGCTTTGCCTGATAGCGTTCGACCAGCACCCCAAATTGCTCGCTGTCGCCATCTTGGACCAGCTTCACAATCTCTTCATCACTTTTTTCAATAGGGGAAATGGCCACATTTATATACTACAAGCTATCTTGCTCACACACCAGTTTCATCCGAGAAACCCCCTTGAAAGGGGGCCTTCGGAAAAGTACATCGATTGTTACCGTGTTGCTGGAGGTGCGTTCGGATGAGGCATCATGCCACTCATAATATCGGTAGCTGTGACATGTGCTTCGGTAAGAGTTCCGTGCACTCCGATAGTGTCACCCACCTTGAGGTCACTGAGAGTGACTGTTAAGACCTTGGTGATCTTTGCATTGGATGCATCGATCGTGTAGGCAGCTCCACTTGGTCCCGCAACCAGGATCGTCGTTCCGTTGATGGAAGTGACGGTTCCAAAGACTCCAGGGCCTTGTCTGCCCATATCTCCGCGTTTAGCTGTATGGGTAACAGTTGCAGTCCCAGTGGTGGCGGTTTGCGCGCTCACGACGGCTGAAACTCCTGCTCCTGCTCCGATGACGAAGAGTGCAGCAAAGACGAGGAATGCTTTGGTTGATACGTATTTCTTCATGTGTATATTTCTTGGTATGTAATTAGTTAGAATTTGTAATAGTGCCGGCGCAACGAGAAAGTATTTCCTACGTACATTTCCCTGTGCACTGATTAATACACCGCTGGTGGCGGTTTATTTCACTTGTCGTGGTAGACTCATATCATTATGAATGTAGATCCGCGATTACATCATTACGCTCAAAATATTACAGAAGGTAGTCTCGAAAAAGTTTTAGAGATGTATAAATTTTTTAATTGTAATATTGTCTACATGCCAAATGGTCATCAAAAATGGGCAATGGTTGGGCAGCCACAGCTTAGATTTGCTATTCAGATTGTCGAGGTTGCAGAAGTACCCATTTCCAATATTGAGCTTAAAAGAAAAGTGCACATTGCTTTTCTTTCAGATAACCATCAAGAGCTTATAAATAAGGTTGAATCGTGGGCAACTGAGAGAGGTATTAAATTCAGACAAGGAGGATGGTCAGATAAAGAAAGATATTTTGACCTACCAGATATTTTCGTCAATTTTGTTATCGAAGTAATGCATACTTCGATTGAAGAGATGTAATCTTATTGGGAGCGCACCCTAACTCCATCCTCCGAATCAATAACTTCAAATCCTCTCTCTTTGATCTCATTTCTAAGAGCATCGGCTTTCGCCCAGTCTTTTTCTTTACGAGCTTCTTCGCGGGCATCTGCCAGAGCTTGAACTTCAACAGGGATTTCTTCTACTTCATCAGCAGTTGAAGGAAGGGCACCAAGATCTAGTCCGAAAACTTTGTCGAAGTCGAGAATGGTGGCGCGCTTATCGGAATCAGCAACTTTTTTATCTTTGAGAATTTCCCAAACCAACGCAACGGCCTTGGGTAGATCGAGATCGTTATTTATGGCCGCCTGAAACTTTCCCTGATATTCGACATTGACTGAACCTCCTTCATGATATTCGCGGACAGTTGCGATGAGACGAATCAGGGCGGTCTGTGCGGCTAGGACGGCTTCAAATGTAAAATTAATAGGGGAGCGATAGTGGGCGGTCAGAAGCCAGTATCGGTAGGCGAGAGGAGAAATGGATTCTTCAACCAGATCTTCAAGCTTGAGGACATTGCCTTTTGACTTGGCCATCTTCTCATCATTCATATCAATGAAAGCTCCATGCATCCAATAACGGACGTATTGCTTACCCGTGACAGACTCGGACTGAGCGATTTCGTTGGTGTGGTGAGGAAAGATAAGGTCTTGGCCTCCGGTATGAATATCGATAGTAGGTCCGAGAGCGTTCATGGCCATAGCCGAACATTCGATATGCCAACCAGGACGTCCGTCACCGAAAGGAGCTTTCCAGGAAATATCGCCATCGTTGGAAGTGTGGAATTTCCATACAGCAAAGTCTCGAGGATTTTCCTTGTCGTATTCGTCGTTGGTGATACGTTCGTGTGAACTCTTGGAGAGGTCGAGATTGGCGAGCTTGCCGTATTCCTTTACCTTATCGATATGAATATAGACGCCGTCATCTGCCTTGTAAGCAATTTCTTTTTCCAGGAGAGAAGAAAT
The DNA here is from genome assembly GCA_040388945.1 of Patescibacteria group bacterium. GTDB lineage: Bacteria > Patescibacteriota > Minisyncoccia > Phycocordibacterales > PALSA-1337 > C7867-002. The sequence continues at coordinate 12,076 of JAZKAW010000018.1, forward strand.
GAGGGCTATCATAAGTTCGATAGACTCTGTGGCACGCAGGAGCTTGTGCGGCTTGTGAATGTGGAGTGAATCGAGCCCTGCCAGAAACTCATTTTCATACTGATGGGTGAGCTCGGTGAGACTTTTACCTTGTTCCTTGCTCCTCCTGATAGTCTTGTCATCCACGTCCGTAATATTCATGACCTGAGTGACCTTGAATGTGTTGTATTCAAAGACACGTCGAAGTAGGTCGTTCATAACGAAGGTGCGGTAATTGCCGATATGGGGAGTGTCGTATACTGTCGGTCCACAGTGGTACATACCCACCTCGCGCTCTTTGAGGGGTTTGAAAGCTTCGGTGACACGCGAAAGGGTGTTGTAGAGGCGGATTTCCATGCTGATCAGTTTACCTTGCTCCAAAGAAAGTGCAATGTAGCGCTTTGGTAGATCTCTACTTTGTTCCTGAAAATATCGAATCCAAGAAAGAACCAAAGGACTCGAATATCGATGCTACACCAGAATGTGTAGGTATTCGAGATGTTCCCGAACCTGAAGGGTACGTACTAGGTGAGTCACTAGGTGATTCGCTCGGATAATACGATGAGGTTGGAGATTCGCTCGGCGTCCATGTTGGGGAAGCAGAATAAGTGGGGCTAGGTGAAGCTGAATATGTTGGGGTAGCGCTTGGAGAAGATGAGTAGGTTGGTGTAGGGCTGTAGGAAGGACTGTAAGAAGGAGCGTAAGTGGAACTTGGGGAATATGTTGGTGTTGGACTTGCTGAGCGTGTAGGGGCAACTGTTGGGGTTGGGCTATATGTTGCTGTAGGTCGTACTGTAACTGTAGGTGTTGGACTTACAGACACTCTTGGTGAAGGGGAAACTGTTGGAGTAATAGTTGTTGGAGGGAGGGATTGGACCATCGTAGGCTCATATTTCGGTACGCCCACGCCTGATATACAGAGACTATTGAGGTGGCTGCGTGTAAGCGGACCAACTGAACCTTCGGGAGCGATACCGACTGAGGCTTGGTATGCTGCTACTGCTTGTGTGGTCGAGGCTTTGTAGTTTCCTGTGATCAAGTTTGCAGCAAGAAGTTTGCGGTTGACCAGGAAGCGTTGGAGGACGATGACATCGCGACTAATGACGCCTTGATAGAGATTGGTGCCAAAGAAAAAACATCCAGTGACTGATTGATTGGTTGGGAGAGGGGTTGGGCCAGTGGGTGGAGTTGAAGGAATATCAGAAATTATAGCGTCTAGATAGTTTGAAATCTCGGCAGAATTCAACTTGTATGTCGTGAGATTCTGAGTGCTCTTGCCATAATTTATTGATGCTATTTTGAAAGTTCCATTATAGGTAGCCTCGTACGATGCTGTAAATGATTTTTTCTGACCAGGAGCAATATAGAAGTAGTACAGTCCATCTCCTGCAGAGATATCATCAGTCAAACTTACCGAGTAAGCACCGTACGTAGGTTGCGACGACGTGCTCAGGGCCATGAATATATTTTTCGATATATAAATCGGATCACTGCCCGCAGTCAGGGCGAACTTGAAGGTAAATGGCTTCATGCAAAATCCGTAGGTGGGATTGCATGTCATTGCACCATATGAAGTAGAGAGTGCAGATGTTCCAAGTGTAGTGCTTGCTGCAGCGAGAATCTGATCAGCGCCATCGATTGTTGCTGATGGACTGTTTGATAAAACTGCTCCGTCTGATCGGGTGTAGGATATATTGCCCCCTGAGAGGAATGTCTTTACATGCCCGGCTGCTCCACCAAGGAAATCCGCTTTGATTGTGAGGGGAACGTAGGTATTGGCGGGTATGCTGAGATTGAGGTTCTCGAACCAGACGTGAGAGTCGTTCGATCCACTCGCGAGCAAGGTCGTACCTCGGTAGAGTGAGAGTTTCGTAGGTGTTGCAGCATATTGAGCGCTTATACCCATGTCTATATTGTTAACGGTTACATTTTCGCCAAGGGCCTTGAGATCGATAATCTGCATAACGGTATCTTTGAGGCCGTCTGCGGGGACTATGAGATTTCTTACTGCTGGACTCTGGGAATCAATTGTAGTCGATAGGGATGATGGTACTGCTGTTGACGTAACCTTAAACGGAATTGAGTTGCTATAAGCTTGTGTTGTCGGATTGAGGACACTTACGTTGTAGTTATCAACTGGTGTGTTATAGGGAATGGAGAAATGGAGATGAGTTCCGTCAGGAGATGAGACGTTCTGTATTACTCCATTGAAGAGAATAGTGTTTGTTGAACTCAGTGCAAAGTTTGTTCCGGTGATAGTGATGAATGTTCCAACCGGACCGATCGAAGGACTCACCATCGTGACTGTTGGGGTATTTGGGATGACGCCAACCTGAACATTAGTAATGAGTTGTGCTGTTGAGCTGGCATTATCCATGACAGTGAAGAGCTGAGTCTTGAGTCCGGAAGAGGTGTAAGTATGAGTAGTTGTTGCGTAATATGTCGAGGTTATCGGTGACCCATCATGCCAGTCAACAGTGTATGTGAGAAGACCATTGCCTGTACCTTTGACTACCCATGTACCCGTCTGGTTTACGTTGAGTGTATTTGGAGCAGAGACGAGTGAGATCGTAGGGAACTGGTTACTGTAGGTCACGAATGTGCCATCACTCGACCGTCCGGTGTTACCCGCTCCATCTGTAGAAATCACTCTGTAGTGGTAAGGAGTGTTGGACAGAAGACCATTTATCATCACATCATGAAAGATAGTTAGTGCTGGATTAAGTTGGGTGAATGAGCCATAGAAATTAGTTAATCCGTACTCCATCTGCGTCGTGGCGGCTTCATTGGTAATCCACTGTGCCCTTGCTGAAGTTGGACCAGTGCTCGAGGCGGTGATAGATGTTAAGACGGGGGCAACGGTGTCGGTAGAGGGCACAGGAACAGTAAATGTTAGATTAGCGAGATTGCTCAAAATCAAATTATCGATGGCGCTTTGTGAGCTATTGATGCCATAAGGTATAGCAATCATCTTGAACGTGGTTGAGGTTGTTGCATTCGATGGAATCTCAACGCTACCAGAAACTCTAAATGATCTCGTTGTATTTTGTGGAAGTCCGTATATGTTTACAGAGTCAGTGCTTGAGTTCCATGAAGGGGTAGCCAACAGATCGCCATTATTAAGGTGAAGGGTTCCCGTTCGGCCGATCAGCTCAGCAACAAAGAAACTTAGTTGGCTGAATATTATGCGATGATTACTCCCATTTGAGACCGTAAAAAACAAAGTGAACGGGTATGACTTAGTTGTTGTTGTGCCTGTAATTATCGAAGGGGCTCCAACTGTAATGGAAGAATTAGAAAGAGAGACCAGGGGATCACTCTCTTTTAGGTTGTAAATAGTTACCCATTGGGCAGAACAATCGGCAGGGTTTGCTGAAGAACATATTCTGATCGTGTATTGAGCGTTTGGAAGACTATTTTCAGGCAAATTCATAATAAAGCTGTCAATTCCTCCCGCTTTTGTGACTGGTCTCACATTCATAAAAGTAAACTGAGGGAAATATGTTTGTGTCTGCGGATTCATAAGCAGGATGTTCACCGGTTGGCCAGGGGTAGTAGGGGACCATTCTATGTTTAAGGTCTTTCCAGTGAAAATTATCTCATTAGCGGTAGGTTCTAGGATCGGAGCGGGTAGCACTTGAGCCGATACCCCTACCTTAAACGCGCCGACTACAACAATCATTACACATGCAATAAGTAAATATTTCTTCATAAAATGGTTAATAACAAATAATAAATTTAAATACAATGTCAACATTGTAGCATTCGCAGTACACAGCTAATACACATAGTTATCCACTTAATACTATTTTCTTGGAATCTCCGCTTTGGTATGCGATAATACCCTCACTATGAATATGTCTGACAAGAAAGTTTTCTATTTATTGGCCGGTTTGCCCGTTGTCGCTCTCGCATTTTTCCTCGGCATCTATGTCGGAGGCAAGTCGGCACCTGTTGCCACCAATATCGATCGTCAACCTGCTGCAGCCGGAGTCACCAATAGCGAGTTTGCACCTTTCTGGAAGGCTTGGGATATCCTCAACAGCAAGTTTGTCGGAGCAACTGCTACTTCAACCACCGACCAGGACAAGGTTTGGGGCGCTATCCAAGGTCTAGCCGCTTCGTATGGCGATCCATACACAGTCTTTTTCCCTCCAGTAGAAGCAAAACTTTTTTCAGAAGAGATTTCAGGTAACTTCGAAGGGGTGGGTATGGAGATCGGCATCAAAGACAAGCAACTTCAGGTGGTTTCACCTATCAAAAATAGTCCCGCATACAACGCAGGAGTAAAAACAGGAGATCGTATCCTCTCTATAGATGGTCAGTCAGCTCTCGATATGCCCGTAGATAAAGCCGTCAAACTCATTCGAGGCAAGAAGGGGACAGTGGTCAAGATCAATTTCCTTCCAAAGGACGCCACAAAGCCAGTGGAAAGGTCCATTACTCGCGATGTTATCGACATTCCCACCATCGAAACCTCGACCAAGCCCGGTGGCATAAGCGTTATCCGTCTCTACAGCTTTACCGCACAGTCTCCAGACCTCTTCAAAAATGCTATCAAAGAGTTCACCGAATCAGGCAATCACAAGCTTGTACTCGACCTTCGTGGCAATCCAGGTGGATATCTCGACGCAGCAGTAGATATGGCCTCGTGGTTCCTTCCAGCGGGGAAGACTGTGGTCACAGAAGACTTTGGCAAGAACGCCGAACCACATGTCTATGTCAGTAAGGGCTACAATATCTTCAATAGCAATCTCAAAATGCTCATTCTCGTCGACGGTGGTTCAGCCTCTGCGGCAGAGATCTTGGCCGGAGCTCTCGAGGAGCAGGGAGTAGCCAAACTCGTCGGTGTCAAAACTTTTGGTAAAGGTTCAGTCCAGGAGCTCGTCTCAGTAACACCTGACACCTCTCTCAAGGTCACTATTGCTCGTTGGCTCACTCCGAACGGTCACAATCTCTCTCATGACGGACTCGATCCAGATTACAAAGTAGAAGTGACCGAAAAAGATATAAAGGATCTCAAAGATGCGCAGTTGGATAAGGCACTTGAATTATTGTCAGCAGAGAAGTAGTATCCATAGTCACGAGACCTTCGGGCCGTGTATTTATCCATAATCAACGAATATCATGAAAGTAATACTCCTCAAAGATGTGAGCAAGCTCGGCCGAAAATACGAAGTAAAGACTGTGAGCGACGGACACGCCCTCAATCTTCTTATTCCTCAAAAGATCGCTATTGCTGCTACTCCAGATGCCTTGAAGCGCATGGAGACAGAACGCATGAAGACAGAAGGGGAGAAGAAGGTTCACGAAGAGCTCTTGGTGAAAAATCTCAAAGACCTCGACGGTAAAGTTCTTACTATTTCAGGTAAGGCAAATGACAAAGGCCACCTTTTTGCAGGTCTCAACAAGGAAATGATCGTTACGGAACTTCAGAAGCAAACTCAGCTACAGGTCAGTGCCGAAGCTATCGTAATGGAGCATCCTATCAAAGAAGTCGGTGAGCATACTATCGAAGTCAAGGCGGCAGGGAAGTCAGCAAAGTTTAAAGTAGACGTGAAGGCGCTTTAGTTAGTTAAAAAGGTGTGCGAAACAAAAAAGACCCTCGAAAGGGTCTTTTTTGGTCAAGCTTGATTTGGCTTGGTTAGATAACGTGTACGATACCTTTGCGAACAATGTCGTTATTGAAACTGGTCTTGCGCTTGGTGGTGAAACTTACGGTGCCTTCCTTGAGAGCAAAGAGAGTGTAGTCCTTACCGGCACCAACATTGCGGCCGGGGAGGGTAGTGGTACCACGCTGACGCATGATGATCTGACCCGGATAGATCTTCTGGCCGTGATTGACCTTAACCCCAAGGTGTTTTGGGTTTGAATCTCGGCCGTTTTTTGTCTGTCCTGCTGCTTTCTTATGTGCCATGGTGGTGGGATATGTGTTTTCTTAAAGTGGGATTAGTCTAACATACGGGCCATAAAAGGCAACAGGGACGCAACTTTAAGCCCTATTTAAGGTAAGGGGTTGAGTAGTCACTTCGAAAGGGTGGGGGTTGGAAATGATTGGAAGACGAGGTACCTCGGGGTGGCAAGATTTCTAAGAGAGGGTGTTTCGGATGGAAGCACTACCCTCAGCACTGGTTTTCCGCTCAACTGTCACATCAATAAGCCACACCCCGACTTATTTGTCGAGTTTGAGGCCTAAGATCCGCCTCCCAAACATCTGTATTTGACAGAATGGCTCAAATTAGGCCTATTTTTATGTGAAACTATGGCCCAGTTAAGCCATATTACGCCTCAAGAAGCCTTGACAGGGAGGCTTGAAGGTGCTATACTTATCTCATAAAGGTGAGCTAGTGGCGTCATGCTGCGAAGCTCATTTTTAATTATATATGACAGAACTTACAACTGGTGTGGTGTTCCTGATGTCTTCTCTTTACGGAGCGGGACAGCATGGATACACAGAAGCAGCAGCTGCAAATGCAATCGATACTACTCCGACTGCAATAGAGCAGACTATTCCGTCCGAGATCGGTACCTTCACAAACGAAAAGGTCACAGAGGCGTTTCTCCGCAAGGAATTCGCCGATACTCCTATCCTGGTGGAGGTTGCACGATGTGAATCGGAATTTCACCAGTTTGATAAGGATGGCAAGCTTGTCCATGGTCGTGTCAACAAATCAGACATCGGCATCATGCAGATCAATCAGTACTACCATTCTGAGACTGCCGACAGTATGAAAGTCGACCTCAAGACCGTGGAGGGTAACGTGGCTTATGCCAAGTACCTCTATAGTAAGTTCGGGACCAGCCCCTGGAATGCTTCCAAGCCTTGTTGGGGAAATGCCGACCTTGCTCGTAAAGAGCTATGCTCTTTGTTCTGACATCGACTCGGACGTCGTGAATGTAGAACACATTCACACGATCCTCGCTCGTCAGAATAATTAAATCTAACAAACAAAAAATCTCATCAGAAATGGTGAGATTTTTTGTTGGTCAAACACTACTTGTCGATGATGCATCGATATTTAGCTGTTACGGCTTGACCTGGAGAAACGTGATACAGTTTACTATCTGCTAATTTCTGCAAACTCTCTGGTGAACAAATGGGTTTAGCTGGACCAGATGACGAAACGGAGGATCCAATGCTATCTCCCTTACAGTAGCCGACCGATTCACCCGTAGAAGTAAAATAATATGTGGTAGCAATGGAAACATCAGCTAATTTCATTAATTTCTCCTCTATTTTACAGATACCAAGCTCCTTTCCGGTCTCATCAAAGTACTTACCTGATTGGACGGTCACATTCTCAACTTGGCTCAAGTAAAAGAATAAAGCGACTCCACATGAAATTATAAGCACAAGCGCAACAAGAAGGGAAATTATAATTTTCTTTTTCATGTATAAAGTCTAACACATTTACCCTGTCCACCAATGTTAGAAGTCTCCCCCATATCAGGATGAAAAGGGGAGGTCCTTGGCAAGGTATAAAATAAATTTAATTTAACAATATATTAATTTTTTATTAAAGAAAAAACAAAAAATAATTTTATCTAAAAGTTTATACAGGGGAGAGCGCAAAAAATAAATATGTTGTAATGATCCGACCCAGATGCTAACTGTGGATAACTCTAGAGATACTATGTCGCACAATATAGATTGATTAACATAGATACCTACAAATAAGCCCGGATAAGCTTACGCCGATCCGGTTCTTATAATGCCGCAGTAGTTGTCGCGCTGGTGTTCTCTACAGCCTTTCCGATGAGTGGCAGGATGATGGCTTTGATCCAAGCCCAGAGATGTATCACCTGTTCCCATACGTATGCAAAATTGCTCTGTGTCACTGGCTTGTTGACTATGTCTCTAAGGTTCAATCCGTAGTAACTGATAATAAGGAGGGCGACAACGATGATAACGATCGCTTTCACCAGTCCCCTGTTTTTTTGAATTTTATAGGGAAGTGTCATGGAGTAATTGTACCTTTGTCGTAAGGTTGGGGGCAAGGGCGGCTGGCTGAAGAGACCTTTTTCTTATTCCTTGTCCTACAGATATGTCAGCGGATTCAGATATGCTTTAAAGTCCGCCAGAGGTATCAGAACACCCTTACAGTTGATGCTTGAGTCGAAGGTTTTGATTTGGACACCTTCGGTAGCATAGACACCAAAGTGAAGATGAGGACCAGTGGTATAACCAGTATTACCACTGTAGCCGATAACTTCACCTCGCGAAACTACCTGACCTGTGGTGACCGACTGGACAGATAAGTGGGCATAGAGAGTTGAAAGGCCATTTGAGTGCTTGACCATGATCCATTTGCCGTATGAGTAGCAGCTGCGAACAATGTCTGTGTTAGCTACGCCGACCACAACACCCGATGCGGCAGCCATGATAGGAGTACCGATAGAGGCCTTGAGATCAAGACCGGTGTGCCCTTTTCCATTGTAAATTTGAGCGTTGGCAGTAGCGAACTCGGTATTACCGAAGTATTGAGTAATAACAGGATCTGCAGTTGGCCAAGACAAAACGCCTTTCCCTGCTTTTGGAAGTTTTGAAGGATCAACCGCCAGGCGTAATTGAGATTCGTAGTCGAGAATTTCTTTTTCGAAGGATTCTTTGAGTGCTTTTTTGTCAGCAAGAAGTTTTTTGTAGGAGCTTTCGGACTGTTTGGTTTCCTTGAGGAGTGCATTTTTCTCACTAGCAGTGGCAATGGTCACTTTGCGCTGGTCATTGAGCTGGTTTTGAAGGGTAACCAACTCCCCTTTGGCTTTTTCAGTGGCTTTCTTGTTGATCTCCAGTCCGGTTTTTACTTCCTGGAGGGAGGTAATTCTCTGACGTAACTTCCCTTGCAAGGCACCGAGATTGTCGAGCTGATTCCAGGTGTCAGAGAATGAACTGTTGGCCAAGAGAAGTTCGGGGACCGATTGATTGTCGATGCGATCTAGTGTGGCGAAGGACTGGGTAATAATGCGACGATCGTCGACAATAGTCTCCTCCTTTTCCACAATTTGACCAGACAACTGCTGGATCTCAAGATTTTTTGCTGCGATCTTATTTTCACTGACTGCAATGTCAGCTTCGAGTTTCTTTTGGGTGAGTTCAAGAGATTTGATAGTCGAAGCAAGCGAACTTACTTGGCCACCGATAGTCGTGAGTTGCTTTTGGTACTCTGCGATCTCCTTTTCGAGGTTTTGAATGTCGCTGTTGCGCTTGTCTATCTTTGCCTGAAGGTCGCTCGCTGTATCTGCGCCAACACTTTCATATTTGGAAGAAATAATACCCGTGCCTATGGCAAGAGCTATGATAAGTGTAGTGAAAAAAACATGTGAGCGGATAGGTGAAAACATTTTTTAGAATTGTGCAGATGATGAACATGAAGAAGACGAAAGGGTTGCGATAGCGTTGCTGATTCTTTTTAATGATTCATCTTTGCCAAGTATGGCTGCAGAGATAAATGGATCGGGGGATTTGTCCTTCCCTGTCAGAGCTACACGCAAAGGCCAGAGGACATCGCCTTTGCCATTTGCTTCGGCGTAGGACCATAGAGCGGTTTTGATCTCTT
>JAZKAW010000018.1:21657-38718 GCA_040388945.1 Patescibacteria group bacterium
TAAAGTTATTCTCAGCAAGTCCCCCGAGAACTTCTTTTGCTTTCTCAAGATGGGTTTTTGATGCTGCAGGGTCTGGATTCTTTTTCCACAAGAGTAGATCTTGCGGGTACGAAGGAAGTTCTTTGATGAAGCCCAACTCCCCTGTTGGTGAAAGCATCTCGGTGACCTCACTGAGCCTCATCACTTTGTCTTTGAGGACCGGAAGAAGGCGCTGGAAAATGGGACTTCGTGACGAAAGCCATTCGGGAATGAATGCTGCAACATGTTCACTAAAGTCTACAGCAGATATCTTTATGATGTATTGGCGGTTGAACCAGGCGAGTTTTTCTTCATCGAACACTGCCCCACCCTTTTGGATACGGTCGAGCGTAAAATCCTTGATTATTTCCTCGGTCGTGAGAACTTCCCTGTCATCGCTCGGGTGCCAGCCAAGAAGGGCAAGATAGTTGACTACAGCTTCTGGCAAATATCCCCGGTTGCGGTATTCGGTTACCGCTACAGCACCATTGCGTTTTGAAAGTTTGGATTTGTCTTGCGCCAAAAGAAGCGGAATATGCGCGTACTTTGGTAGTGGTGCATTGAGTGCCTCATAAATAAGAATCTGTCGTGGAGTATTGGAGATATGGTCCTCTCCTCGGATGATGTGAGTAACCTTCATTTCATGGTCATCTACGACTACAACCAAATGGAAGACTGGTTCATTCATGCTCTTGGCTATGACGAAGTCACCGAGTTCGGTGGTGTCGAACTCGATGGGACCGCGAATAAGATCATCGAATCGAACTTTCTTTTTTGGATTCTTGAAACGGATAACCTCGGTCCGAGTTGATTTTTGAATTCCTGCAGAAGAGCTTTCTTCACGTGGCTCTTCTTTGGAAACATACGCGTGACCGGAGTCGATCAGCTGTTGGATATATTTTTTGTAAATTTCGGTACGGTCAGACTGTCTATAAAACTCATCATAATTGAGCCCAAGCCATTTGAGACTCTCTATAATGTTCTCTTCATATTCTCTTTTGGACCTCTCCTTGTCGGTATCTTCAATGCGCAGGATAAACTTGCCGTTATTCTGGCGGGCAAAAATCCAGGCAAAAAGCGCCGTACGGTAGCTCCCTGCATGGAAATAGCCGGTTGGTGAAGGGGCGAAGCGAGTGATGATGGGTTGATCGGACATAGAGTCATTATAGCTTTGAGTGGACACTTGTGGAAGCTTGTTTTCGAGGATTGAATATTAACAAATAAAAACACCCAACGTGGGTGTACGAGCTTTCAAGGTTAACCGTGCTATTTCTTAAACGTCGAGGCGAGAATTTCGCGCACGTATTCCTCCATGAGCTCGGCATGGATTTCATACGCAAGTGGCAGAAACTGCATTTCTGAGATGCCGCCATAGGCTGATTGGTTCAAGTGATCGCGTAGCTTTTGAGTGGGAGCCTTGAAGATTCCCTCGGCAGCCCCTCTTTCAATAAAGTGCGTGTAAGTACAACGTACCATGCGCTCAAGCATGAGAGGCTCCTCGTGGTAGCGGAAGGCTCGTTTGATCCATTCTGCCATCGCTGGAGCGAGGGTTAGGACACGATCACGAAACGGCGTACGACATTCGTCGAGAAGCCATTCAAACGCCAGACACTGCTGTAAAACAGGGTCTGTTGAGGGAAAATTTGCTTCTACCTCCAGTACGCTTGGTTGAGACTTCGCTAACATTGAGCTCCGAAGTTTGAACGCGAGTTCGCCTCGCTCTGCTAAATCCATTCTAATCATTGCATTCCTTTCGATAAAAAAATATCATATAATATCCAACTTGTCTACTATTGATCTATAAGACAAAAACCGCCCTTTCGGCGGTCTTTGTCTTTGTGTTCCCTTAATTGCTTAGTTGCTTAATTCCTATCCCTTTATTCCTGCTCCAACTGAAGCGTATGCACGGAATGGCTTCATGATAACACTGTCGCGGGAATCCTTGAGAGGAAGATCCTTGGTTTCGTTGAAGACCTTGTCTCCATCGTCAGAATGAAGCATGACGTAGTAGAGGCCACCTTCGGTTGTAGACTGAGTAAGAGTGATCTTGGTTCCTGCAGAGAGACCTGCATCCAACCACTGTGTGCCAATAACTGCACCTGGAGTACCGTTGTTATCCTTGTGGATGACAACCCATCCGCCCTTTGCGAGCTGAACTGAACCGAGGTACACGACATTGCCAGGATACTGGTCAGTCATGACGACGCGGTTGACCTCCTGACTAACTGTGCCGTTGTCGGTCGAAGTGCTCATGTTGTCTCCGCCGATAGGGGTCTCACCCTTCTTGTTACCAAAGACCATGATACCAATGATAATGAGAACAATGATGACAATAGCTGTCACTACCCACTGCCATGTCTTTACGCCTGTCTGTGCTGGTTCCATAGATGTTTTTTGCTAAATTAGTCTTTATAACTCGACTTATAATAATAGTAGACGGTCACTATACCATTTCTTTACAGGCTCGACAATGAAGGAGGAAACTTGAGTGTAGTATCAAAAGTGTGTCATAATAAAGTATCCATAATGAAGGGTTGGAGGGTTGAGAAGGAGCTTTACCCCTTCAACCCCTCATCCCTTCAACCTTTATTTCTCGTGTTCTAACGCAACATTTAGTATGGCGTCAGCAATAAGGTTGGCACTGTCTTTGCGAGCAAATGCCTTGGCCTGCTCTTTCATGGTCTGTTGAATGGCTGGATGAGTATAAATGCGGTCGATTTCCCCTATAAGGACATGGGCCGTGAGGTTATTTTCTTCGATAATGGAGGCTGCACCCGTCTGTGCATATGCGAGTGCGTTGGGAGTCTGATCGTGACTGACTTCGGGCGAGATCGGTATGAGGATCGAAGGAACACCCCATGACGCGATCTCAAAGATAGTTGAACCTGCTCGAGAGATGATAACGTCCGCTACTCCCGCAGACATGCGAATGGCAAGTTCATTCAAGTAATCAAAAGGATGATAACGGTATGAGTATGGATGATCTTTGAGGATAAGATTTGTTGTTTGCGTGACATTTTCGATATTTGCTTTGCCTACTTGGTGGATGACCTGGTAGCGATTCAAAAGTTCTGGCAAAGCGTTGAGCATGACATCGTTAATGGTCTGCGACCCTTGGGAGCCGCCGAGAATAACTACGACTGGAGTTTTTTCTTCAAGATTGAGGAATTCCCGAGCCCCATTTGAAAGGGGTTCGAGGATGGCGCCGCGGATGGGGTTACCTGTGTGGGCGACCCTCGTGCCCTTTGGGTCTTTGAAATATTTTGCGGCGCTCGGGTATGAAATGGCAATTCTTTTTGCAAACTTCCCTGCCCAAATATTGACGCGACCAGGTCTGCTATCTGAATCATGGATGACGACAGGTATACCGAGGATCTTTGCTGCAAATAATGCTGGGAAACTCGCATAGCCTCCCTTTGCAAAGACTACATCGGGATAAATCCGGAACATGGTTACTAGTGCCCAGAGACAACCATAGGCAGTTTTGAACGCGTCAGTAATATTGAGAAGCGAAAAATAGTGGCGAATCTTACCGGCAGGTACGCGGATGTACTGGAGCTCGGCTTCAAAGAGAGCTCGTGGGTTATAAGGAGTGGGCGACATAAAGTAGAGTGTGGGCTTGAGGATCTTGCGTTCCTCTACTCTGTTCGAAAGAGCCTGTGCTACGGCGATGATTGGGTAAAAGTGGCCACCTGATCCGCCGCCAGTAAATAGGATTTTCATGGAGTAAGTTTAACGTCTTACGGGGCTGTAGAGCAAGAGGAGAAAAGGACACTTCTTTGGCCTGTAAAACCATATACAAATCTACGGATTCGTCGTTCTGTAAAATTGTAGTATTATTATCCGAACATGAATGACTTTATAATATCAGAAAATAATTTTGGGAAAGCTGTGATTGCTAACAAAACCTTTCTCAAGGGAGATAGAATTATTGTATTCGAAGGAAAATTGATGCACCGCAAAGAGTTACCATCTGTAGACAAGATTGTTTTACCTGAAGAAGATCGATATTTACAGGTTTCTGAGGAGTATTTTATTGGCCCATCAGGTAAGGTTGATGACATTATCAACCATTCATGTAACCCCAATTCGGGTGTCATTATAAATGATAGAAAAGCGAAATTGATCGCCTTACGAGATATCAAGGTAGGTGATGAAATCGCTTATGACTACTCTCTCCAAATGTACGAGGAAGACTGGGTAATGAAATGTGCTTGCGGAGCCTCTAATTGCCGAAAGATTATAAGAGAATTCAAGCATTTACCTTTGAAAGTAAAACTAGAGTACCACGAATTGGGCGTTGTACCAGAATACAACCTTAAGTTCTTGGTAAATTAAATCATAGTTAAACTTTCCCAAACTTACTTACATTCGCCACCATCCCTGCGGCCGCTAAGGTAATGATGAGAGCTGTTCCCCCGTGACTTACGAACAAAAGTGGCATGCCAGAAAGTGGAATAAGACCGAGCATCGCTGCCATATTCATAAAGGACTCGGCAACGATAAGGACCGAAATACCAATAGCCATAAGTCCACCGAAGACATCTTCAGAACGAGTGCCTACACGAAAGGCACTGATGGCAAAGAGAACATAGAGTCCGAGGAGACCAACAGAACCAACAAATCCGAACTCTTCGGCAGCAACGGCAAATATAGAGTCGTCGGTGGGCTGTGGTAGATATCCAAATTTTTGAATACTCTGACCGAAGCCGCGACCGGTGAGACCTCCTGAGCCAATAGCAATGAGTGACTGATTGATCTGGTAACCAGCGCCCTGAGTGTCACTACCGCCGTTCAGGAAAGTTTTGACGCGTTCTGCAGCATAGGGACGAAGTAAGATCACCCCACCAACCGCTACAGCTCCCATAAGCCCTGCCAGGACGATGTGTCGTAGGGGTACACCGGCAATAATGAGCATAATAATGCCCGTGGCACCAATAACAACGAGAGTGTCGGTGTCCGACTGGATCATCAGGAGAACGCCGAGAATGAGCATGAGGATCATATATGGCAAAAGACCATAGCGCATTTCCCCTATTTTATTTTTTGCATAATGAGCCCAGGCCGCCATGTAGATGATAAAGGAGATCTTGAGGAATTCGGACGGCTGAAAAGTAATAAATCCAAGGTTGATCCATCTCGAGGCACCACCGTGAAAGACAGAGAGTCCGGGAACAAAGAGGAGCAAGTTGACTGCGATGGCTCCAAGGAAGATAAAAAATGCAGCTCGTCGCACCCAAGTGTATTGGATTTTACTGAACACAAAGAAAGCGACGAGACCGAGCGAGAGACTGATGACTTGTTTCAAGGCTACACTAGAAAAACTGACATTTCCTTGTGCCAAAAGTCCGAGCGATGCCGAGAGGAATATGACGAAACCAAATCCGGTGAGAGCGAGGACTGAGAAGAGAAAAAAACGGTCAATATGTTTGGTCCGCGAAGCCATTACTGCTCAATTGTATCATTTTTCACGTCAGCTTCCTGTGTTGATTGTTTGAAAGCTTCGATCTCTTCTCGTACTTTTGTAAATTCAGGCAAGTCTTCCCTCTTGGAGATTCCGAGGTGTGACAAAAGCTGAAGAGTTGTCTGGTAGAGAAAACTTCTGGCGTCTGTAGGGTTGTCTACGCGCTCGACGAGGCCACGGATAAGGAGGTTTCTAAGGATAAATTGGGAATTAACTCCCCGAATATAGTCGATATCAGCACGAGAGATAGGGCCTTGGTAGAGAACAATCGAAAGTGTTTCGAGACCAGCTTTGCCCAGGTCACGGGTGAGCTCTTCCTTGGTGAGTTGTTCGATGAGAGATGAAAATTCCTTGGTTGTACCGAGCATTACTTCGTCATCGGTCTGGACGAGCGTGAGTCCCCTTCCCTGCAGTTTTTCATTAAGTTCTGCGAGACCCTCCTTTATACTTTCCGGTCCAACATTTAATAGAGTGGCAAGTTTTTTTATTGAAACAGGTTCAGCTTTCCAAAACAGGATGGCTTCGAGTTGTGCAGAGAGAGAAAAGTCGATTTTTGTTGGAGTTGATTCTGGCATGGGTTAAGTATAGCGTCGAGTAAGGATTTGGGAAAGTTGGTTCATTCAGAAAATAAAAAAACCGGTGGGTATGTTCACCGGCCAGATCGTTGTTGGAGTCGTCGTTGCATTAATTGGGATTTGGAAGTCCTTCGGAGTCCACGGCGAAGCATTATCTTGATATCAGCGCGTGATCGACAGACGTATATGCCGGAATCTTGGACGCACCGAGTCTTCTTTGCATCTTCATCGAGGAGAATTATGATGTCAGTTCTGCCGATCGTGCTTGTACTTGTATCTCTCGCGAAGTGGTAATCATCCGTAATGAGGACACTCAGGCTTGTGAGTCTGTGACCTTGTGTATGGAACCATACGATCTCTTCATGTGCTACGACGAAGCTGTACACCAAATGATCAATGTCATCGATGTCTGTTTCAAGTTTGATTTTCATTCAACGGTTCACCTTCCTCTCTCTTCTAACATAGATATTTGATGTTATCAATACCTCGGCACACCCACCTCCTTGGTCTCCATTTGGATATCATCGAAATTCTTTTCCTGTGAGACGTGCACTATTCCCTGCTTGACTAGTTCGAGCATGGCGAGGAAACTGACAATTATATTTACTTTGTTTTCTTTGTGCTCCTTGGTGAACTCTTTGAAACTGATGCGCAAGTGACTGGTGATACGGTTGGTGAGTGTGCCGATCATTTCTTCGAGACTAATAACCTTCTTTACTATTGTATGCGGAATCTTTTCTTTCTTTGGTAGACGATTTATCAGATCTTTGAGTGAATACAAGGCTTTCTCGAGAGTGAATTCTACATCTGGAGTAAAAACAGGATTGATGGGACGTGCATGTGACTGACCAAAGATAATCTCTTCACCAAAGAGTTTGCTAACGTGCAGACTTGCCTCTTTGATGCGTTTATAAATCTTCAGACGAGTCTCCAGGTCGTGAATATCGCCTTGTTCATCTTCGGTGAGTTGAAGTTGAGGTAGAAGCGATTTGGACTTGATAAGAAGAAGCGTCGAGGCAATAAGGATAAAGTGAGCCGACTCCCCCATGGGCATATTATCGAACTGTTTTATGTGGGCAATAAAGTCATCGGTGACTTTTGCCAAAGAAATATCACTAATAAAGAGTTTCCTCTTTTCGATGAGATCCAGAAGAAGATCGAGAGGACCTTCGAAGGATTGAGTTTTGATGGTGAAGGACATGGTTACAACACGCCAATTTTTTCTTTGACGTCTATAAGTTTCTTCTGAGCACGCTCGTTGGCTTTGACTGCCCCATTCTTGAGGACTTCAGCAACAATCGATTCATTTTTTATAAGCTCAGCACGTTTCTCGCGGAGAGGTTTGATGAAAGTGTCGATGTCTTCTATGAGAGCTTCCTTGAGTGCTTTGTATTTACCCTTGTTGGCATCATAAAGTGGCTTTAGTTCGGCATCAGTCTTAAAGAGTTTGTGAATATTGTAGACATTGGCTGGAACATCTCCACCAGAATCAGTGACGATGGCCATGA
This sequence comes from Patescibacteria group bacterium, assembly GCA_040388945.1. Lineage (GTDB taxonomy): Bacteria > Patescibacteriota > Minisyncoccia > Phycocordibacterales > PALSA-1337 > C7867-002. The sequence continues at coordinate 29,223 of JAZKAW010000018.1, forward strand.
CTGCTTTTATGATCTCGTCACGCTCTGCAAAAAGCGGAATGGTATTGCCATAGCTCTTGGACATCTTGCGACCATCGATACCGGGGACTATTGCTACATTTTCGTAGATAAGTGGTTCGGGAAGCTTGAAAGTTTCACTGAAGGTGTTATTGAATTTCTGTGCGATATCACGAGCATATTCGATATGTTGTTTCTGGTCCTGCCCTACTGGTACGACATCAGTGTCATAAAGAAGGATATCGGCAGCCATAAGGACGGGATAGTTGAAAGTACCCACACTGATTTCTTTGTTCTTATTTTCTGCGTCTTTGAAGGCATGTGCACGCTCGAGGTAGGGCACACTCACGAGTGTGTCAAAAATCCAAGTGAGTTCTGTGTGAGCTGGAATGTCTGATTGCTTGAAAAGGATAGAACGTTCCGGGTCGAGGCCGATAGCTATGTAGTCCAGTGCCAGGTCGAGGATGAGGCGGCGCATCTCGTCTTTGTTTTGGATGAAGTTGAGGCCATGATAGTCGGCAATCATGAAGAGGCATTCGAATTGGCCGACGAGCTGGGCTTGGACGAACTGTTTCATTGCGCCAAAATAATTACCAATATGTGGTCTGCCTGTTGGTTTGACACCAGAGAGGAGTATTTTGCTCATAGTGGGATCATAATATCATTGTGCTGGTAAAAAAACAGCCCACGTCCTCAGGGAGAGGTGTGGGCGAGTTGTGATCCGAAAGTCTTTAAGAGCGAAGCAGGGTTGCAATGTGGCCACGATGAACCATTTCACCATCCCAGCGTTCTCCGAAGAGGAGTTGTGTTCCTGGTGTGAGGCCGAGCCTGATGATGCCATTGGCAACAAGCTTGACCACTAGGTCGGCCCATTTTTTGTCGACGAAGAGACTGGGTGCCTCAAACGCGACCCCGTCAACATCTCCGCCGACGCAGAAATGATTATTGGGGAAATGACCCGACTCCACATTCGTAAGCCAAGCAAATTCACATGGAAATTCGTCACGAAAATATTCGGGCGAAATGGAATTGTAGTCAAGCTTACGCTGAGCTTTCATTCCTTGCCGTGCGTACAGTCCAGTAGCAAACTGGTCGAGTGTCTGCATCTCAATCCAGAGGCGTTCGCCCATTCCCTTGGACACAATGTTGTCCAGTTCAGGAAATTGGAAGGCCTGACCATCAGGGGTGAGACAGCGTTGAAGGACAGGGATGCTGATCGATGTTTTGCCGAAGAGTACGGCTTCACGGCGGCTAATGAAGGACGATGCTAACATAGGCGTTTCGTTGTTCAGGAGACTTGCTATCTTCGATTGGGGCAGCACACACTACTCCAAGTGACAGCTCTGGCATGAAATCATATCAGAGCAAAAAGTACTAGTCAAGAACTAGGGAGGAAAAATTTACTCTTCCCTCTTCACCCAAATAAGATAAATAGCTGGCACAACGTAGAGGGTGAGGAATGATGACAAGAACAGACCAAAGATCATGGTGGAGCCCAGCGCCTGCCAGAACTCATCTGAGAGCGTCACAGGAAGGATACCAGCGATGGTACAGATAGAGGTAATGAAGATGGCTTCGAGACGTGCTTTGCCCGCATCAGCGATAGCATCTTCGAATGGAATGCCGCTTTCGATATTGAGGTTAATCTTGTCGACAAGAATAATAGAGTTTTTAACTACGATACCAAAGAGGGCGAGAACTCCGATGAGTGCTGGGAATGAGAGTGGAACTCCAAAGATGGCCATGCCCCAGAAGACACCGATAAGGGCGAGAGGAATAGGAACAAGTACGATCATGGCTTTGCGGAATGAGTTGAACTGGATGACGAGGGTGGCAATGATCAGAATAAGAGCAATAAGCATGGCACGAATAATAGAAAGCACAGACTCCTGATTTTGTTCGTTTTCACCACCATAGGTAATGACGTAACCTCCAGGAAGTTGGTAGTCAGCAATGCTCTTTTGGAATTTGGTGACAACTTCCCCGCCATTGGTGGTGGCGTCGACGCCAGCTGAGAGAAGGATTGTTCTCTTCTGGTCGATGCGAGTGATAACGTCCACGGCCGGCTTTAGTTCTATCTGAGCAACATCTTTTAGAAAGACTGGCTCTTTTCTGGTGTTAAGGATCTGCAGATTCTGTATGGAAGTAAGGGTTGGAATAGTTGCAGGATCGAAAGTGGCGATGAGTTTTAGCTCTTTTTCATTCCGTATGATCTTTGTGAGCTCAATACCAGAGATCGCAGTACGAAGAACAGAGCCAACATACGCCGCATTGAGATAGTTGCGCTCCATAGCGGCATGGTCGAGAGTAAAGGTGTACTCAGGAACAGAATCCTTGAGTGAGGTGTTGATATTGATCACACCTGGAATAGCTACAAGCTTTGGTCGTAGGTCGGCCACAATGGTACGAAGCGTGTTGAGATCTTCACCAGTTACATGAGCTTCAAAGGCGCCACCGGATGGAGGTCCACCAGCAGGCACAGCTACTTCGATAGTCATGCCTGGAATAGAAAGTTTAGCGAGGTCAGCTCGGATCTTGTCTGCCAAAACATATGATTTCATAGATCGCACATCCTTGTCCTTGAGTGTGATCGTAATAGACGAACGATTGGAAGAACCACTGCCTGCCCCACCGAATGAACCACCGTTTGGACTGGCTTGGCCAATGACAGTTGAGAAATTGATGATATCTGGATAACTACGTAGTCTCTGTTCGATGGCTTGTGTCTGAACATCGGTTTCCCCTAGACGAGTACCTACTGGTAGACGAGCATCGACGTAGATATAGTCCTGATCAGATATAGGGAAAAATTCAGTCTTTACGATACCTGTTACAACTAGCCCGACTGAGGCAATGAAAAGGACGATGACTCCGGTGATAACCAGGCGGCGACGTTTGCGGTCGAGAATGTATTTTCTAAATGAACGCTCATACAACGGCAAAAAGCGATTGAAGTGAATAACGCCGTGTATGAGTCTTCCAGCAAAACTATGCGCATGACGTGTGCCCTGCTGTTTGAGTTTGGCTTTTACAAGGGTTTCGCTTCTCCATTCCTTGTCCATGAGCTCGGCGTTTTGTCTGAGGACTGCTTTGCCTGTCATTCCCTCTTTACTACGCTTTTCATACCACCAGATGAGCCAAAGTTCCACGATAACCGCTACTGCTCCGAGGATGACTTCGAGTAAACCACCTGCATAGAACATCCAACCAGCAAAGAAGATCAGGAGTGCTTCAATAATGAAGAAGAATTTGCGGGTGAGACGAATACGCTCTAGTACTGCTGCCAATGGATGGTTGACCATAAGTGCAATAAGAAGAGATGCAATAAGGGTGATAGAGATGGTGATCGGAATTGATTTTAGATATTGCCCAATGATGCCTGTTGCAAAGAGGAGCGGCAGGAATGCCCAGACCGTAGCAAGAGTAGTAGTTGTAAGTACCCACTTGAAGTCATTAAGTACGAGAAGCACAGCCTCTTCTGGTGTGAACTTGCCAGTATTGAGGTACTGCTTTGTAGCAGAAACCACCACAATTGCGTCGTCCACCAGAAGGCCAAGAGAAAGAATGAGAGAAAATGATGAAAGGAAGTTGAGTGTAATACCTAGCTGATTGAGCACTCCAAAGGTTATGAAGAATACCAGTGGAATGGCCATGCCTGCCACAAAAGCTTCCTTGAGTCCGACAATAAGGAAGAGAATGATCATCACAAGGAAGACCGTCAGGAGAAAGTCGTGTTGAAGCTGGTCAAAGCTTTGTCTAACCTGGGCAGCTAGGTTGAGAGAAACATCATAAGTGATACCTGGTGGGAAAGAGGCAATGGTTTTGTCAGCTGTAGCCTTTGCCGCATCGACAGTATCAAGAACCGATGAACCTTGTCGCTTGATGAGTGAAAGGGTGACGGAATTTTTCGGGTCAGATCCACCGATTGAAAAACGTGAATAACTTGTTTTCTTTATAGCCTTTTCTGTGACATTGGCAATATCTTTGAGGAAAATGACACTACCGTTTTCGCTGTGTGAGACTGGGATATTGGCGATCTGGGCAACAGTCTCGACTCGCGCATCTGTACGGATAGGTACAACAAATGAACCGCTTTCGTAGTTTCCAGAAGGGATGGCTACATTGGCTCCAAGGACGGCCTGGTTGGCTTCGCTAGTGCTTATGCCATAGAAGAGAAGCTGCTGAGGGATATAGGCAATCTCGAACTCGTGCTCTTCCCCACCAGAGACACCGATCTCGCGCACCCCGGATATTTTCTCAAGCTCATCCTTTACCAAGTCTGCATATTTGCGGAGAGTAAAGCCGTCATAAGGTCCGGTAATAGAAATAGACCAGATAGGTGTGTCATCAAGTGAAATTTCACTTACAACGGAGTCTTCTGCTTCTGTCGAAATATCAGGTTTTGCCTCTACAACCTTGTCGCGGAGACGTCGTGTGGCATCAGAAATGTCTTCTGAAGCATTAAATTCGACTGTAATAGATGAAAGCGAGTTGTACGAGTTGGAAGTGATGGTCTTTACCCCTTTTAGTCCGGCGATTTTGGTCTCAATCTTTTTGGTTACAAATTCTTCTACATCTGTTGGTGATGCACCAGGATAGAATGTGGAGACAATAGCGATGGGGATTTTGATCTCAGGATTGGACTCGCGAGGCAGGTTGATAAAAGAATAAATACCCCAAGCCGAAATAAGAAGAATGATGAGGATTACTACACGAAAATTCTTTACGAAAAAGTTGAGCCACATCTTGCGCAGCTCGGGTCGGAATTCCAGCCGTTCCAGATATTTATTGTCTGATGATTGTTCGTGATCTGATGTCATGGGGATAATACGAATCTACGAATAACACAATGCGAATACCACGAATGTTACTTACTCCTGTACCTGCACGGTCTCCCCTGCGTTCAATTCATATACTGGCGAAACTATCTTCATACCGTCGGTGAGACCGCTTTTTACTTCGACGAATTCTCCACGAACCTCGCCGAGAACGACTGGCACACTCTGGATCTTTGAGTCAGCATCAACCGTAAGAACATAAGCGTCACCTGGGACTATCTTGACGTTCTGCATCGGCAAGAGATAGGAGGTCGAGTTCGTTGTAGTCTGAGTCTTGGCAGAGGCATCAATAAGGACCTGAACATTTTGTCCAATAACCAATCCTGAAGCATTGGAATTTGGAACGGAAATATTGACCTCTACTTTTTTGTTGGTCTGATTGACACTTGGAGCAACACCGATGACCACTCCCGGAGTTTTCCCGCCAATGATGACATGTGCACCCTTTTGGATACGGGCAAAATCCTCTCCACTTGCATACGCTTTGACCTGGATGCCTCCGGTACCAACAACGGTTGCTATGAGTGCTCCTGGTGAAGCCAGTTCCCCGCTACGTAAAGGTAAAGCCGCAATCTTTCCTGAGATGGGAGATTTGATGATGGTCTTTGCAAGTTGAGCCTCGAGATTGTCTACGCCAGCCTGTGCTACTGAAACTTGAGCTTGTGCAGGAGACCCTCCACTTACTTGTGCGTTTGCCAGAGTTGATTCTGCTGCTGTGAGGCTGGCACTGGCTGCACTTATGGAATTGCGTGCAGCACTTACGAGAGCTTTCCATGTGGCTATTGTTGCCGCTGTTGAGTCGGTGCTGGTGCGACTGGCGTCATTTACGGCACGAGAAACATTGTCGAGGAGAGAGCTTGTCTTTGAGATATTCTGTTCAGAAATACGTAGTGCACTTTCGATACTTACATTCGTTGAAGCTGGTGAAAGTGCATCGATGGCGACCTTCCAGTCACTAAATAAAGAAGTAAGCTCTACGCGAGTACTGCGAATGGCGCTGTCGAGAGCAGAGTCGCTGATATATGAATAGAGTTGTGGTGCGCCGCTGATATTGTTAGATAGAAGCTGGTCAATCTGACTGCGGATCGCATCATCAGCCTTGATATAACTGTCTTTGATCTTATCGATGGCTCCTTTACGTGCAGACTCAAGGCTGATTCCGGAACTAGAGTATTGACCTTGTGCGATCCGAAGTGCCGCTTTGGCAGAGTCGAGTTGTGCGCGAATATCTGCATTCTGAAGTTCCGCGATGATCTGACCGGCGGTAACAGTGTCACCTACTGCAACGTTGAGGAGTGAAAGTGGTGCAGAGAGCTGACTCTTGAGATCTACTTGGGAAACTGATTCGACAATGCCATCAGCAGCAACGTTTTCTCCACCCGTGCGGAAAGTGCCCACATCAACAAGGGTAACTTTTTTAATATTTGATTCACTAGGGGCAGCATTCTTCTTCGAAGCGGCAAGGCGACCTGCGATAGCCATACCCGCAACTGCCACTATGACTATGGTTGAGGCCACGACAATGTGGCTTTTGATAAATGAAAATATAGTATGCATTGGTTAAATATATTAGCACAAGAATTGGATCATGTCATGCTCAGCACTTCGCCGGTTCAGGACACGGATATTTTTCTGCTGAAAAATTCCTCGTGCTCGCTCCGTCGAGCCTCGCAAGGTCCTTCACTGGCGAAATGTTGAGCATGTCTCCCCCGCTCTGCACCCTACAACCCCTCCTTTTTTAGCTCTTCAACTAACTTGGAAGCGGTGCGGGACAGTTTCTTTGGGATGTCGACAGTAATACGGACGAATAAGTCACCTCTTTTATTACCATGCGGTACGCCCTTGCCTTTTACGCGGAGAATTTCGCCAGTATTGATGCCCGCCGGGATTTTTATGACCACATCTCCGTCTAGAGTCTTGAGGAGCTCATCGTTACCAGTGAGCGCATGAGTAAGTTTTATCTTGAGATCCATAATGAGGTTCACGCCCTCTTTCTTGATGTGTGAATGAGCTTTGACGTGGACTTTGACATACAGATCTCCTGCCTGACCATTTGGTATGGCTTCACCCATGCCGCCGAGACGGATCATCTCGCCATCTTCCATTCCGGGAGGAATTTTGACTGTTATTTCTTGCTGACGTTCCAGAACTCCTTCGCCGTGACATGTGGGACACTTTTCCTTTGGTACCTGACCTTTACCATGACAGGTATCGCAGACCCGAGTGGTGTTGAATACACCGATAAATGAGCGACGAGTTTCATTGAGCTTCCCTTTGCCATTACAGGTCTTACATGTTTCCATGCTGGTACCTGCCGCTGCTCCTGAACCTTCGCATGTGAGACATTTGGCTGTTTTTGTTACGAGGATATCGCGCTCGACTCCGAAGATGGATTCTTCGAAGGTTACTTGAATATCGATCGAGATGTCGCGACCTCTCCGCTGTTGTGCTGAACCTCTACCACGTCCGCCACCAAAGAAGTCACCGAAGATATCTCCGAGGTCAAATTCAAATCCTTGGCCGTTACCCTGGGTGAATTGGGAGAAATCAAAACCAGCTCCATTGAAACCACCTTGACCCCCGAAGCCTCCTGCACCAGGATTGAAACCTGCTCCAGCCTGACCGAAGGTGTCGTACTGCTGACGCTTTTGATCATCTGACAATATTGAATACGCCTCACTTGCCTCCTTGAATTTTTGTCCAGCTGCAGGATCACCCTTTGTTTTGTCAGGATGATGTTCGTGGGCGAGTTTTCGAAAAGCCTTCTTGATCTCTTCTTTAGAAGCCCCTCTTTCTACGCCAAGTATTTTGTAATAGTCTTTCATAATTTGTGATCTTTAATTCTATAGGATTTGGGAGAATAGTGTACTTGACTCGATATATAATATGTGACAGTGTGTTTGTGGACAGAGAACAACAAATCAGGGATGAATAATGAAAAAACCAAATAGTATCCTCGTCATACAAGTGGGATCAGAAGCCGCCCACGTGGTTGCAGGATTTTTCGATCAAAATGATCTGAGTCTCTATCGAGACTACCTCTTCTTCGAAGATTTCTCGCAAGAGGTGTTTATGCAGCTCACGCCGGAAGTTCCCCAGTTGGTATTCACTTCGCACGCTCAAGGAGTCAATGCTCATGAAGTCGCCTCGTACGTCAAAGAGGTCAACCGTGAGGCCATCGTCATTGCCCTTACTTCAGTCGAGGTTCCCGACTGTGAAGATTCCCACCTCGATGGCGTTTTGACCAAGCCAATGGCTAGTCCGAAACCACCGGCAGAAGTTGCCAAGGCTTTCCTTGCCGGGGCATCTCGAACTGAGATCATTCGACTCGTCGAAAGTTTCAAGAAAGTTTAAGTGCCGATCAGCCTACCGGTTCTTGCATGTTGTGCAGGAGCCATTTTTATTCCTTTCTTTTTTTCCTGATCAGCGCTATCGTTGTTGTGAATGAACCCTCAAAATACTGTCTCTTTGCGTACTGGTTATACCCTTTACGTCGTCATCTTCTCGTTGGGAGGGGTGATGTCTATATGGGGCGGGTATCACCGTTTTCAAAAAATGTTGAAGTTCCCGGAACTTGTATCACATTGGGATGTCGACATTCTCTGGAGCCTGGCCCTACTACTGCTTGTGTCAGCTTATTTTTTTGCAGTTCTTGCTCGAGAGGACCGCCAGGGGTCTTATTGATGGTGATGATCCTGTTCCAAGTCGACCTTCACCGGTTCGGCTTTTTTATTCACTTTCCTTTTTGGCTTCGAAGAGTTAGTGTCTATACAAACAGCTGCTTGTCAAAGCCGGGTCGGATCATAGGAATCCGTGGACACCTGTTCAATGTCCGATAAATACAGATTATGCGTGCGTTATTGCCCTTGTTTGCATTTCGTAATAATGATTCCAACGTCCCTGCAATTATGCGTTGTGTCACCGAGGCTGTGGCTTCAATCATGGAGAAGGGGGACTGGATTCATCAGACATGGAAGGGTCCGGACGACCTTCAACCCGTCATGCTTCTGTTCACTGACGACCTGGTCCCGTTCGAAGACGAAGCGTGGATATCAGACCCGATGCCGGGAATCGATAATCCGCTGAGGTTTTTCCTCTCTCATGACGCCGAAGCACGAGCTGTGGCTAAGGCCAGGGATTACATTGTACTCACTGATGGTCTTGATCATTTGCCGCGTCAGATCGCAGCCGCCATCGAGGCTCGTTTTGAGCTGCTGAGGAGACTGCCGGATGTATCACCGGCTCCTGTTGCGGCATAACTTCTGCAGACCTCCGTCACGGTTGACCCTCGATAGCTTTCCCGAAGCAAAGTAAGTTGCCCGAGTTTTCAAAAGGCTCTCGCTCGTTCTCCCAAGTAATACTTAGGAGAACTTAGTGAGAGCCCTTTTTTATTTACTTCTTTTCCTTGAACTCTGCGTCTTTCACATTATCTCCACCTTCTGGACCCTTTCCATCATTCGGTCCACCATTTGAATTTCCAGGATTACCGGCGGAATTTGCATCGCCCGGATTACCTCCCTGCTGCTGTCCTTGCGACATGTACTGCCCGATCTTCTGTATCTCAGCTGAGAGAGCTTCTGTAGCCGCCTTTATCGCCGCCATATCCAGCTTTACCATCCTCATCATGGTTGCGACTCTTTTTCTCATTGCCAATAAAATTT
>JAZKAW010000018.1:38728-41974 GCA_040388945.1 Patescibacteria group bacterium
CAAAGCTGCAACTTTTTCATCGATAGTCTTCTTGAGATCTGCAGGTACTTTGTCACCTGCATCCTTCAGAGCTTTCTCTGAAGTGTAGATCAGTTGTTCGGCAATATTCTTTGCCTCAACCATATCTTTCTTGGCTTTGTCTTCGGCTTCATGCTGTGCAGCGTCGGCCTTCATTTTTTCAACTTCTTCCTTGGAAAGTCCTGAGGAAGCGGTGATCTTGATAGAGTTCGACTTGCCACTGGCTTTATCCTTGGCAGTCACTGACAGGATACCGTTGGCATCGATGTCGAATGAGACTTCAACCTGTGGCATACCGCGCGGTGCAGGTGGGATACCGTCGAGGATAAATCTGCCGAGTGACTTGTTGTCTGCTGAGAATTGACGCTCACCCTGGGTGATGTGGATCTCTACAGAGGTCTGGTTGTCAGCAGCAGTCGAGAAGGTCTGCGAACGCTGTGTTGGGATAGTGGTGTTCTTTTCGATGAGCTTGGTAGCGACGCCGCCCATGGTTTCAATGCCCAGGGACAATGGAGTAACGTCGAGCAAGAGGACGTCTTTGACATCCCCCGCGAGGATACCGCCTTGAATAGCGGCGCCTACCGCAACCACCTCGTCGGGATTCACACCCATGTGAGGATCTTTCTGGAAATACTGTTTGACTGCATTTTGGAGAGCCGGCATACGGGTCTGACCGCCGACAAGGATCACTTCATTGATATCACCGACCTTGAATGGTGAAGCGTCCATAGCACGCTTGGTGATCATCATGGCTCGTTCTACGAACTCTGCTGTGAGCTCCTCGAGCTTTGCACGAGTGAGAGTAACAAGGAGATGTTTTGGTCCATCTGCACCTGAGGTGACGAATGGGATATTGATCTCCGTCTGGACCGCCGTCGAGAGTTCGATCTTGGCTTTTTCGGCGGCTTCATCGAGACGCTGGAGTGCGAGGGCATCACTCTTGAGGTCGATACCATTTTCTTTTTTGAATGTATCCGCGAGCCAGTTCACAATCTTGGCATCGATATCGCGACCGCCGAGATGTGAGTCGCCGTCCGTAGAGCGCACTTCGATAGAGCTGTCTCCGTCGGCCGAACTTACTTCGAGAACAGAGATGTCGAATGTACCGCCACCAAAGTCAAAGACAGCGATCTTCTCGTCTTTCTTTTTGTTAAATCCGTACGCGAGCGCTGCGGCTGTTGGTTCGTTGATGATGCGCTTGACGTCGAGGCCGGCGATCTTGCCTGCATCCTTGGTTGCCTGGCGCTGGGAGTCATTGAAGTATGCAGGAACAGTAATGACAGCTTCGGTGATCTTTTCTCCCAGACGTGCTTCTGCATCATTCTTGAGTTTGGTAAGGATCATGGCTGAGACTTCTTCTGGTCTCATCCAGTTCCCTCCCATATTTACTTCGATACCGCCGTTCGATGACTTGCGAACTTCGAAGCTGACGTTCTTGATATCTTTTTGCACACTCTCTTCATCGAAGGTGTGTCCGATGAAGCGCTTGATCTGGAAGATTGTGTTCTTGGGGTTGGTAACTGCCTGACGTTTTGCCAGGAGTCCCACCAGGCGTTCGCCTGTCTTTGACTGGGCAACAATGGAAGGCGTGGTTCGTGCACCCTCTGTATTTTCGAGGACGCGTGGTGACCCTGCCTCCATGACGGCCACAGCCGAGAATGTTGTTCCGAGGTCGATTCCGATGATTTTGGACATGGTAGTAAGTTTGTAAGTTTGTAAGTCTGTAAGTTAGTAATTAGTAACCGGTAATTAGAGGATTAATTTAACTGGACGATACGTTGTAAGAAGGGCGTGTTTTAATAGTTGACAAATAGTTAATAAAGTGCTATACTGTTATTAGTCAGGACTTTTTAGAGGTTGGATTGTGGAAGTGAGATTGCAGGCACTTACGCTTTGTCATCTCACAGACCACAATTCAACTATCATGAAATTTCAAATTCCATTAATTGTTTTTCTCTTGAACGCCATTCTAACTTCAGTTCTTTTCTTTTTCGCTTCTGCCCCAGGAAGCAAAAGATACTTCATCTGTATGTCTTGGGGTGTCACGGGTGTTCTCGTGGCGCTGTGTCACTTCACAGGACACCTCAAAGTCGGTTTGTTGTAAGAGATCGGCATGGGCTCGGAAAGGTCGGTGCACTTGTTGCCCGACCTTTTCTAATTGATTGTGAATACCATTACTCTTCCCTCTCATCCACCGCCACCAACTTCGACGGACTCTTGTGTCCATGAATGATGCGCACAGAGTGGTCGGGAAACATACTTTTTAAGATTTCAATGATTCGTTTGTTGGCTGCATTGCGTTCAGCCTTTTCTTTCACAGAGATCACATAATGATCGTGACTTTCTTTGATGATGGATTCTGCGCGGGAATCCGCTTTGACGCGTACGTGGATGTACATTCTTTGGTTTTTAATGATGTTGACAATCCTTCCCTCTCCTGTGAGTATTGTCCTGTATGGACGAAAGCTCCTTTACCGATTTTCCTGGTACCGACCGGCGCGCAATAGAATATTTGTTCGATCGCGGAGATCTCAAGTGTTCCTCGCAACGTCTCTCGCTGTACTACCTTTTTCGGTCTCGACTGAAGATGTCTGTTGACGAATCTCTCGACAGGGCACTAAGAATGTACGCTTACGAGGCAATATGCAAGGATGATCTCGATGATGCCCGCTGGACCTCTGCAGAATGAGAGGTCTTTTTTATTTAGAAGGTGCTCTGGTTGGTTGACTGGTAATCAAAGATTCAAGTGATACATATGGAGAAACGACGGGTGCAAAATCTGCAACATAGACGGTCTCACCTTTTTTGGTCGAGCGTTCTATAGGGAGACAAATAATACCTGATGAAATGGCACCATTGAGTTTGTGCGATGCGGCAGAGATCGGCTGAACCGAGACGAGCTTTCCCTTGAGTTCCCCGTCGACAACGGCGACTATAAAGACCATGCGGAAGGTACGGCCATGTTGGTCGGTAAAGATTTTCTCGATCAGCTGCGGAACTTGAGGTGTAGCCAAAGCACGTGCAGCCTCTGGAGAAGCTTCGTCTAGGGCAAATACGTCAAAGTTTTTCTGAGTAGTAAGCATTAGTTTGATTATACCAGATATACGCATACGTCAAGAGTGATGACGCTTGAGACTTCAAATTTTTACAGATTCTGCTATAGTGACCCATACGCGCGGTTAGCTCAGTTGGTAGAGCATCCCCTTGACGTGGGGAGGGTCAGAGGTT
>JAZKAW010000019.1:0-10190 GCA_040388945.1 Patescibacteria group bacterium
AGCGCTGCAGCCATGTGCATGGCGCCTGGGCCACCATGAGTAACTACCAGAATTTTCTTGCCCTGATATTTTGATTCGATCTCGTACAAGAAATCTCCCACCCTCTTTTTGACGTCACCATATTTCTCTCCGTTGTTGGGCATGAGTTCAAAACGACTTTCGAAAGGAAATGTGTGTACAAAATCTGAAGCTTTTCGGCCTTCCCATTCACCAAAACGAAGTTCATGAAGCCTCTCATCTGTGATAACTTGTTCAGGTTTCAAGCCCAATTTTTCTGCCACAACTGCAGCAGTCTCCTGGGTGCGCATCAGCGGAGATACGAAAATATAGTCGATGCCGATCTTCTTGAACTGTTCGGCAGACTGCGCAGCCTGGAGCTTTCCTGTCGGAGTGAGGTGATACACTTTTTTGAGATCCGAACTCAGGAGATCCTCCACGTTGTTCTCGGCCTGGCCATGTCTCATGACCCAATATTCATTTTTTGGTTTTTGAGTGATCTCCTCAATAGATCCGACTACTTTCCTTGAATGACATGCGCCGCACGACCAGATAGGTAAAGGCGTTCCCCAATAGCGTTCACGGGAGATAGCCCAATCTTTGACTTCACGGAGCCATTCACCAAAGCGACCCTCCTTGATATATGAAGGTTCCCAGTTTATCTTTTCATTCTCTTTAACCAACTCATCACGCAGAGATGACATGCGGATATACCAACTGTCGCGTGCAAAATAGATAAGCGGTGTATGACAGCGCCAGCAGAACGGATAGCTGTGGGCGTATTTTTCTTTATCAAAAAGAAGATTGCCATCTGGACGACCTGCAAGATCCTTGATGATCTCAACGTCGAGACCCTCACCCTTCACAAATTTCCCCGCCAGAAAACCGGTCTCTTTTTTGAATGTACCGTCGTCGTTCACCAAATGATATTTGGGCAGATTGTTCTTGGTGCCGAGCTCAAAGTCGTCCTGACCATACATAGGTGCGATGTGCACAATGCCGGTACCGTCTGCGGTAGTGACAAAATCAGCGGCGTAGACCTTGAAGGCGTTGGTGAGTTTTTCTTTTTCGGCCTTTGCCACAGAAGAGGCATTGATTGCGCCAACAAGGAATGTATAGAGAGGTTTGTAGGACTTTCCGACAAGATCACTTCCTTTGAGCGAAGCAATTATTTCCGGAGTTGAATCCTTGAAGACAGCTGCAAGTCGATTCGTGGCCAAGATATAAATACCGTCGACTGTTTTCACTTTTGAGTACTCAACGTTGGGACCAACAGCAAGCGCGACGTTGCCAGGGAGTGTCCATGGTGTCGTCGTCCACGCGAGCAAAAATGTTCCTGGTTCATCGACGAGTCCAAACTTGACCGTTACTGACAAATCCTTCACATCCTCATACCCCTGTGCGAGTTCGTGCGATGACAAACCTGTCCCGCATCTCGGGCACCATGGAACAACCTTGTAGTCCTTGTACAAGAGTTTCTTGTGCTCCACAGTCTTCATAATATTCCACAAAGACTCGATGTATTTTGGCTTGTAGGTGATGTACGGATTTTTGAGATCAACCCAGTACCCGATCCTGGTCGTGTACTCTTCCCATTCGCGCACGTATTTCCAAACACTTTCTTTACATTTTTCATTGAAGGCGGCGATACCGAAAGTTTCGATCTCTTTTTTCGATTTGAGACCCAGTTCTTTCTCTACTTGGAGTTCAACCGGGAGTCCGTGCGTATCCCATCCACCACGACGTCGCACATAAAATCCTTGCATGGTTTTGTAACGCGGGATTGCGTCCTTGAATGCACGGGGTTCTATATGATGAAGTCCGGGACGGCCGTTGGCAGTCGGAGGTCCCTCATAGAAAATAAATTCCTTCTTGCCCTTATTTTTCTCCAAGGTCTTCTCGAAAATCGCCTTATCTTTCCAAAACGAAAGAATGCGCTCTTCACGCTCGGCATGCGTTGATTTTGGGGCCTTTTCGGGCGTAGGGTCGGACATATGTAGTACTAGATTACGCTAAAAATGACGCTATTTCAAATGGAGTTACTCTTTTACGACCCCAAAAATTGAGCCAGGATACCGATCACTACTCCGATGCCGATGATGCCCCCAAAGAGACTCATTCTCTTTATGGTATGCACTTTCTTGATATGGAGAATATAGGCGAGCACGAGGAGCAGTAAAAAATATGAAGCACTCAAGAAGTACCAATCAATCACTTGAATAAAGGTTCGAGTAGACTGGGCGATGGCGGGATTATTGAGTACATGCTCCTGCAACCAAAAATGAACAGCGTCGCTCGGGTCCGGTGCAAGCTCGCCCAGGAAGGCGCCGAGCAAGAAAATACCTACAGGAGTCTTGAGAAACTTCTCTTCAGAAACAAACCATTTTTTTACGTGTTCGATGCGCATGATGAATATTAGTTATTGTCTATTGAATCTTCTTCTGGTCTCTCGACCACCTTCTCAACTTCAAACATTGAATTATTAAACGTATAATAAATTTTTCTTATTCCGCCCGAAGGACAGCAATTGGGGTCACCTTTTTTATAAATCGGAAAAGTTTCAACAAGTTGTCCCTGTTCAACTTTTAGTCCATAGTTCTTCCGACTATCATTATACTCTGGATGTGTGCGAGGAATTTTTGTTAGCTTGCTGCCATCCCATGAATACACTCCCACAATATCTGCTCCGGCAGTACCTGTATTACAAGAAAGTGCGGATACAAGAACTTCATCTTTACCATTTTTATCAAAATCAAAATAAGAAGATGAATGGATAGTTACCAGGGGTAGACTTTCATCAGAACAGAACGGCTCAACATCGGTACCAAACTCAGCAATACCCACTTCTTTTTCAAGATTGATAGTATGAATATCTGAACTATTTTTCTGAGAAGGATTCTGCGGAGAAATAGTGTGCGGCTGAAAATAATATATTCCTCCAACCATGAGCAGAAGTGCGACAATTACAATGTATTTTATGTAATGGCGTTGTTTCATACTACATTTTTTTCGGCACCTTAATACCCAACACCCATAACCCGTTTGTCATCGTAGTCACAAACGCCCTCGTCAGTGCTACACGATATGGGGCAAGCGGCTCATTTTTATCAGCAATAGTATTGTTGGCGTAATAACTATTGAATGCCCCTGCGAGATTGATGAGATAATTTGCAACATGTTGAGGTGCATATTCTTTTCTAGATCGTTCGAGAATATCCGGAAAACGAGTAATGAGTTTTTCCAGGAGAGAAACTTGTTCCGGCAAAATGATCTCGTCTTGCTTTTTGCTTTTTATTTCTTCAATCCCTTGTTGTGCCGCCTTCTCCAGAACCGAATTCGCCCTAACAGTCGAGTACTGCAGATACGGCCCAGAATCGCCCTCAAAAGAAACCGAGGCTGCAGAATCGAAAATAACATCGCCGCCAATAGCTTGACGAAGGATTGTGTACTTGATGGCGCCTATGGCAATAATGTCAGAAATTTCTTCGGCCTCTTCGGGAGCAAATCCACGATTAATAATTTTTTCCTGGACCATCTCTCTTATATCACTCAGCAATGATTCGGCGGAAATAACGTTCCCCTTTCGCGAAGACATCTTACCTGATGTAAAACGAAGAATGCCATGACTAATATGAGTGGTCTTTTCAGCGACATTCGGATTGATCAATGAAAGAGTCTTCAAGAGAACTTGGAAGTAATCATTAATCTCGTTGGCGGTGACAATTATTGACTGACTCAGGTCGGGGTAGAGCTCAAATTTTTCTGTATTGAGTGCCAACTCCTTGGCCTCGTATGTGGGCAATCCGTGAGAAGTGATGAATACGCGCGTATGCAAACCATGATCCTCACCCTTGAAAACAACGGCACCCTCACTTTCACTAAACACTCCCTTGCCCAGAAACTCCTTTACAATCTTTGTTCCACGCCCCGCCACTTCACTTTCAAAAAAGAATTTATCGAATTTTGTACCAAGTCGTTTATAGATGAGATCAAAGTATTCCAGACTCCAGGCCCTCCCCTTTTCGTAGAGTGCATTTATTTCAGGATCAGACTTCTCAAAGATCTTTTTATTTATACTCTGAATTTCTTTTTGAAGCTCCTTATCCGCATCAAACTGAGACCCGTAGACGTACATTTCTCCCAGCCATTTTACTTTTTCAGTAACTGAAGCATCTGTAATTTCCTTCATTCTCTCTTCCCCCTTCTCCTTCCGCATCGCCCAAATAGTTTTGGCTACATGCAACCCAACATCTCCTTGATAGCAGGCTCGAACCACTTCTACTCCTTCTGCCTGGATCAATCGTGAGAGAGACTCACCGATCGAATTCGCCATCAGGTGACCTATATGAAAGATCTTAAAAGGATTAGGGTCGGTATATTCAACCATTATTTTCTTGCCGCTCTCCCCTGTCGACCAGCCATATTCTGCTCCACTTTTTACTATAGAGATGATTTCCTCAGCAAAAACTTTGTTTTTTATTTTAAAATTAATGAATCCTGGCCCTGCGATACTTACAGATTCAACAGATGCGGGTATATCTTTTGTAAACTCTGCAATGATTTTTTCTGCCAATTCTTTTGGGGACATTCCCAACTTTTTTGCATGTGCCATGGCAAGATTGCTCGAAAAATCCCCGTGTTCCGGGTTTTCAGGATAATCCAGCTTGAGGGAGTTTGCAGGAATCTCGAAGGTCGCAGCCACCCGCCCTAGGTGGCTCAAAATCTCGTTTTTCATGAAAGTATTGTAGCAAATGGCTCTATTTGGCGCGAATAATGGATTTTATTGACAATTAATACAAATATGTTACTCTGCCTTACAGATTTCTTTGAATGTAAGTAGGAACGTGTGAGGGGATTAGCTAGGCGTTTTGGGTCCCAATCCTGCTTCTTCGCGAGAGTTCGCGATAGTGAACGTAAGCGGCGTTCATACTGAGCCGATAGGTTCCTCTCTGATTGATTTGACGTCTCCACGTCCTCAATGCAGGATAGGCTCTGAGAAACACACTCTCCTCCATCTGTGGTCGGTCCCAATGTTTGTTCAAAGGGGGCTCAAACAACGGTCGATAGACTGCAGGTGGGGGCTGATTTCCCCGCGCGAAAGCGCACGATGATTCTAGCGCGACACATTTCAGTGTCGCGCTTTCACATTTATGACCAAGAAGTCATGGCTGAAAAAACTTATTTCCTCAACACCTGGTCTATCTTCTCTGCAATCTTTTTAAAATCTTTTTCTTTTTTACCACGAGTAGTTTCTGCGGCACTCCCGAGACGGATGCCAGATGGGTCTACGGCAGATCGTGTCTCACCGGGAATAGTATTTTTATTTACGATAATCCCTGCCCTCTCGAGTTTGTCACTAGCCTCTTTGCCAGAAATACCTCCGACGCCTTTTTCATTCTTCTGTCCGCCCATCCATGTATCCATGAGTACCAAGTGACTATCAGTGCCTCCAGAAACCACCCTCCAACCCAATTTTTGCAATTCTCCCGCGAGCGCTGTGGCGTTTTTCTTTACCTGAACAGCGTATTTTCTAAATGCTGGACTCGATGCTTCCTTGAGGGCCACTGCTACAGCGGCAATCTGGTTGAGATGTGGACCTCCTTGGAGACCTGGGAAAACTGCCTTATCTATCAGTTCCGGATAGGTACGGTCTTTGCCATTTGCTCCTGTTATCTTTTTATCTTTTCGAGAGAAGATAAGGGCAGAACGCGGACCACGGAGAGTCTTGTGAACCGTCGTGGTCACCACATCGGCATATTCAAATGGCGACGGATATTCTTTGCCCGCAACCAATCCGGCAAAATGTGACATATCTACCATGAGTATGGCCCCACAGGCATTGGCAATGTCTCTGAATTTTTTGAAATCGACAACGCGAGGATATGCTGTAAAGCCTGCAACAATGATGTTCGGCTTCTCTGCAATAGCTTTGTTTTTTAGATCTGCATAATCAATAACTTCGGTTTTTTGATCCACACCAAACGGAACCTGCTGCCAGGCTTTGCCAGTCATGGAGACTTTGTGGCCATGAGTAAGATGTCCCCCATTGTCGAGAGCCATGCCCATGATTTTTCCGCCGAGTGGAACAAGTGCCAGATATACGGCCAGGTTTGCTGGAGATCCCGACAATGCCTGGACATTTACATGCCAAGTGTTTTCGGACAATCCGAATAGTTGGAGTGCGCGAGTCTTGCAGAGATCCTCGATCTTATCGACATATTCATTGCCCCCGTAATAGCGCAGTTTCGAGTAGCCTTCTGCGTATTTGTTTGTCAGCTCAGATCCGAGAGCCTCCAAAACATCTTTTGAAACAACGTTCTCCGAAGCGATGAGATTTATGACTTTTTTCTGACGCTTTTTTTCTGCGTCTATCAGTTTCTTTATTTGTGTATCTTTCATGGGAATAGAGTTAGGCGAACCTGAGTAGTAGTCGGACGAGATGTGCGGTAGTTAAATCATGGAAGATGAGATTGGTAGTTCGATTGTAGCATGTAAAAGAGAAAATCAAAGCCGACAAAAAGAGAAGCGCAGGCCACGTGTGGTGACCTGCGTCGCTTTCCTTCTGGCCCGGACCATCCGGCCGGGACTTTATTCGTAGCGGCTTGTGTGCGTAAGGACGCCAACGAAATCGGAAAGTATAAAGTAAAAAGAACAAGTTATGCACACCCTATGCAGAGGTTTTCCTCAGAGTACTCCCCAGTTGGCGAACAATCTATAAGTTCTTACTTCCCCGTAGCCGTAAAGCCTTTGCGATCTTTTTCATCGAATCCACCAGCCACTGTCATCTTGGCTTTGAGAAATCCGTGTGGTTCGTAATTTTCCAGTGTAACCATCTCTGGTCGGAAAGAAGCCAGGTCTTTGATCTCGTCAGAGAGGACAAGCTTCGGAAATGCTTTTGGTTCGCGGGTGAGCTGCTCTTTGACCTGATCGATGTGGTCATCGTAGATATGAGCATCACCAAGAGTGTGAATAAATTCACCCGGTTCATAACCAGCGATCTTTGCGATGATCATAGTGAGCGCTGCATAACTGGCGATATTGAATGGTACGCCCAAGAACATGTCGCAACTGCGTTGATAGAGAAGACATGAAAGTTTATTGCCTGATACATTGAAATGGAAAAGGATGTGACACAGAGGGAATGCCAGAGCGTCTCCCGGTTTTGCCATAGCGTAAAGATACTGAGGATTCCATGCAGACAAGATGGCATGCTTTCTTTCTGGGAAATTCTTTACGGTATCGATAACCCAGGCGAGCTGGTCGATGGTGCGACCGTCGTTGGCTGGCCACGCACGCCATTGTTCCCCGTAGATGCGAGGGAGTTCGCCGTGCGCTGCCGCAAATGCATCATCTGTCTTTATCTTCTCGACAAATTCTTCCAGAGTGAGTGCTGGCAATGTGCCTTTGTCTGCTTTTTTCTTGTAGATCTTGTAAGGATAATCATTCCAAATAGGAACCTTGTGGTCCACGAGATATTTGATGTTTGTCTGACCAGACATGAACCAGTAGAGTTCATGCATAATACTGTTCCAGGGAACTTTCTTGGTCGTGAGCAACGGAAAACCTTTTGAAAGGTCAAAGCGCATCTGACGACCAAAGACACTGGTAAGGGCTGTACCCGTATTGTGATCGTGCTTCACCGTACCATTGTCCAAAATATCCTTAAGCAAATTGAGATACTGATACTCCGGATGAGATCTATCTTTCGAAACTGGCGGAAAAGAGTTTTTTGAAAATGGAGATATCATGGTGGTAGGGATTATTTATTTCTTGCGGGCCTTCACTTTGGGACGTGGTGCCACCCTCTTGAGATCCAATGACGAAGTCTCCGGCCTCTTTTCGGTCTCACGCGGATCAGCGAAGTGTTGCCAGTCTCGTCCAAAATAACGTCCAGTGGTCTTGTAATCCTTGTTGGGAGCGCTCGTAAGCTGGGAGAACAGGATCTGCCCTATTCTCATGTTTGGACGAAGAATGATAGGAAGCTGGTTGAGGTTACAGAGTTCAAAAGTAATGTTGAGAAAATGGCCCGGATTGATGATACCGGCAGTGTTGTGAATGATAAGGCCAATACGTGCCAAACTGCTTTTGCCTGAAAGATGTACGAGATATTTTTCCGAACCAAAATAGTCTACAGAAGTTCCGAGAATACTGATACCTGGATGAAGGACAAACTGACCATCTGGTTCGACGATAATCTCGCGACTGTCTGGATATATTTTGTTCACAGGATCAATAGCGGTGATCCCCTGCGTGTTGTGTACGATAAATTTGTTACCCAACAAGATGTCGTAACTTGCAGGCTGCAGACGTGACTCATCAAAGTCATTGATGATGATTTCTCCTGCCTTAAGTGCTTTTTTTATGTCGCCGTCGGATAAGTACATAGTATTGAAATTATTCTATCTGAAAGGTCTTTTCTGTTCCATAATAATCGCGCCAGTTCGCATTGTAGTGCGCAAACATTCTCTCGAGCCTGTCTTGGGGAAGCTCAACGGCTCCAAGCTTTGCCATCACCGCCAGGAGATCGTTTTTGACCGCAGTCAGAGATGATTCATCTGGTGTCACACGCTCAAACTCCGCTAGGTAACCGTATCCTGCATTTTTATCCAAACAAATATGCATGTCACCAGCAGCGTACTCTTCCCGTTCGCGGGACCATTTGGCTTGGTATGTGGCACCGGAGTCGAGAAGAAGCTGATCGAGCTCGGCAAGTGACTTGTTAACCTTGGACTCAAACTCGATCCTTGTTACACCATTCGAACTACTATCATCTCCTACCGACGCTTTCATCACCAAAATAACAGTGCCGTCGGCATCGCGAGTGCGAAGTGAGATCTTTTTTCCTTCTTTGAGAATTTTTTCGAAAGCAGCTTTCTTCTCTGCTGGCACAAGCGCCTCTACACCGTGAATAAGCTTGGCTGTATCTGCAGGAGTATTGAAATAATGGTTGAGCTGCTTGCCTTGTCCAACGAGTTTGGTGTCCGGATATGCAGACTTGAGACTTGATTTGAGTTTTTCTGCGGCCTCCTTGGATCCAAGTAGGCTCTTTATTTCAACTTCATAAGTGTGTGACATGGGAGTTTGGTTAATCAGGTATGTGAAGTATAATCTGTGCACATCATTATGCCTAGGTGACAAAAACCTAGATTTACTACCTTATTTACTCTCCTATAAAAGCAATGAATCCAGGCGAAAAAAAAGTGAAAGTTGGGATCGTAGTAGCTATCACCAGCAAAAACGCAGCCATTGGTAACGGCGGCAAGCTCTTGGTCTATATTTCTGACGATCTCAAAAGATTCAAAGCTATCACGACAGGTCACGCCATCATTCTTGGCCGAAAAACATACGAATCCATCGGGCGACTTCTCCCGGGGCGTCCCAACTTTATTGTTACGCGCAATATAGGTTTCCAAGTTCCCGGGGCTATCATCTGTACGAGCATTGAAGATGCAATTGCAAAGGCCTCAAAAGCCGAACTTGCCAGCCCTACAGAAAAGAAGGAGATCTTCCTTATTGGTGGTGGTGAAATCTACAGACAGGGACTTCCCTTTACAGACAAGCTCTATCTCACACTAGTCGAATCCGATGCTGAGGGTGATGTGTTTTTCCCGGATTATAGTGAGTTTAAAAATGTTACGTTCAAAGAAGATCGAGTGGATGAGAAAACGGGACTGAAATATAGCTGGATTGATTTGGAGAGATAAGTTGCATAGTTTACTTTTTTGTGGTATTAAATATCTTGAGTTATGGACACGACATGCACATTGAGATCAACGGGAGTTTTGAAAATTGCACAAAAGGTCCTCGAGGTTCTTTTTGGGGAGGTTGAGATAATAGAGTTCAATATCAACTTTCTCAGCATCGAAGGAAAAGCTCTCAAGGTCTGCTCTACTGGCGACGGATCATTCGTAAAGAGCGAGTTTAAATTCAGAACTGATGTGAATGCGGCACTCATTCCTCCGCACTCAGATCGTACAGACCCAAAGGAACACTTGCGAATGTACCTGGAGATATGGGATCCGCAAAGAACGCTCTATACGGCTTGGGGAAGCTTAGGTTCAGCTGAGATCGGCCTTGTAAAAACCCACGACGGTCCTAATGCTTGGTTCAAAGGGACATCGGCCAACTGTCGATGGACGGAGCCGATATGGGGCTGGATGGGTGACGGGTTGGAATATTCGATCTAGCCGATA
>JAZKAW010000020.1:0-3437 GCA_040388945.1 Patescibacteria group bacterium
GAGAAGTAAACAGGCGAAAGGATTGTTGCGAAATTTTTATTGTGAAAGGCGAAACCCCCTTGCGGGGTTTGCGCACCCCAGAGGGGTGCTAAAGACAAAACAGGCATTATATCGTACATTTTGAAGAATGGGCTCAAGGTTTAATCAAGACAAAGACTTTTTCTGTTTTTGTCCTGATACCACCATGTCTGTTTGCAGTTCTGAAACTTTTGGACCATATGCAAGTCCAGTTCTCAGGGGCTTCATATTCGCATACAAGAACAATGTTTTCTCGAGACATCATTTCAGCCCATTTCCAAAAGAGAGCATTATCAAAACCACGAAAGTTGACCGACCAACTTGCCTTGGCCCCACTGTATGGTGGATCTAGAATGAATAAACAATTTTTTGTTTCACTCCAATCTGTGTATTCGCAACACTTAAAATCGATGTTATTCAGTTGAGGAGGCTTCTTGGCCAAACGCTTTGCAATTTTGGCTAAGTTTACATTTGTGTAACCATAAAACCGATCTCTCTTGTACTGCCCAAAGTAGGACGCTCCTGCATGAACAATGATATGAAGAGGATCCGTTTCATCGTTCTTGAGTCTATCAAAATCCGCTTGCGTGATAGACGATGGACAGGCGAAGTTTCCCCATTGAAATGCTTTCAATGTGACAATAAGAGGAGCGAGTTTATCAGATCCAAAGATGGGACAATCTACTTTTTCGCGAAACTTTTGCAAAGTGCAAGCTGTTCCGCAAAAGGGCTCAATAATGGCATCATATTGCATATCTTTGGTGTATTCTAGAATGAACTCCACTAATTCGCGGGCAAATCGTTGCTTGCTACCAAAGTATTTTCCAAAGCTCGCCATTTATTCAAGTTTTTTAGTCTTCAAAAAAGGATGAGTTTTTGTAGGCCGTTAATTCCATTGGCGGACTACCGACGCAGACAATCTCGCAAGAAGCTCTACTCTCATAAGCGAGATGAACTGAATGAGATTGACATTCCGAGCGAAATTTCGTGGCGTCACAAGATTGACAAGGTCTATGACCAGAAACAAGAGGGATCGTGCACTTCGAATTCTTATTGTTCTCACGTAAAGGCTGTTGGTATTCAGGCCAACCCATCCCGTTATTTTCATTACGTGTGCGAAAGACTCAATGACAGCAAGTCCTTACCGGTGACTGATTTGGGGGCAGATTTGTTTTATCATTCTGCAGCGAGTTCCACCGGGGTTTGTGATGAAAACTTTATGCCGTATGTTGTAGATGAGAACGGACACCTCATTGGGTTTGGGAAATTGCCATCCCCTGAAGCCTATGCGAATGCACGGTTGCACATTCATCCGCCTCTCCAAAACTTGACACCTGTGAACCTGGACCTGATTGTAAAGATTTGCAAGTCCCAACTTGCGAAGGGTTTCTTGATTAACTGCGGCTTTTTGGTTTTCGCGTCTTTTGAGTCCGAAGCGGTCAAAGATTCTGGAATGATGCCCGTTCCATCCGCGAAGGAGCTATCTCAAGCACCTCTCGGAGGGCACGAGGTGCTAATTCTCGGCGCATCGGACTCTAAGCAGTGCTTTGAGTGCTTGAACTCATGGGGTGATTGGGGATTGGGCGGATTCTTCTATATGCCCTACCAGTTCATGTTGACTCGGACATCCCGAGGAGAACCTTGTGTTGGTGAAATTTGTACATTGCCAGTGGCTTGTATGGATGTACCCGTTCAAGAAGATGTAGAGGCCTTGATTCAGCGATCTATTGTGAAGCTTGAAGATGTTCTAAAGGAACTAAAGGCGCATTAGAAGCGCTTTAACATAACAAATGAGTCTTTGTAGAGCACTTGGTCGAATGTAGACACTATCTCTTTTGTTCCAAATTTCGCGCATTTCTTTTTTTTTAATTCATTTATTTATTTATATCTAAAAAACCATGGATCTTGTCAGGTTCTTGGAAGATGTGCAGGAGAATATGGAACTTATTCGTGCAGAGTGTAACCCTCTTGAGCACCCAACCAAACCCCCGCAAGGGGTTTGCGCACCCCAGAGGGGTGCTAATGCCCCAAAGCGAAAACGAAGCGAATGTTTGACTGCGAAAATAGCCGAGTACTATACCCCCGACAAGAAGTGTGTCGACACCAACATGCTCAAGAAGTTTGTAGAGTCCTCTGTGTTGGAATTGGACACATCCATTGGCAACGACTTGTCTGAGTTTCGCAGAATCCTCACTTTGCTCAAGAATGTCATTGAGGTGTCTCAGCCAAACTTGAGTGTGCGAAGAGTTGTCTTGTCGGGGTTTGTGTCCATTTTTAAGAAGCTCTACATTCCACGCGGAGAGTCTGACATTTGTGGACCCCATGTGAGCATCGTGCGAGATGTGCTCCGGTGGCCCAAGACAGAATCGGAACCCCAAGGCAATTTGGCAAACAAGCTCAAGGATAAATTTTGCGAAACTCTGGATGCCGAAAAGGTTCTGTCCTTGTATGAAATAGGAATGTTGGATGATACCAAGTCATGCGAACTCCTCATTAGTCTCTTGTGTGCAACAGGATGCAGGAAGGCTGAAATTTTAAACAGAAAGGATTCTAGGGGCGAATTAGTAGTATGTTTTGCAGAAGCTAACTCCCAAAACCAATTTATTGGATCCGAGACCAACGAGTTGACCAAGATTGAGACGGCCGACGCCATTCCCATCTCTCACCAAATTGTGCAGACAGGAAAGGCCAAGGATGCGAAAACACGTATCAACAAATTTCTGACTCCCGGAGATGAGCGGTTTCAACAGGGATCTGTTTTGGTCAAGCCCACCATTATTTTGTCTAGTCACGCTATCGTGCAAGGCATTGAAATGTTTCGCAAAAGAAACCCTTTACTGGTGGACACCAATTTGATCTCGAGCCCAGACTTGAAACATATCATCACTAATTTATTCCCCAAGGCTTCCAAGCAGTCGGAAGAAAACGGATGGAACATGCTTTCGCATTTTTGCAGAAGAATGTATGCCTATACTTGCTACAAGACTTACAAGCGTGCCATTAAGTCAAAGACGGGCAAAGCTGTGGACAAGGCCATGTTCACAGCTGCTGTGTTAGGACACAAGGACATGAAGGACTCGATCAGTTATGCAGCTGTCTCAGATTAGCATTCGGATGGATGCGTTAAAGCGCACCGCGCTTTTAAAAAACCCCGGATTTCATTTTGATTCATAATAAAAAACCATGAAGAGAAAGTCTTTGCATTGCGAAAGTTGTGAAAGGGACTTTGATATCTATTCTACGTGGTACAGTCACATGAAACAGAAGCATAAGGATCCTGAGGTAACCTGTTTTCATTGCGAGGAAAAGTTTGTGACGGTGGCATCTCGCAACCATCATTACTATACTTTCGCATCCAGAGTCGTGAAACCAATGGAATTCGATGAGAAACCAATTGAAATTGCTGTGAAACAGCCGGA
>JAZKAW010000020.1:3537-14302 GCA_040388945.1 Patescibacteria group bacterium
TGAAACCAATGGAATTCGATGAGAAACCAATTGAAATTGCTGTGAAACAGCCGGAAATTGTTTCGAAACCGATTGCTGTGAAAGAGACTGAAATTGTTTCGAAACCAATTGTAAAACCTGTCCAAAGCTTTACAAGTTCCGCCTTGTTTTCAAGTCAGGATAGGCCGAGTGCTCTTTCCAATTACCTTGCTTTTCGCTAACCGGATGCTAAAAAAAGATGGGTGTAGACAAGGATGATTATGAAAAATTTCTGATTACTGCTACTATGGCCAAACCACATGCATTTTATAAAGCTTTGGCTATTTTGAATGAAAAGTACAGTAATCCGGCGGATGTACGGTGGGTGCTTTCCCAAGCTGCTCATGTTATGAGAAGACAGGACAATCCGAAAGTCTATAATGTTTTGGAAGACTTGATAGGTGAAAGCAATGTAAAGGATGCAATACAAGCAAAAACCAAGAATATTCCAAAAATTGTTGGGTGGTACCAGGCTTCCGATAGAGACCACGTTTTTGACTTTGACAAGATTACTCTAGATGAACCAGTTTTCCAAACCGAGCAAGAAATTTTTCAAGAGCAACAGTATAAGAAAGATCAGAGCTTTCAAAGTCGAGGAGATAAAAACTTGAAAAAGCGCGAAAGTTTCAAAGAAGAAAAAAAACCAGAGATGGCTGCTCACTTACTCGCTGGGGCATTGGCTTTGGGATCTCTTGGCTCTCAGGCCAAGGTGTTTCATGAGGAGACACATTATTCAGAACGAGAGAAGCAGAAGACGATTGATGAAAACACGGGGAGATCTGGTGAACAAGAAGCAAATCGTGCAAGAGCTTCAAAGGTAAATGACTTCTTCTACTCTGCACGCAATTTCAAGTCTCGCGGATTTGCAAAGGCTCTCAAAATTCTTGGGCGAGAAGTGAAATCCAATGAAGAACTTGAACCTATTATCTCCAACATTCTTGCTAGATTTAAAAGGACGGAAAACAAAGTTGGCATTGAAGTTCTTGAAAATATTTTATCGCACCCAAACGCGAAAGAACACATTGAAAAAATTACAGGAGGTATTAAGATTAAACCTGAGGAAGGATTGCAACATGCGGATCATGATTTAAGAGATGAGGAACTTGTAGGTATTAAAGTGTCTCAACTTGTAAAGGGGCAAGGTGTCAAGAGACCTATTCCATACTCGGCTGGGACATTGAAATATCCGGAAAATGCCTATGCTTATGATCTACCACAGGAAAAGAAGCAAAAGACAGAAAGTGTTCCCAAGGTGAATGAACAAAAAGCAGAAAGCATTGCTAAGGTAAATGAACAAAAAGCAGAAAGCATTCCCAAAGTGAATGCTCAGCAAGAAAAATCTAATACGGATATCCCCCCAGACTCGGGACCTGCTGCAGCTTCCCAAGCAGATCCTACTGTAAACCCGGTTTATACTACTTCTAAGAACGTGGATCCTCGACTCTTGGATCCAAGATATGATCTTAACAAAACTATCTTTTACAGGGAGAAACCATTTAGTAATTTGATGTACCTACACAGTGAGAATTTTGCAGACTTGGAAAGAGGGCTTGCGCTAAATAGTTTCATCAAAAGCGGAAAGATGGGGGATCTGATACAGAAATATCCTTACATTGATTTTAGCACGTACAGAAAGGGAGATTCCCGGGTTGATGCTCCTGGTAAAGCTGTTTATCAAACAGACGAAAGTGATGCTCGAATTGCATTTCAAAAGCAAGAAGCAGCGAAGCAAGGAATTAGTCTTGATCCCCGATTACTTGAAAATACTGTTCATACACCGCGTCCTATGATGCTTCATGAGATGCTTGCTGGTGATGTAAGTACCTCTGAATTTGAAAGTAGAGACAAGAATGCTAAAATTGCCAAAGACTACCAGTTTGGCAACGTCATGACTGGTAAAATTACCCCAGAAGAATATGCAAATCCTGATCGCACCATTGTGGCAGACGAGGAAGCGTATAAAAAGGCTGGTCCAGAAGAACCTCCAGAATCTAACAAGGACAAGCATAAAAAGATGAGTCCCGAAGAGTTGCAAAATTTCAATAACTTTAGAAGGCAACAAGCAGGAAATCCCAAGGAAGCAGAGGTCCCTTTTCCAAACATTGGGGCTCCCATTCCGCAAGGTCCATTGCCTCCCAATAGTTTACTGGAAAACTATCGTGCAGACGCAAGTGTGGCTCCTCCAGTGGATACAAATAGGGCCTTTTGGCAAATGGGTAAAGATGCTGGATTGGGAGTTGCTTCTGCGGTAGCCGCTGGAGCAGTTGGCTCTCAATTTGGATTAGGTGCAGGAGTTATGTTTCATAACGCTATAAGCAACCTGATTCAGTCTGTTAATTTAAATGATCCCAACCGAGGATTTTCAGAACAAGCAGGATCTCAACTCTTTTACGAATTGGAAAAAGGTTTATTGAAGGGATTTCAAACAGTCAATCCACTGTCGGAAGCCAACCAAATTTTGGCACCCTTGCTCGTGCAAACAGAAGGATCACGAACCAGTGTAAGCATGCAAGATGTATTTGCAAGAGGCCTCACTTCTCGGTCTGGAGTAAATCAGGCTCAGCGCAGTTTTCAGAATTGGTACCAAGACTTTCAGACTCCTTTTGCTGTGAATTCTGGTCAGGGGCAGCCACCACTACCTCGGTAACGAGGATACCTCTCGGAGCAGAAACACCACTTCTTTCTTTTAATAAAGCTGCATATAATTTGGCACGTGTTTCAGCATTAATAGGTAACATATCAAACACTTCTTGTTGATCAATGGCCAATGAACAAACTTGTTCTGTCATTGTTTTTTTGTCTAAAAAAGGAATGTCCATTCCAGATTATCTTTTGAAGCGTGAACACCAGATACTTATTGACAAGTTTGCCGGAACAAAGATGTCAGAGCATCCATTGGCACCTGAACATGCATCCGTTTTCAGGGCTACGCTTCGAAGTATATTCCCAAAATTAGGCCCTGACAAAATTGCTACGCTTCAATCTCAACTCGGTCCATATGTTGGAGATTATGTGAGCAATGCTATTGGCACAGGCAAAATTGACGATCAGCAACGTATTCGAGCAGTTCGAGATTTGTCATATGAGGGATCTCAACAAGGACAAATTATTCGTGGTTTGGCGAATCGTGTATTTGCAGAAAGACCGGATTTAAAAGTGGAGGATATATCAGCAGCGGGTCAGCAGGGTAAAGCAACACTACGTTCTCGATTTATCTTGCCAGGAGAAGACACAGCCAGGGAGTCCAAACAGCAAATGGTTTTTGACACATCAATTGCAGAAATGTTTAGTTATCATCCTCCAGAGGTAGGAATTAGTTTACTCGACTTGCAAAACAAGCAGAATCAAAGACTTAATATGCAACAACCTTCTCAACCTCGATCTTCTTATGATCAACAATTGATGCCGTTTCAAGTTCCCTGGCAATATCAACAATTTCCGCTTGAACCTGTTCTGGAACATATGATTGAAGAAGTAGCTCGTGTTGCCTTTGTCAAGCATTTGCCTCCGCGCTTTGATGTTTTAGGAGATGTTCAGTCCAGTGGATCTCAGTTTGTCGATGGTGTCAATCAACATTCCAACTTTGCACCTGATTTATTTTATAAAGTCCCTGTTGGCTTTGACAATTATTTGGGATTCAAGCCTGATCTACCTCAGTATTGGAGGGAGCCTCTTCAGCCAAACGCTCAGGCACAATCCAGAGGATCCGTGCAATTGGGTCAAGGACGGCTGAGTGATTGGAACAATTTCCCGGGGCCGCAGTTGTTGTATTAGCGCCCCTCCGGAGCGCGCAAAAGCCTGCAAGGCTTTTAGCATCCCTATCGGATGCGTCGAAGCGCACAACGCTTCTAGCGCCCCTCCGGAGCTTTGATCATAGGGGGCCCCTCTTTAGAAGATACAAGACTGCAAACATAATAAAGCACAATACGTATGTGAGCATTGTTGGCTTCTTTTCCTCCTTGAGGACATACACAATTTGAACTTCCTTGGGCATCTTAAGCAGTCGATCAGTTTTGAGAAATGATTGAACTTTCGCACAAATAATGATAGTTGAGGCGAAAGCGAAAGAAAATTCCTGCGAAAGAAGATTCTTTCGCCTTCGCATCCAATCATTATTTGTGCGAAAGTTCATTCACATTTCAAGTTCATCATGGCAGCCCATCCGCAGGATGTGCAACGCGCTCCCCATGGGGGCGCTCTCCAACTCCAAAGCAAGTGCTCTTGTGTGGTCCTTTATAATGGTGTCAAGTGCAGGCATGAGCTATGCAAGGCTGAATTGTTGCAACAACTGCCCAATGGAAAGGCCTGGCAAGAGCAACAAGTTAAACTCAAGCAGTATATTGAGCAGCTGGACTACATGACTACTCATGGTATGCACGATTCTCAAATGTCATCTTGTGTCGAAAAACTGCAAGAGGCGTGGAATTCCTATGACTGGGCAGAAGCGTCTGCGCAAACCATGGACATCCAGTGGAAACTTTCGAGCCCATCCCTAGGATGTGTGTCCGCTACACAAAGTGTTGCTAAATAAATAAAAACAATGAACAAGGACTACGCTATTGAGCCCGTTAAAACGGACAAGGATAAGATTAAGCATCCTAAGCTGTCAGAAGCGGGAGTTATTCCTAAACTTGGGTCAAGTATTTTGCTAATAGGTGTCACCAAGTCGGGCAAGTCGGTGTTGCTGCACAATTTATTGGCAAAGAAGGAGTTTTACGGAGGAGTATTTGACAAGATTTTCACAGTCAGTCCTGCGGGTGATTCGACTCTGGAAGACTTGGACATTCCCGAGGAGCAACAGTTCAATGACTTGAAAAAAGCGGAAAAGGCATTAAGTGCGATTCACAAGCACCAAAAGGAGCAAATTAAAAAGCATGGGCCTCATAAGGCTCATCAGTTTGCCATAGTGCTAGATGATGTAATAGGTGACCACAGTTTTATGAAATCACCAGAAGTCTTAATGTCCTTTATTGCCAACCGACACCATAATGAAACTGTGTTTTTATGCTCCCAACATTTGAGAAGTGTCCCCAAGGTTGCACGTTTACAAGCCAGCTTTGTCTGCATCTTTGAATGTTCCTCCCGGGAGCAAGACGTTATTGCAGAAGAATATTGTCCGGCTGGAATGACGGACAAACAATTTAAAGTGATGATGGCGGAAGCGTGGTCTAAACCCTATCAGTTTTTGACCATTCACAGATTATGGCCCCTTAAGGAACGATACCGCATGGGACTTGCACAACCGTTTGACATTGCTTATTTTAAAAGTTTGGATCTTTCGCAAAGTGGTAAAAAACGGGCAAGAGAAGAAGATGAACAGTCTCGCCAAAATCAACGACTTCACGAGTCTTCAACAAGCCGAGAAAGGGAGCAAGTCGGGAGAGCAGTCAATAGAGGGCCTCGATAAGCTTCACGAGTTGTTACGAAATGACGCTACAGAAGTTTCTCAATCCATGTCTTCAGCAAATCAAGGCGGAACTTCTGAGCCAACCCCTGAAGAGGAACGCCTAATACAGGCGAACCCAGATCGAACAACGGAAAACTACAATAACTTACCCAATCCCCTTGGTGATTATTCAAATTTAATGTCTCAGATGAAGGGGTTTCAAGGATCTCTTAATGACGGATTTATCATGAAGACTCTGGATTCTCGTCGTACAATTAACAAGATTACTGATCAGTCTGGAGATGGGTACAATATGCTGGCGAATACATTTGTTTTACACGAAAGAAGCGCAAAAGCCATGAAAAAAGCGCGAAAAAATCCAAAACTCGGATCCCAAAATGCAGGATGGGTGCCAACTCAGACGCTGGCACGTGGTGCTCAGTGGAAGGACCTTGGGTATTGAGAACACCTGATGTGTGTAGCGCTGAAGACAAAGTGCGAAATAAATTCTTGGGTTTGTAAAAATTGTACAAGTGTAAAACAAAAAAGGATAAAGATGGACGCCAAAGCTCAAGCCCCTCAGGACAATGGTGCCTTACAACAAAGTATCCTTGCTGCTAACAACATTACATACAGACTGCCACCGGATATTAGTGTGGCGTCTGCACGGAATAACCAGTCCCAGTTTTTTGCCAACCAGACTTATGCTCCAGGAGCTGTAGCTGTTTGCATCTTAAACACAGGCGCTCAGTACATTCATCCTCGCAGGTCCTATTTGGCTGTCACTGTCAAAAACACAAGTACCACGGCAGGATCCAATAGTACTGTTTGGTTCGGTCCTAATGGATCCGCTTGTAACCTGATAAATAGATGCCAAGTGTCATCTCGATCGGGAACCGTCATTGAATTGCTCCAAAATGCCAACATGCTGGCCACTCACACATTAAACTATCGTCATGATCGAACATGGAGAGGAGACGCTATTGGTGGAGGCGGGGCAGCAGGTGATGCTTTGATGTATGGCGCTGCTCCAACTATTGCGGCTTTTGGGGCATGGGTGGGAAATACCAATGGAGCAGGTCTTACTGAATCAATGAGATTTTTAATTCCCATGGCGGAAATATCTCCCGTCTTTGCGAATTCGAACCAGCTGTGGCCAGCAGCTCTTGCGTCCGGTCTGCGCATTGAACTGCTTTTGGAACAAGCTTCAGTTGCTCTGGTAGGTAATACAACTGGGCTTACTCTTAATTATGAAATCACTGACATTCGATTTGAAGCCGAATGCTACCAACTTTCTGACTTGGTACTGCGTTCTCTTAATGACCAGGCAGCTGAATCTGCGTTGGATGTTGTGTCCATGACGGCTTACAATACTGCATTTTCTCGCGCAGCTTCCACTGTTAATGTGGACTGTTCGAAGGCTGTTTCTCGTGCCATAGGATTCTTGTATCGAGAACGGGACAACACTGCTACTAGTGGCTCAAATAATGATTATTTTAAGTCATACATTGTTGATTCTACCAATTACCCTGTTTCGTACCAGGCCCGCTTAGGAGGGCTTTATTTTCCACAGCAAAATACTCGCAGTAGTGGTTCCACTGGACTTGGTTCTTATCGAACTGCAGCATTCGAACTGTATGCTATGAATCTCCAATCTTTGGGACACATGGGATGGGGTTCTAGCGGTGTGGCCACAAACCCTATAGAGTTTTTGAGCAACAGGTTCTGCGTGTACCAAAGCATGGAGAGGTCTGACGCAATTCAGCTGGCAGGAGCTCCTATGTCGAACTCTCGTTTACTGAATGTGCAAATGACATGGCAAACGAGTGCTACTACTGTTGGAGACTTGTTCCTCTTTTACGTTGTCCTAATTCGGTGCTTTCTCAGTGGAACCAATGTTGAAGTGTAAACATATGTTTCTTACATTCTTAATAAAAAAAGCAGAGATGCAAAAGGTTCTTCGTGTTAACAGCAAGTACAAGTTGTCAGGAACCAACTCTAATTTTGTAATGGCTTTTGATGCGAGAGATTTGGATTGGTGTCAATCCATTACACTACTAGATGCAGTTATTAACAGAACTTTCCCCAACATCTATGCACCCATTAATGTTATAGCATTAACCTTGATAGGGGGTTCCGGAGGAGTCAATCTTTCAGTTACAATTCCTCCTCTTCAGTACACCGCAACCACTTTGGCTGCTGCCATGCAAGTTGCTATTCGTGCAGCAGATCCAGGACTCACAGGTGTCAGTGTTACTTATTTGCCTTTTCCTGATGACAGGTTTCAATTTACATGGGATGGAACAGGAGGATTAATGTTTATCTATATTGATTCGGATCTACCTTCAGTTCCCAACTATGTTCCCGAATCGACCATTTCAACCTACATTGGAATGACAACAAATCTTTTATTAGTTCCATCAACACCCATAAGCGCAGCTTCCCAGCCTCAGTTACAAGGACCTGATGAGGTATACATTCAGTCAAATTTGATTGCCGGTCCAAATTGTGTCGATGTCGCATATTTAGGAGGCTTCATCCCTTATTTGGGAAAAATCAATTTTGCAGCTGTTCCATATGGATTTTCAGGAACCTATCAATCAACACAAGCAGAATTGCAACAGATCAATTACAAACCACGATTTGGCATTCAAAGTGTTCGCACGTTTGATGTACAAATAACAGATCGATATGGAAACATCTTGCCTATTCCGGATAATTGTTTTGTAGATATGCATCTGGCGTTTATGTATGAGCCGAACCAGTAGGTTGTTGTCTGGCCTTGATTTTCTTTATAAATTCACAAACTTTCCATCCTTGCAAATCTGATGTGTCTTGGAATCTGTGTTAAAGACAACACAGTCGTACAACATATCCTTGGGACAGGCGTCCAACTTTACTTGATCGAGTTGCAAATACCCATTGGCCATTAAAATAAAAGCAGGTACAAGATATTGATGATTGTACCACTCATTAGAGGCCTTTTC
Organism: Patescibacteria group bacterium; assembly: GCA_040388945.1. Classification (GTDB taxonomy): domain Bacteria; phylum Patescibacteriota; class Minisyncoccia; order Phycocordibacterales; family PALSA-1337; genus C7867-002. The sequence goes on from JAZKAW010000020.1 coordinate 11,929, forward strand.
ATCAAGAGCCATAAGAGTCTCAAAACTGGGTTTTGCACAATCGAGATAAAACCAATCAGATAGAATCCAGTTCTTATTGTCGTCCTGAACAATGGTCCCGATTTCCCTATCAAAATCTTTAAAACTTGCTTTGAAATTAGACTGATCCAAGAAGTACAAGACTCGAATAAGAACTTCATCTCGAGATTGCATAGTTTTTTAAATTAAAAAAAAATGAGTGCTTGGATTGCGTCTTGGTTTTGGACACCAGAAAAAGAAGTAATCACTCCATCTTGTCAATGTGTTGAGTTGTACAAACGATATGAAAAAGCTTGCGAAAAATATGGCAACACGCCCAAGTCCATCCATCTTGTAACAGTTGAGTTTGAAAACTTCTTGGCCAGAGATGCTATCAAGAAGAAGAGCTTTTCGCAAATTGTCCAAAATAAATGAATTCTTCTTGTTTAAAAAAAGGTCATGAACAACGCTGGAAATGGTTTTATATCACCTTATTCTTCCATTGACTTTTTGTTGCGAGATGGCTCATTGCCAATGACGGGAAACCTGGATATGGCCGATGGCGAAATTAAAAATACAGGCGAGATTCGTCCGAGAGACGATAATGACTCCGACCTTGGAACGGCGAGCAAAAGGTACAAAACTGTCCATTACGTGTCTTTATCGCCTGTTCCAGGTGCATCTGTCGGGGGCTACGTGGCTCTCGATGGATCTACTACAATGGCCGGAGACTTAAAAGTTGCCACTTATAATGTTGCTGGAAGTGTTAATTCCAGGTTAGCCAACGATATAATTTCAAACTCATCAACTGCAGTACCGGGAAACCTGGCAAGCTTTGTGAGTGACAAGGTCATCCAAGATAGTGCGATTCCCGCAAACAGTGTGGCTATTGGAGTCCCATCAAGCGTAAACGGAAATATCGCCACATTTTTCGGAACCGGAGGAAAGCAACTTTCTGATTCATCTGTGGGCGTAAATACCGTATGTATTGGACCAGGCATCTGCGTTTCTGGAAACTTGCCCAGTTTTAACGGAGTGGGCGGAAAAAATTTGCAAGACTCGGGCATTTCGAGCACTTCCATAAGTGGTGGCCCATTCTTGCCTCTAGCAGGAGGTACATTGTCTGGAACTCTGAATATGGGCAACAATTTAATCACTGCAGTATCGGCCATTCGACCAAATTCAACAGATGTCATTATTGGAAATACCGCAGTTGCCTCGGGATTGAGATCGGTAGCAGTCGGAGAAGGAGCGACCACGTTGGCATCAAACGATTGCGTTGCTATTAGCACATCAGCCTCTATTAACACAGGAGCGATTAATTCGATTGTGATCGGTCCGAATTCACATACAGATGGAGACACATGCATTGTAATCGGTTCTGGGTCAGGACAAACAGCCAACACAGGCTCAAATAACATCATTATGGGCAAAAACACAACAGTAACCGGATCCAATATTAATGATGATATCGTTATTGGCAAAAATGCAACCACCTCTGCTGGTTCCAACGTTATTATTGGCTCAGGAAGTTCTTCGACTGGTTCAAACGTTGCTCTCTGCGGATTTGGAAACACGGCAACTGCACTCGCAGCCAACTGCTTTGGGTCAAGTTTAAACAATGCAACAGCTGGTTCCTTGTTAGTTGCTGCCTCTTCCAACCTTCGAGCAGACACAACCACTTGCGATTTGGGAACCGTTGCAGCTCCGTTTCAATCCTTGTATCTAAATACTAATGTAGCTGGTCCAACCAATTCCAGAACGGCTGACAACATAGTCTCGAATTCAGGGGCATCCACTTCTGGACATGTAGCCTCTTTTTCCGGTTCAACAGGAAAGGTCGTGACAGACTCTGGAGTCGTAGCGGCTGACATTGTCAGCGGACCGCCAAGTTGCACAACAGCGCACTTTCCCGTATTTAATGGTACTACAGGAAAGCTAATTGCAGATTCTGGAATAACATCAATCAGTAATGGCATTACGATGAGTGGGGACATAGCAGTCAATACAGACGCTTTCGTAACGGATGCCACCAACAAGAGAATTGGAATTAATAGAACAGCACCCATATTTGCTCTGGATTGCTTTGGTTACGTAGCAAGCACAAATGGAGGAAGTGCAGTTAATGCGAAACACGCTACCATGTACTATCATCCAGGTAATGATCGGGCTGAATTTACAAGTTACGATATTAATGCAGCCGCTCTTAAAAATATGCTTATGCAGTATAACAATTTTGGCCTTAATTCTCTCTCTGTTGGATCCGGAGTGGGTGTGATAGCAATTGCAAATGCTACAACAGTCCCCAGTACAAATCCTTCTGGAGGTGGCGTTCTTTATTGCGAAGCGGGCGCACTGAAGTATCGTGGATCATCCG
>JAZKAW010000021.1:0-14373 GCA_040388945.1 Patescibacteria group bacterium
ATTTGTTGCCATCGCCGTAAAGTTGGAAGATGGTGGCTCTGTCTACGTCAGTCAGGAACGAATAGGTCGTAACAACAAAGTATTTCGTATGTACAAATTCCGCAGTATGGAGAGGAGTGACCAGGGAGTATGGCTCCCCGAAAGCGGTAACAAGGTCACAAAAGTTGGCCACTTCATCCGCAAAACTCGCATCGATGAATTGCCTCAAGCTCTGGCCATCATCAAAGGAGATATGTCTCTTATTGGTCCACGTGCAGATATTATCGACCTAGGAAAGAAATTGGAGAAAGAAATCCCATATTATTCTATCCGTACTATCGGCAGTCCGGGTCTTACAGGTTGGGCGCAGATCAACCAAGAAAAGCCACCACAGTCTGTCGCCGAAACCAAGGAGCGTCTTTCCTACGACCTCTTCTATATCAAGCACCGCTCGCTCACGCTGGACTTCATCATTGTCCTACGTACTCTCCGCACAATATTGTCGCGTGAAGGAATGTAAACTATACTTAGTAGCCCATGAACGCACCCTCAATTTCATCACAGCCAAAACATCGTCTCTTTATCACCGGAGGTGCCGGGTATGTTGGCGCCATGCTTATCGATCTATTTTCGCATCGCGACGATGTTGAGGCTATCATTGCACTCGACAAGGAACCTTTGCCTGACTTTATCAAAGACGCACCCAAGCTCACGTATATACTAGGGAACACTTCAGACCTATCGTGGCAGAAACGAGTAGCGGATTTCAAACCAGACATTGTCATCCATACAGCATGGCAGATTCGCGAGATGTACGGACAAAAGAAACTTCAGTGGACCTGGAATGTCACCGGCTCCGATAATGTCTTCGATTTTGCTTTTTCTACTCCTTCTGTAAAAAAACTCATTCATTTCTCGACAGTGGCTTCATACGCAGCCTATCCAAGCAACTCTGTAGACCATTTCTTCAAGGAGGAAGAGGGTTTCCGCAAGAGCGATTATCTCTATGCCGAAGAAAAGAGGGTAGTAGAGGAACATCTTAAGAGTAAATTCGATGCCGCACGTCGCAATAACTCACCAGTCGAGGTTGCCATCATCCGTCCTGCTGCTATCACTGGTCCACGTGGCCGTTATATGAGGATACGCTTTGGTCTCCAAGCCAGTCTCTCGGGTCAACTCAAGGAAAATTTCATTCACCGACTCATTAGTCTGATGGTTTCATTTGTGCCAGTAACCAAGAAATGGTTGCGCCAGTTTATTCACGAAGATGATATCACTGATATCGTAGCCCTTTTTGCGTTCAATCCTTTGAAAAATACGTACGACGCTTTCAACGCCTGTCCTCCAGGTGACACCGTCCGCGGCAAAGATATGGCACAGGCCGTAGGGAAGAAAACTGTACGAGTGCACCCGCTCCTCATCCGCGGCGTCTTCTTTGTTTTCTGGCACCTCTCTCGTGGCCGAGTTCCTACTTCAAAAGGTGGATGGAAGTCATACTCATATCCTATTGCTGTCGATGGTTCCAAGCTTACAAAGATGTATGGTTTCAACTACCGCATGGGTTCGAAGGAAGCGTTTGTGAAGAAAGAGGGAAGGTATGCAAAGTATATTCCGCAAGGGTAGAGCATTGCATAAATCATTAGAATGCCTATAATAGCCCTACTATGTTAAAGCACCGCGCCAGAGCCGTTTTCCTCATTATTATCGCTGCTGCCATCGGTTACTGGGTATATAGCTCAAGTATCGTCGGTGCAACAACACCCGCCTCCAAGCCTTTCCGTTTGGGACTGGACCTTTCTGGTGGTACTCACCTCGTCTACAGTGCCGATATCTCCAAGCTCGCCGCCGAGGATATCAATGATTCTATGTCATCTCTCCGTGATGTCGTCGAACGCCGTGTGAACCTCTTTGGTGTGAGTGAACCTTTGGTTCAGATAGAAAAGGGAGGAGCTCTTGGTGGAGGTGAAGGGGCTTACAAGCTTGTCGTTGAACTTCCTGGCGTTACTGATGTACAGGAAGCTGTCCGCTCTATCGGGGCCACACCTTCTCTTGAGTTTCGCTTGGTTTCTGACAAGGACATGCGTGCTTTCCAGGCCAAGATCAGTGAATTCTCCAGTACTACCGAACAGGAAGCTGCTTACCTCAAGCTCTTTACTTCAACAGGTCTTACGGGTCGTCTCGTAAGTAAGGCCACAGTAGAGTTCAATACCACCACAAATCAGCCTGTAGTCGGTTTGGCATTTACATCAGAAGGTCGCGATCTCTTTTCTACTATCACCAAAGAACATATCGGAGATTATCTCGGTATCTTCCTCGATGGTAATCCGATATCTGTTCCAGTGATCCGCGACCAGATCGTCGACGGTAAAGCTCAGATCAACGGAACCTTTACTGTCGATGAGGCAAAGAAACTTGTACGTGACCTCAACTATGGTGCTCTCCCTGTTCCTGTTTCACTTATCTCTACACAGACCATCGGACCCACTCTCGGTGCTGCAGCGGTGAACGGTGGTATCAAAGCGGGTGTTATTTCATTTATTATCATCGCTGCCTTCCTCATCCTCTGGTACCGTCTGCCGGGCTTCATCGCCGTTATCGCCTTGGCTGTCTACACTGTCTTGGTTCTCGCCATCTTCAAGTGGATCGGTGTAACTCTCACTGCCGCTGGTATTGCCGCCTTCATCCTCTCCATCGGTATGGCTGTGGATGCCAACATCCTGATCTTCGAACGCATGAAGGAAGAGCTCGCCCGTGGCCGCGGTATCTGGGATGCTATGCATGAAGGTTTCGCACGTGCATGGCTCTCTATCCGTGACTCCAATATCTCCAGTCTCATCACCGGTGTCATCCTCTACTACTTTGGTAGCAACTCGGTCATCAAAGGTTTCGCCTTGGTCTTCGTTATCGGCGTCTTGGTCAGTATGTTCACAGCCATCACGGCATCAAGAATGTTCTTGTACGCTGTAGCGCCAGGCAAGACCACAAAGTTGTCCAAGTTTCTTATCAGTAACGGGTTTACTAAAAGTAAAATTTAAAAAGCAAAATGGAAAATTATAATAAAAAACTAAGGAACAATCATAACAGCATCTTGCTTTTTAATTTTTCCATAAATTAATTATATGTGGGTAGTCAAACACAGAAAAATTTTCTATACATTCTCGCTTCTCCTTGTAGCGGCGTGCATTGTGTCCCTGTTTGTATGGGGAGTAAAGCCAGGTATTGATTTTACTGGTGGTACGCTCGTCGAGGTTTCGTATCCAGGTGGACGTCCCGACCAGGATGCTATCGCTGCACAGCTTTCGGCGATCGACTCTGCTGCGTCTATCCGTCCTGCTGGTGAAGATGGTTACATTGTCCGCATGAAGGCTATAGATCAGACGGAGAAGGCCCAAGTCATGGAAGCCCTTTCTCTCAAGGGCTCGACCCAGCTCGTAGAAAAGACTTTTGACTCTATTGGTCCAGTTCTCGGCGTCGAAGCTCTTCGCAAGTCTATGGTCTCTATCGTCCTCGTCATCTTGGCCATTGTGCTTTTCATTACTTTTGCTTTCCGCAAAGTTTCTGAACCAGTGTCTTCATGGAAATATGGTCTGACCGCCATCATTGCCCTCATCCACGATGTGGTCATCCCTATCGGTGCCTTCTCTGTGCTTGGTCACTTCCTCGGCTATGAAGTGGACACACTTTTCGTCACGGCCCTTCTTGTGGTCCTTGGTTTCTCTGTGCACGACACCATCGTGGTGTTCGACCGAGTCCGTGAAAATCTCAAACATGGTACAGGAAAGAAATCTTTCGAACATGTGGTAGGGGAGAGTATTGGTCAGACATTTACCCGTTCTATCAACACCTCACTCACTACTCTTTTGGCACTCATTGTTCTCTACTTTGTGGGAGGAGACACAACTCGACATTTCTCACTCGCGCTTATTATCGGCATTGCAGCAGGAACGTATTCTTCGGTATTCGTCGGTTCGCCACTTCTCGTGACAATCCAACAGTGGAGTGCAAAAAGAAAGGGAGGGAAATAAGTTTTCGAACTCTATTTGACATGCGATCAGATACACGTAGTATCTAGTTCAGCATGAAAAAGATCTTGTACTATGAGCTTGGGAGGGACATCATTGCTCGGGCAGCTGTCGATCAGAAAATGCGGGAGCGAAACCTGAAAGAATGCGGATACTGGGACGAGGCGGTTGACCGGCACAATACAGCTCGGCTCCGGCAGATCGTTACTAAAATCGGTTGGCTTACTGTTTCCAAAGTGGGAGTGGAAGCTTCTGCAGCCGCATGGCTCATCGCTCAGCATGCCGACCATGACGTTGCTTTCCAGATCAAGTGTCTCAACCTGATGAAGCAGTGTCAGCCGCCGGAAATTCGATTGGAGGACATTGCCTACCTCGAGGATCGCATCTGTGTAAATGAGCATCGACCTCAAGTATACGGGACGCAATTCAGAGAGGTGCGAGGACTTCATCTACCATTGCGCATTGGAAGGCGAGAGTACGTCGATGTTCGCCGCAAACGAATGGGCCTCTCTACTCTCGATGAGGCTATCGATGCGATGTACGTGAAGTATCCGATTCCGCTGTAATGCTCGCCAGAGATGGTGAGCCTTTTTCTTCCCTTTTTCTACATCCATGAAAACACCTAATTCGAGTGATAAGACAGGGGCAAAAGTTCCAGAAAGTAAAATTGTTCTGTATACCGATAAACGTGGCAATGTTGAACTCCGTGCAGATATTGAAAAAGATACATTGTGGGCGACGCAAGATCAGATAGCTAGACTCTTCAATGTTTCAAGACCTAATGTCACAATGCATCTAAAAAATATATTTAAAACGGGAGAATTAAATGAAAATTCAGTTAGTAAGGATTCCTTACTAACTGGTCGAGATAGCAAGCAATACCTCACTAAATTCTATAATCTCGATGCAATAATTGCTGTAGGTTATCGAATAAATTCGAAGAGAGCGACGAAGTTTCGCATGTGGGCTACGAAGGTTTTACGCGATTATTTAGTTCAAGGTTACGCTATCAATCAGTATCAACTACCCAAGTCTTCTGAAGCGCTAGACGGTCTCCGCGAAGCCATTGCACTGATCGAGTCAAAAGAACATAAAGGAGTATTAAAAGGTAAACTCACTCTCAAATTAACTAAGAATCTGATTCCTTAACTGAAAATTCAGTTGTAAGGGAATCCTTTACAAGCCACTTCCCAATACCACCAAAATGCCGTAGTGTATATGTTCTTATGGCCCAAAACCAGAAAAACACCAAAGGCGGTCGCCCGGACTTCACTGGCGATACCATCATTCGTTTCGAAGATGTCTCCTTCGAACATACCGCCAACAAGCCTATTCTCGATGAGGTCAGCTTTACTGTGCGTCGTGGTACCAAGATCACCATCATGGGCCAAAATGGGGCAGGCAAGACCACCATCTTTGGTCTCATCCTCGGTGCTGACGCAGATGCGGGCACAGAAGGCTACAAGACCGAGTCGGGTGACATCCATGTGACCAGTGGCGCCTCCATCGCTACTGCCCGCCAAGTCATCCCACGCGCTGACCTCGAACTCACTGTTCGCGATTTCTTTGCAAAATGTTTCAAGGAAAAGCAGTACGATATAGACCCACGTATTGATGAGATCCTCGAAGTGGTCAACTTGCATGCTCACAAGGGAACCGACATCAAGGATCGCATCGTGAAGTCATTCTCGGGTGGTCAACAAGCGCGTTTGCTCCTCGCTTCTGCTCTTATTCAAGATCCTGACATTCTTCTTCTCGATGAGCCCACCAACAATCTCGACAAGGCTGGCATCGAGCACCTCACTCAGTTTCTAGTGAACTACAAGAAGACCTGCCTCGTCATTTCTCATGATGCCGAATTCCTCAATGCCTTCACTCACGGCGTTCTCTATCTCGACGTCCATACCAAAAAAGTTGAACAGTATGTCGGTGACTACAAGGACGTAGTCGATCAGATCACTGCGCGTATCGAAAAAGAAAATATGAAGAACGCCCGCTTGGAAAAAGAAATTCAAGCCAACAAAGACCAAGCCAACATGTTCGCCATGAAGGGAGGTCAGATGCGTCTCGTGGCCAAGCGTATGCGCGAGAAGGCGGAGGAGCTTTCGGAGGAGATCGTCGATGTGCGCAAAGAGGACAAGACTATTAAGGATTTTATTATTCCTGCCCAGCCAGATATTATCGGCGACGTTATTGCTATCGATTCATACAGCATCACTTTGCCGGGTACTCATAAACAAGTGAAGCGGACGTGCAATATTAAACTTCGCAAGAAACAACATCTTCTTGTCTCAGGACCAAATGGGATCGGCAAGTCGACTCTTCTCGAAAAGATTGTAAATGGCGGCGCTGGTGCAGTCATCACCCCCGGCATCCGCGTCGGCTACTACCGCCAAGATTTTTCAATGATGGATTTCAATGACACCGTCTACCAATCCCTCGAAAAGATCATCCGCTCCGTCGACGGCCGCCTGATCGAGACAGAGTTGCGTGCCACTGCCGCAAGCTTCCTCATCACTGCGGACTCTATACATACCAAGATCGGGTCACTCTCAGAAGGGCAGAAAGGTCTCGTAGCCTTTGCTCGATTGGTTCTATTGCGCCCCGGCCTACTGATCCTCGATGAGCCAACCAACCATATTAACTTTCGACATTTGCCGGTGATTGCAAGAGCTTTGGACAAGTATGAAGGGGCGATGATTCTCGTAAGTCACGTACCCGAGTTTGTGGGGCAGATAAGGATGGATGAGGTGCTGGAGATGGGGAGGTAGCTCGTAAGTTAATTTATCGATTAGTTACTCTACTAGAAAGTAGGAAGGTTAATTGGTGTATCGCTAGCGGTCACCAGGGTTCGCATGAAATGAGTATTAGTAAGAACTCTCATCATGCCTGCTGCGCACAAAACCAAGAAAAGCTATAATTAGTCTAACATTCATATGACCCAGAAAAAGCTTATGTCTATAGACCTGTTTGCTGGAATTGGCGGCATCCGCATAGGCTTTGAGTCGGCCGGATTTGAGACGGTCTACTCAAACGATTTCGATAAGAAAGCAACCGAGACATACAGATTAAACTTCGGTGATATCGATCATGTTGATCTTTTCGATGTAGTGAAAGAGCGGGGGATGAAACGTATTCCAAAAAGCTTCGACATCCTCTTGGGCGGATTTCCGTGTCAGCCATTTTCTGTTGCCGGCAACAAACAAGGGTTTGCGGATTCAAACAGGGGAAACGCTTTTTTTGCCGTTATCGATATTCTTAAAAAAAGGAAGCCGAAAGCGGTATTTCTTGAGAACGTAAAGAACTTGAAACACCACGACGATGAGAAGACGTTTAGGCGAGTCGAGGATGAGTTAAAAAGAGCTGGATATTATATGAAGGCGGAAGTTCTAAACAGTATGACGCATGGCAATGTACCACAGACACGAGAGCGTATATACATCGTAGCCTTCAGATCTCCTAGGATATTGATGAAATTTCGTTTTCCGAATGAAGTACCTCTTACTAAGAAGTTGTCACATATTCTAGAAAAAAATGTGGCGGATGAATTTTATTATGATGATAGATACAATGATATTTATAAGCGGGTTAAAGTTGCAGTAACCAATCGCAACAGCTTCTATCAGTATCGTCGTACTTATGTGAGAGAGCTTAGAAATGGAATGTGTCCAACACTTACCGCCAGCATGGGGCTTGGCGGACATAACGTACCCATTGTTCGAGATTCTAAGGGTATCCGCAAACTAACTCCGCGTGAGTGCGCGCGACTTCAAGGATTTCCTGAATCATTTATTCTTCCGAAGAATCAAGCTAATGCTCACCTTTACAAACAGATTGGAAATTCTGTGACCGTGCCCGTTGTGTCACGTATCGCTGAAAATATCAGGATTGCACTTGAAGCTTAACACGGAGGATGCTCTCATTATGGAAATAGTACCTTTATTATGTAGCATGATGATCTATTGACATATAAAACTCATATTTGCTAGACTCGCTTATATGGATCAAAGGAGAGACAACTTTAAGAGGCTTGCTACTGCGCGAACTAATGAAGTTTTGCGTCGGCTTAAGATTCTTGGGAACTGCTCCAATCGTAGCCACTATGACTATACAGAGGAGGAGGTTGGCAAGATCTTTTCCGAGATAGATAAGAAGCTCCGTGAGGCGAAAGCAAAGTTTACTTTCCCTAATAGGGATAAGGAATTCAAACTATAGATATGAAGAAGCGTGTCAAAAAGTTATCGGCCACAAAAGGAGAGATATCCGACGCTTTGTGTTGGTACTTCCCAAGTACCGATCATGGAGAGAATGATGGATTCGCGGATTCGTTGCTCGAATATTTTCAAGGTGATCATGAGAAGTACATAGCTCGTGAGGCTATTCAGAATGCCGTTGATGCTCGACTCGACTATAGCAAGCCGGTATCGGTAGTCTTTGAGAGATATTCAATACCGACTTCTTCACTACCGGGACATGTTGAGCTCCTCAGCTGTCTAAAGAGATGTTTGGTATTTGTGAAGAATCAAGAAAAGGCAGAAAACTTCTTTGAAGCTGCAATCTCCCTGCTTAAAGGGAAGGAGTTGCCGGTTCTTAAGATAAGCGACTTCAACACGAAGGGGCTTTCGGGCGGGGATCAGGAAGTGGAAGGTAACTGGTATAGACTCGTTAGGGCAGCTGGTACTAGCTCACCCAAAGGCGTTGCTGGTGGATCGTTTGGAATAGGCAAGGGTGCTCCAATAGCGGCGTCTTGCCTTCGAACTGTATTTTATTCGAGCATCAACGATAAGGATGAACTGGTATGCCAAGGAAAGGCTCGCCTCGTGAGCCACCATGATGATGATTTGGATGTACGCCAAGGTGTAGGTTTTTATGGCGTGAAAGGATATGAGGCGATTCGTAAGGCTAATTTCGTGCCGGACATTTTCAGGCGAACGCAAAGGGGTACGGATATCTTTGTTATGGGTTACAAATCAGAGGCAGATTGGCAACATAAACTTATCAGATCAGTATTGCATAATTTCTGGCTTGCCATCTTTCACGGAAACCTTGAGGTAACAGTGAAAGACGGATCAGAGTTGATTATTACTAAGGATAACCTTCGTGAGTGTCTAGAGACTTACGATGCGCAAGATGCAAAGTTTTTCTTTGAAGCCGTGACCATGAGTCCGCAAATATTTGAACAGGAATTAAAACATCTCGGCAAAGTTACCTTGTTTGTTAAGAAGGAGGACCATTATCCGGGTAAGGTCTTAATGGTTAGGACACCTAAAATGCTTGTGCAGGAGAAGGGCTATCGTGTTCTAAGAGAACCCTACGCTGGCGTGTTCATTTGTGAAAATGACAAGGGCAACAAAATTCTTAGAGACCTTGAACCTCCTGCGCACGATAAATGGGATTACGCTCGTTCCCCTAAAGGACTTGTTGCCTTGCGTGAACTTGATGTGTTCATAAAACAGTCATTAAAGACTATGGCGGAATCTCTCACTAGCGAGCCAGAAGATATTCCGGGTCTAGACCGTTACTTGCCTGACAGTGAGGAGCGCGACTATACGCCCTCAGAACCAAGCGATGCTTTTGAAGAGACAGGCCTTTCTAGTGCTGAAGAATCTAGTCGCGAAGTGGGGGCTGATAAGGGGTTAGATGTTGCGATGACGGGAACTGTCATCCGTAAGAGCATCGTCACCAACAAGCAACCTGGTGCAGTTAGTCCTGTTCCTCCTGGTGGGCCTGGGGATGGGAAGCGTGGAAGCGCTAGCGGCCCGGAGGAGGGTGAGGATAGGGGGGTTAGGATCAAGACATCATCAATAAGTTTTCGTAGTTTTGTACAAGTTGGCAAAGGAGGGGTTGATTATCACCTGGCAATCACTGGACATGATAATTGCGAAGGAGCAATCCGACTCGTCGCTGTCGGAGATGATGGCAGCTACGCAGTTGACCTCAAGTCTGCAGTAAACACTAAGACAGGGAAGGTTTACGAGATCGGAGATTCGTTGATCACGGGTTTGCAAATCGAGAAGGATAAAACGACTAAGCTTATAATTAAACTAGTATCAGATAAGAAATATACGCTAGGCATTGAAACCTATGAAGATTAACGCTAAATCATACCCTCATCCAGTTCTTGGTAACGGGGATGACCTCGGAGGCTTGTTCAAGGTAGAATTACCTTACGAACTTAGCAGGGAAAATATCACTCTTAACCCTACTTTCTTGCTGAAAAATACTGGAATCGAAGAACTGATAAAGAAAGGGAGGGCGTCGTTCATAGTCGAGGTGGAATGTCGCAGCACATTCTATCGCAGGAGTTTCTCAACGGCGAAACCGATAGAGAAGTTTTCTATTCCAGCAAAGCATCTTCGCGAGCGTGTAACCGTAGGTTTCTTTATCTGCGCAAACGAGGATCTGAAAAAGTATTGTCCTACTGCTCCCCATGCTGACTATGAAGGAGCAGTATTTGATGTGGATGCAGGAGACATCTTGGCTACTGGAGGGTACTCCTCGTTCATCGCTGAAAAAGCTTTCGACCCACTCCGTCCACCGGTGTCTTCGTTCATGTCTATTTTGGAAGGATCTCACCATGAAGGGCCTATGCAAGTCGATTATGAGGCCGAGAAGATCACTATTGTTTTGTCGAAAGTTGATTGGAAAGAGTATCTGGGTGTGCGCGGTCAAAAGCCTGTCCAGGGCATTCTTCACAGCGCGATTGTGTTTCCTGCGCTTGTTGATGCTATCCATAAAATACAGACGGCTGGTGGTGATTATGAGAATACAAACTGGTACGGTCGATTGGATGCGATTATGGAAGCGAAGGGTTTGCAGGAAAAAGATCCTTTCGAGGCAGCGCAGAAAATTCTAGATAATCCTGCAACAAGAAGTTTCCGTGGCATTGAGACTCTTACTAACACAATCGATGACGAAACTTATGAATAAAAACCAAGCTCAAAGAATCTTCAAAAGGAGCATAATCGATCAGATGAGGAATAGTCTGCGCTCTGGTGATTCGCTGGAAAGTTATTTCAAAGAATCGTATTCAGTCAAGGATGCCGATTTGTGGCCTTCCACTATCGTCGTCCAAGGCAAAGCTCCTGTATTGAAAGTGCCAGAAAAAGACCTTGTATCTGCCGATTTGGACAATGCAATCGCTCTCTACGACTATTACCGCAATTTAGACGAGACTCAGGCGTCTGACCCTCGTCTGTGGATTTACCTTAGCCATGTGGAATTCAGAAAATATTCAATGGTGCGTTGGGGGTTGGACGGAGCATTCAAGGATTTGAAAGAAGTCACTGAGAAGTCAAAAGCCATCAACTATCTACTCGAACATTGGTTCATTAGTGGAAATGACCGTGACTTGCGACGTCATGCTATTGCTAGACTTTGGTGGGCGACACATCTGACTTACGCACCTTGGGTTTCAGACCCAGAATTCTTTGGAGATCTTAAGAATGATGACCCTTACTACTACACTAAGGTTTTGCTTTCAACTCAAGATATTTACCAACAGGTATTGGAGCGCGCAATGGGTCGTTCTAACCACATACTCATATGCGTTCTAGATTATCTGGGGAAGCATCCTGAGTTTTCCAAGTCACGCGAAGATATACGTACTCTTATGAAGGAGTTGAATTTGGCCTACGGAACGAAAAAGCTTATAACTCTTGAACGTCATTCACTCATGTTACTTATAGAGGAGATTTGCTCTGATATCGAAAAAGCTAATTCATAAAATATGAAATTAAACTGCCTGTAGATTTAGCTAGGAGTAGCATTCCCCGCAACCCATCCCGTAGTCCAACAAAGTTGCAGCGAATACCCACCCGACGGGCGATCAATATTCAAAAGATCACCTACAACATAGAGGTTGTCGATTCTTTTCGAACGCATGGTTTTGAAATCCAATTCTTCGAGAGCAATCCCACCAGAAGTAATAATGGCCTTGTCGGTGCCGAGGAGGCCGGTGGGATGAATATGCATGTCTTTGAGCACCTTCACCAGAAGGAGACGCTCTTCACGTGTGACGCTATGGAGTGGCGTCTCGGGATCGATGTTGGACTTCTCCAGAACCGCCGGGATGAGCGAGGAAGGGATGAGGGCACTGATGGCATTCTTGAACATCTTGTTGCTGTCCTTGGCAAAAAGTTTCTGGAGAGCGGCATTGAGGGTGGCGTAGTCGTGCTCGGGCAGAAGGTCGAGGGACAGGATGACCTCTCCGTACTTGAGGAGTTCACCGATCTCGGAACTCATATTGAGAATCGCCGGTCCCGAAAGTCCGACATGAGTAAAGAGCACTTTACCTTTCTTTGATGCGTTCTTGCCACCTTGCTTGACCCCATTTTGAAAAAGAGTGACCTTGGCGTTGGGCAGTGAGAAGCCCGAGAGTTTGTGAACCCAACTGTCTGATGCGGTGATAGGGACGAGCGAGACTGAAGGTTCGATGACGGTGTGACCCATTTTTTCCAACCATTTAAATCCGTCGCCGGTAGAACCTGTTTCTGGATGAGATTTGCCACCAGTTGCAAGGACGAATGAACGAGCAGTGATGACCTCACCATTCTTGAGGTGGAGTGCATCGATATGTCCAGGTGTACTCTGAACAAAACGTGCGACTGCAGCATCAGAACGAACCGTGACTTTGCCATCTTTCATATACTTGACCATCACTTCCCAAACCGACTTGGCGGTGTTCGAAAGAGGGAAGATGCGCTTGTCGTTTTCCTCTTTGGTGGGCATGTCTTTGCTATGAAAGAAATCCATGGATTCCTGGACGCTGTGTTGTGAGAATGCGGAGAAAAGGAATTTTGCACTGTCCTTGAATTTGGCGAGGAGGACGCGATCGTCATATTCACCATTGGTCACATTGCATCTGCCACCGCCGGTGATGAGGAGTTTCTTGCCCAGACCCTCATTTTTCTCCAGGAGAATGACCTTGAGACCACGCTGTGCTGCGCGGCCTGCCGCCATCATACCTGCGGGTCCACCACCGATAACGGCGAGATCCCAAATGAGGTTTTCGGTAGATTCTGATGAAGTCTTTTTCATAGAAAGCATACTAGCATACTATTGACGTAATGCATAATTTATGTTAACTTGCATCTAACGTCCTTTAAACTTTGTACTTGTGAATCATGAAAACATTTATTGATTGGTGGTGGGTCCTTTGCATCGCGACCGCCATATATGCGCACTATTTCCATGCCGTTATGGTTCCTTGGGAAGAAGAGAAATGCGCCGCGCTCGGGATCGAGCCAGGCAAAACATGGCAAGGTTCCTGGCGAACCTTGCTCGCCATACTTCCGCTTGAGGCATTAAGTGTGGCGATGGCTGTGGCTGTATGGGGTGCGCTGTTCCGTTTTGTAGAGGTTGTGAAATAGGATCCGTCGCTGGCGCATGCTGGTGACGGAATTTTTCATATGACAATTTGATATAATAGGTCACGCCTGCGATTCTATTAACCCGACCTTCGTGCGCTCACCGCGAAGGTGTAATTTTCTACGCATGAATCATTCAATGCAGGTTACGGTTCCGGCAGAAAAGATAGTAAACAATATTCTACTTATTAGAGGAAAGAAGGTAATGTTAGATAGTGATTTGGCGGAGTTGTATGGAATTCCAGTAAAGGTTCTCATCCAAGCAATCAAAAGAAATAAGGCCAGATTTCCTGAACACTTCATGTTTCAATTAAATGATCAAGAGTTTGTAAACTTGAGGTCACAAATTGTGACCTCAAGTTGGGGAGGTCGACGTTATGCTCCGTACGCGTTTACCGAACATGGAGTAATAATGCTTTCGTCAGTACTAAAAAGTCAGCGTGCAATAGAGATTAGTGTTCTAGTTGTTGATACTTTTATTAAACTTAGAGAGATCCTCTCTTCCAATAATGAACTAGCCCACAAAATCGAAGCGCTCGAACGCAACCAGAAAAACCAAAACAAACACATAAATACCATATATTCTATCCTCGGAAAACTCATGGATGAGCCAATAAAACCTAGGGGTCCGGTAGGGTTTTGACCTCACCAAACCACGGCTAAGCTTAGCCCCTTGACTTTATTTTCGATGCCTGTAAGATGTCTATCACGCCCTAAAAAGCGTAAAGGCACTTTGAAATTGAAATATTGAGAACATATTTATCTTCGGAGCCTCCTTAACCCGGGGCCGAGAAGAGATAGGTTCGTCATGTACTCTTAGCGGAGTCATGATGAACAGTGCAAGTTTTTGTAGATTCAAAAAATGATTCAAGTGAGTTCAAGATTCATGAACTCATGAGAGCTAGGCTCAACAGCGAAAATATAATCTAGAAAAGTTACGAAAGTAGCGCTCTCTATTTTGTTCCGTTCGCTTATAGTTAAGAGTTTGATCCTAGCTCAGGATG
>JAZKAW010000022.1:0-2543 GCA_040388945.1 Patescibacteria group bacterium
CCAAACATCACTGCGCCTCACACGAAACACAAAAACCTGCAGCAGTGCAGGTTTTTGTGTTTCGTGTGCCCCCTCCAGGAGTCGAACCTGGATCAGCTCGTTAGGAGTGAGCCGTTCTATCCATTGAACTAAAGGGGCTCGAACAACTACGCGGTTAAGCCTAGAGTCGAGGCGAGCCTCTCCTGGTCGAAACCGACGATGAGTTCATCACCCACGAAGATCACTGGCACACC
This sequence comes from Patescibacteria group bacterium, assembly GCA_040388945.1. GTDB lineage: Bacteria > Patescibacteriota > Minisyncoccia > Phycocordibacterales > PALSA-1337 > C7867-002. Next base: position 234 of record JAZKAW010000022.1, read on the forward strand.
CATCTGACCTGACTTCTGAATCATTTCCTGACGCTTTTCGAGGTCACTTGCAACGTTATACTCAGTATACGCAATACCCTTTTCTTTCAGAAAATCCTTAGAGAGCTGACAAAAGTGGCAGGTAGGCGTGCTGTAAATAGTGACTTGTTTATCCATGTTGGTTGGGTTATGGGGTTAGTATATCACAGTGGTTATCCACAAGAACAGTGACCGAAGCGAGTTCTTAACGCAGCACTATGCATCTCCTAACCGCTCAACAAGTGTCCTCAGAGACTCCAGCGAGGTTGGTGATTTATTTTGTACCTCTTGCCGCAGGTTAGTGAATTGGCGCTTGAAGGATTGCCACTCTGGCAATGTCTCTATACGTGCGTTTCTGTAGGCATTTTCGAGATTTTGTTCTACATAGGCTACCTGCTGTCCAAATTCATCGAAATTTTCTGTCGTATGCTCGCGCACCTCGAGAAGAGAGAGATGTGCCAGGGCTTGGAGACGCGCTGATTTTATACTTAATTGAGCAGCCGTTTCATCATGTTTCCGCTCGAGATCAGTGGATATATTCAGCTCAACTCGGGTATACGCTAATATCGCGATACTCAGAGCGACTAGTGAGACTACGAGACTGAACCAAATAAGGATTCCGTATCTTTTTCGAGTGATGAGTTGCATAGAAGAATACGGCTTCAAGAATAACAAGATTGTATGAGTGCTGACACTCTCACACGAGTATCTATTTTTACTGCAACTGAGTTAAAAAACCATGAAAAGTCTCTTTTCATAAAAATTTGACAAAGCGTATATTTATGTATATACTACTTGCTGGCATTACAGCTTCGGGAATAAGCCCGAGCTAGCAAGGGAGAACGCATGCAGATCTTCGAAAAAACGATTAGTCGGGTGTTGGACCTGGTGGCACTGGTGATGGGAGTCTTCTTCATTTTGTACCTTGGGTACAAGTTCCCGCAGTTGAGTGTGCCTCACCATGTGCTCACACTCATGAACTTTAACCTGCACGTACTGAGCTCTGTCTGTGGACTATTGCCACAACCCTTCGCAGATGCGACCGAGGTTGGGCTGCGTCTCGGAGGGAAAGCGGACTCGGCAGTGTTACTGGTTGAAGCAACCATAGCCGTGCGCACCTTTTTGGGCATGATCGTCTGGATTCTCAAAAAGATCTTCGGACGATTCTTTCGAGCTTGACGAGAGCTCCCGCCGCCAGGACGGATATCCTGGCTCCTATTGAGTTCACGAATCTATTCGCGATTTCATCGGGTTATATGCGTTTCCAGCTTTGTCATAAGCTTCTTTTTCGTAATCGTTATTTCGATACCCATATTTCAGACTTTGGTACTGATATAGAAAAGGAAAAATAAATGGCTCTCTCTCAAATTGGATAACGTGAACTAACTCATGTTCTAGATCTTTATCCAAGAGATCTTGGCCAAGTAATACGACATTGCCTATCGTCATCGCTCGAACACCTTTGCTCTGAGGCATCCACAAATACCACCAAAAACTTCTCACAGATATGATGATTGCTTTAGGCATAGTTGAGAACTCGACCCCTTTAGGAACAGATGCAAGCCCCGCGACAACACCTAAAATAGTCCACGGAATATTTAACATCAAGGCTACGTAAGTCATTCTTGTTGTGCGGGTACCGGGAATCGGACCCGGGTCTCAACCTTGGGAAGGTCGCGTTCTACCACTAAACCATACCCGCATTAAAGCCTACTTCGCCAAAGGCTACGAAGGGCTCAGAACCAATTCAGCACCTTTTGCCACCAGGAGAGCTCGGGGGTCGAAGTTGCCTCAGCTGGGGGTACCACCACGATAACCTCTTCTCCCGGCCGCGCAACCCCAAAAGCCGTTCGGATAGCTGCATCCTTACCGCGTTCAGTCGAGAGTGCTTCGAGATTGGCCTGGAGCATTTGCTTGCGCTTCTCGAGCGCTTGGTACTGCCGCTCGGCGTTATGGGCCTCACTTATCGCTATTTGTGCCTTCCCCACGAGCCCCCAGATAAGCGAGGCAAGCCAAAATGCAGCGAGCAGGAGTACTCCCACAAGAACACCTTGCCGCATTTGTTTCGCGCGCATTAATCCATTAAACCCCCACTTCGCCAAAGACTACGGGAGGCACAGCGTTATTCAGCAGAAGACTGTACCATTTTCATGAACACATCCTCAGGTATATCAACGCGATTTTTATCGAATTGCGCGCGGTGCTTCTTCCCTTTCTTCTGCTTTTGCAACAGCTTGTTCTTGCGCGAGACGTCGCCGCCGTAGAGATAGCCAGTCACGTCCTTACGCATCG
>JAZKAW010000023.1:0-7354 GCA_040388945.1 Patescibacteria group bacterium
GTCTTCGTATTTCTTCGAAGCATAGCTTCTCAGAAACATACTCAGACTTTTCTCATCCCACCCGCAAAGCCCGCAGGGGCTTTGCTTCTCTCTCATTCGTTCATTGCATTCACTCGTGGCGGAGAGAGTGGGATTCGAACCCACGGTTCCCGTGAGGGAACGGCGGTTTAGTAAACCGCTGCCTTAGACCACTCAGCCATCTCTCCTTATATATGAGCGCTGGATTCGATCCTTACAGGATCGGTACAGTCTTCGCGTCGTACTCGCTTCGCTCCGTGCGACATGCTCAGACTTTTCGAATCCCTCACGCAAAGTCCTCAAGGACTTTGCTCGCTCCTGCGGAGACGGAGGGATTCGAACCCTCGAGGCCTTTTAAAGGGCCTGCCTCTTTAGCAAAGAGGTATGTTAGACCACTCCACCACGTCTCCAGTTTGGCCATTCTTGCACAAAAAACTCGTTTTATCAAAATAATTTGATACAATGACCCGTGAAATATTGAGAGTACAGAAGTGTAGTATATAAAGCCCTATCAACCTTATTTTTAGCATTATTATGAAAAAAATACTTATCGTTGTTCTAGTTATCATTGTTATCATTCTTGGTATCGTTTTTGCACTGCGTGCACCATCTGCTCCGAGCCAGAGCGCAAGCGATGCTGCCGGCCAGGAACAGACCACTGCATCCAGTACGGTCTATAAGATTGTTCCCGCACAATCTCTGGTCACTTTTTCTATCAACGAGATTCTCCGAAACAAACCAAAGACCGCCATCGGAACAACCAGTGAGATCGGAGGCGAAATCTCCGTTATTCCTTCCGGTTTAACTATCGGTACGATCGCAGTCAATGCTCGCACCTTCAAGACCGACAGCGCAGGTCGTGACGGTGCCATCGCGCGTTTTATTCTCAAGTCTGAGGACGCAGCAAATGAATTTATGTACTTCAAACCAACGTCAGTTCAGATGTCTTCGAGCACAACAGCCACATCGACACTCACATCTACCGCAACAGTTACCGGAGACCTCACGATTTCAGGAGTAACAAAGCCAGCGAACTTCCTCGTCTCATGGATGGCTTCAGGTAACACCATCACAGGTACAGCCACCACAACTCTCAAGCGTAGTGACTTCAACCTGAACATTCCGAACGTTCCTTTCGTCGCAAACGTTGACGATCAATTCACAGTTGTGAGCAAGATCACAGCAGAGAAAGTCCAATAATAAAAAGTGCTAGAATCGGAGCATTATGACTGCTGCGCAGTTTCGAAAAACCATCTGGAGCTATTACAACGAGAACGGTCGCTCTATGCCTTGGCGCGACAAGCCCACTCCTTACTATGTAGTGGTCTCTGAAATCATGCTGCAACAGACACAAGTTACGCGCGTGGTTGGCAAATTCGAATTGTGGATAGAGAAATTCCCAAACTGGAAAGCTTTGGCACGAGCCTCTGTTAGAGAAGTTTTAGCAGAATGGTCCGGACTCGGATACAACCGTCGGGCGCTTTATTTGAAAAGAATTGCAGAAGTGATCACAGAAAATGGAAAACTGGCAGGAACCCTGCCACAAACCCAAGAAGAGCTGATTTCCCTTCCCGGCATTGGATCAAATACGGCTGGCTCTATCCTTGCATTTGCGTTCAACCAGCCAACGATCTTTATCGAAACGAACATCCGCTCGGTTTATATTCATTTCTTTTTTCCTGAAATAGAAAAACGAGAGGGTCGCAAAGCCTGCAAGAAAATAAGTGATGACCAGCTCCTGTCAATCATCAAGAAAACTGTTGATCAGAAAAATCCTCGAGAGTGGTACTGGGCGCTCATGGACTACGGATCATATTTGAAAAGCACTCTACCCAATCCTTCACGGCGCAGTGCACACCACATCAAACAGAAACCTTTTAAGGGTTCAAATCGTGAAATGAGATCGCAAATCCTTCAAGCTATCATGAAAAGTCCCAGCACGTATGAAACGCTTGTGGAACGTCTGGAATCCAATAAAGACGGACCCAAAAATGCTGGAGCCATTTTGAGAAACATTAATGATCTAAAGAAAGAGGGCTTTATTGTCGAGAGAGGAAAAATCCTACAGGTTAAATAAAAAATAACCTCGCTTTGAACGGGGTCATTGATGGTTACCTTTTAACTATCTGTTCGTTAGCGTGCTTGAAGAGCTTACTGTACGACGAGACAAGTGACCGTTCGTTTGCAACATCCCACATCTTATCAATGTTAGATCGAGAGCGCTCCTTGGAGGCTTCGTTCCGGGACTTGAGCGTAGCAACGATTGCTCGGATTATCGCGTCGTTAACAATCTGATGGGCAGCGTCGACACGCTGTGCACGGAGGGCTTTTCTTCCGCTCCTTCCAAAGGCTTTGATGAATCGCTTCTCCCAGTTGAGATGCTGCTTACGTTTATGTTTGGACGAAGTGAATTTCTTGTCCCCCACCGCAAGCCAACACCACAATACTACGATAAAGAAAGTACATGCTCCTGCCGTCCCCATCAGCACAAGGAGCCGAGCAGCTATATACATTCCGATCAGCAACTCCGCCGAAAATATGCACGCCAATGTCACGCCAACTTTCAGTGCTCTGATAAGCCTATCCAACTCAAAAAACAATCCTATCTCCGCGTTGTCTGCAGCCAGAAGTTTCTGGGCCAGCCTTCTATTTGTTTTCATTTACTTTCTCCACAGCCAAGTTTCAGTCATAAAATCAAGATAGTGCGGCTAGAACTATCTTGATGCTTTATACCATCTTTAAGATACAAGTCAATATAAGAAGAGCAGCTCAGTTCCTATACAATTACCTCCATGGCAGTCAGTCTTACAACCAAGATTTCCGAATTCGCCCGGATCACACCTATCCAGAAAGCCGCTCTCAAAAAACTTGGGATCGAAACTATCGAGGACTTTCTTTATCACTTCCCCGTCCGTTATGGAGATACGGCCGAAGCTAGAAATATTGAGTCACTCAAACAAGGAGATACTGCGGTTATTTTTGGAAAAGTCTCAGGGCTTAAAACAAGCAAGGGATTCAAAAGCCGGATAGCAATGGCAGACGGATACGTCGAAGATGAGACGGGTCGCATTCATTGTGTATGGTTCAACCAGCCCTACGTCGCAAAAATGTTCACTGACGGCATGCTAGTACGCATCGAAGGAAAAATCAGTGCACGTCGAAAAAAGAAACCGGTTGAAGAAACTCCCTCCGCGGCTGCCGCTCCATCGAATACTCCAATACTAAATACCCTAGTCGTTCCTGTTGAAAATTCCCCTGCATCAACCGAACTCGAAGAACCATTTCGTCTCTCTGACCTCTATTTCTCCAACCCAAAGATAGAAGCCGTTCAACAACTCCCCACGGGCGTGGGCGATTCTCTCTTTAGTGATGGCAGTGAAGCTCATACCTTGTATCCGGTATATCCGGAATCCCGAGGCATCACTTCTCTGTGGATGTATCACACGCTGCAGAAAGTATTCAAAAGCGGCATCTTGGACATGGTCGAAGAACCCATTCCAGAAGACATTCTCACAAAATACAATCTCCCCGGAATAAAGACGGCTCTCATCTGGATCCACACTCCACTCAAACGCGAAGATGCCTTGTCGGCACGTAAACGTTTTTCATTTGAAGAAGTCTTTACTATTCAACTCGGCAAACAGCAGACTCGCAAAGAATATCAAGCTTACCCAACTTTTACTCTTGAGACTGACGATGCTCATTTAAGGGAGTTTATAAAACGCTTTCCCTTCCAAGCTACCAATGCACAAAATCGTGCCATCGATACTATTATTGCTGATATGAAAAAAGGTCAGGCCATGTCGCGGCTTCTCGAGGGCGATGTGGGATCCGGCAAAACCGCAGTGGCCGCGGCGACTTCTTATGCCGTGATTACCGCCAAGCCACCGCTTGATCCAAAGACGGGCAAACCAGTCCGTCCTGCATTTGAAAAACTCCAGATCGCCTACATGTGCCCGACGGAAATCCTGGCCAGCCAACACTTCGAATCATTCATCCAATACTTTGCATATCTAGGGATTCAGATCGCCCTTATCACTTCTTCAGGCTGCAGAAAATTCCCTTCAAAAATAAATCCAAAGGGTTGGACAGATATTTCGAAACCTCAATTATTAAAATGGGTAGAGAATGGAGAAATTGCGGTGGTCATCGGAACCCATGCGCTCATCCAAAAATCTGTGCAGTTCAAACGCCTGGCATATGTCATCATCGATGAACAGCATCGCTTTGGGATGAACCAGCGAGGAATGTTAGTAAAGAAAAATCAGACAGCTGTGCAAGGAAAGACTTCTTTACGTCCGCCGGCTCCTCATCTCCTCTCGATGACTGCCACACCCATTCCCCGCACTCTCGCACTCACTCTCTACGGTGACTTGGACCTGACCGTTCTCGACGAATCCCCTGCCGGAAGAAAACCCATCATCACGGAACTTGTGACTCCAAGCAGCCGTGATGCAATGTATAAAAAGATCCATATCGAACTTGCTGCTGGCAAACAACTCTATGTCATTTGTCCGCGCATCGACGAGCCGGATCCAGATAAAGAAGCGGCCATCATTGCAAAGTCAGTGAAGGAAGAAGCCAAACGCCTCAAAGAAAAAGTCTTTCCTCATTATGAGATCGGGGTTCTACACGGAAAAATGAAACCTGCAGAAAAAGATCAGGTAATGAATGATTTCAAAAGTGGCAAGATCCGCATTCTGTGCGCCACCTCTGTAGTCGAAGTCGGGGTTAATGTCCCAAATGCAACAGTAATAATCATCGAGGGCGCAGAACGATTTGGCTTGGCACAACTGCACCAGTTGCGTGGTCGCGTGATGCGAAGTTCCCATCAGGCGTTCTGTTATGCCTTTACAGAAACAAGCTCAGCAAAATCTATCGATCGACTCAAAGCTCTGCAGTCAGCCAAGAACGGGTTTGAGCTAGCGGAACTGGACCTGGCCGCTCGTGGCGCAGGAGAACTGACAGGCGCACGACAATGGGGCGTTTCTGACGTGGCTATGGAGGCGCTGAAGAATCTCAAAATGGTAGAGGCGGCACGAACAGAGGCTGCGCAACTTATTGAAGAAGACGAAAAACTTTCACAGTATCCAATATTAAAGCGACGCGTGGATATCCATAAGAAAGAGGCGCATTTTGAGTAGGTAATAAAAAAACCGACAATCATGTAATTGTCAGCTGTGCAAATACACAACTTCAGACCGCACACGTCGCATTGAGCTCATCACGATTTACTACGCGGTAGAATTCATCGTAGATGATCAGGAACAAATCTTGAAAACTCACCCCAGAAAAGAGCTCGCGAATAGTCTGCAAAAATTGCTCCAGGCACATTGTGGTTGAGTTATCTTTATTCCACAACGGAGCCGCGTAACGCCTTTTCCAATTGGACGGAGGGTCGTACACCTTTCCGGGCCCAAGCGCGACGATCCCCACAGCAAGAGTAATAGTGACCTGGCAAAAGTGCCGCCCCTTACATCGCTCTTGTGCCATTTCCACCAGATGATGGAGAGACAAAACTTCAGGAACAAACACCAGTTGATCATTTATTGAGAATTGGAAAATAGCAAAAGTTTTTCGTTTCATTCAAAACACAATCTCGCACAAGGTCTTATAAAAAGCAATAAAAAAAACCGACAGAGACCTCTCTGCCGGTGCAGCTCGTGCGGTTGTGAACACCAGACACTAAGCCATAAAATATTTTTCTGGAAGCCGCGCTGCAAACCCCTTCACATGGAAGTGTACATTTTCGATGTGGCACCAGTCGAGAATGAGTGCGGACTTCCGTACACACTGGAATGGTACATACGCTGCCGTCGGATCCATGATCACAGATTTCCACCCAACCAGCACTTTACCGAAAAAGTGTGTTTCGAAGAACCGGAGTCCGCGTTCTTCTATAGCCCGGAACTCACGCAGTCCGAAGTCCGCCTCAAGCATGTGATGTCGGATGTGGTAGTCATAAATCACCTGCCCAGACAAGAATTTCCTTCGTTTCTGCTCCTTCAGCTGATGAAATTCAATCTCACTGACATCGAAGCTGAGTGGGCCGCCGTCCTGGAGTTCGGGATGGAGAATCTTCCGTTTCCACCACGGAAAGATGAGGTGGTTCGATCGTGGAACATGTACCAAAGTGTCGTAATTTGATCTCATAGAACTTTGAAGCTACTCTGTCACATTTTTAAACGTAAGTCAATCCCACTATTTTTCCTCCTCTCCTTCAACCTCTCATCCCTTCCCTGCTATACTTAACTTATGTGGGGCTACATTATCACTGCCCTCGTTGCCTTCATCGTCGGTATCGCATGCGGTATGAAAATGATGAATTACGGAGAATAACGTAACGATGAAAAGGCAAAGAAAAATGCCGACAACGAATTGCCGGCGGTTATTGAAGCGAGCGCTTACTCGATTGCTCTTACGCTGGGAATAAAGGGCATCAGACATCCAAGCATCAAGAGTACACTTCCGCACCCGGCCAGAACTGCCGGACATCCAAAATGCTTGGCCACATATCCAGCACCGAAAGAGCTGAACATCATTCCTCCGTAGAAAAACATGAAGGTTATCCCCAATACAATTCCGATGCGATGAGGCTCGACGATATGCATGAGCGCACCTCTAAAAGGTAAAAACGCACACATAAAACCAAAACCACAGAAGAACATCAGAAAAGCTCCATGGTTCAGATTCGTCACTTGGGAAAAAACTAACTGAGAAATTCCCATGATGAAGCATCCCCCGATCGCGAATGTCTTTGGCGCACGCTGACTGAAGAGTATCGATAGAATAGAACCGACGAATGAACCGGCCCCACCGACAGCTGCCAGATAGCTATAGTCCTGTCTCGAGCCGTTGAACATTGTTTTATTAATGATTGCAAGAATCACATTGTAGGCAAAACCAAACAGTGTGACCGTCGCAGCCAGAAGAATGCACGTACGAATACCTGGGTGACGAAAGACGTACCTAAGGTTGTCACCCACGATATGAAGTACACCTTTCCATTCGGCCTTTACTCTCTTCGAATGGGAAAAATCCATCTTGCTTAATCCGAAAATCAAAACAAGAAAAGATAATCCATTGAGGACAAAGCTACCCGGATACCCTATCCACTCGACCAAATGGCCAGCCAAACCTTGGCCAAGAACCATTCCGACAGTGTAAATAGAATTGAAGACGATGCCAGCCATTCGCATATTCCGCGGATCAAGAACCGCGTCTTTGATAATGGCATTTCTGCCAATCCCATCAACAGCGTTAGTGAGTCCGGTAAACAGCATGACAAGCAGAATCTTCCAGACTGCCTCGTCGTGAACGTGCGCAAGATACGCAA
>JAZKAW010000024.1:0-2184 GCA_040388945.1 Patescibacteria group bacterium
CTTGTGACCGAATGGTTTGCGCTCGGGGTTCTCTCGAGTATGAAAGGGTATTCAAAAGGCCCACGTATATCCTAGTTTTCGAGAGGGGGGTGGGCAGTTTTCTCTAAGATCTTCTCTACTTCTGCTCTGGGAAGAGGGCCTGTGCCGTTGGGTGTCAGACCGAGGCGCAGTACGATGATGGACAGGATCACGCACACGAGTGAAAGAGCTCCCAGTACAACGAAAGCCTGTTTTTCACTCGTTGCTCCCAACTTAAAGGCCATGCGCATCAGTAGAGATCCTCTTTTGCGTGGTTCGGGGAACTCTGTAAAGTGTTGTGATTCAAATTCGACACTCATGGATTGTTGCTGCACCCAGGATTTGCCCAGGTATCAGAATTAGTGGTGTTGTCAGAAGATCGTCCGCTTGAGCCGGCGCAATAAAATGTTCCTTTACCAGGCAAATAAGTCGAGATAGAGTACTTGGTTGAGTTGCTGACCCCATTGCCTAAGAAAAGAAAATAATTTGGGCCCAAAAAATTGTTTGGGCTGTTGCCATTGAGTTTAAAAAGATTCAAGCAGATAAGTTGAGCTTGTATCGCGTAATTTCCCGTTGTAATGGCATTCAAGCAGTCTGTTGGATTTTGAAACCAGACATAGGGCTGGATCTGTGTGTAGGTCCCATACTCACTATAATTAAGTTCAATAAGGTTGCGAAGTTGGTTGACTTGTTGTTTGACAGCGCCATCCTTGCCTTTTTGTCTTGCTACGGTGAGGCTTGAGATGACGATCGAAGACAATAGTCCAATGATTGAAATGACAACCAAGAGCTCGATCAACGTAAACCCATGATTGTGTGTGCGCATTTTAGGTATTTAAATTATGGGTTTCCGTAACAGCCTGCTTGGTTCCAGAAATTGTTTGGGACAGTTGTATCAGAGGATTTGCCGCTTGACCCCATGCAATAGTAGACCTTTTTGCCTGGAAGCCAGGCCATGATCGAATATTTGAAGTTGTTGTTAGCTGTCTGTTCGCCCATATACATGCTGTAGTTGTTGCCCATAAAGTTGTTAGGATCATTAGCGTTGAGGGCATATATGGCATTGCAGATGGTCACTGCTTGGTTGTAATAATTTCCTCCGGGGATGTTTGAAGCGCAGGAACCGGCGGTATTGAACCAGGTGTTCGGCTGAAGCTGAGCGTATGAGTCATAATCAATCTTGTTCAATTCAAGGAGGTTCCTCAACTGGCTCATTTGCTGTTTGATGCTCGCATCTTTGCCTTTTAGACGAGCGGTAGCGAGGCTTGAGATGACGATCGAAGAAAGCAGTCCGATGATAGCAATGACTACTAGGAGTTCTATTAAGGTGAATCCTTTATTAAGTCTGGATTTCATTTATTTTTTGAAAGACTTAGGATTATCCATGATGTTTCGAATCTGCTCTGGAGTGGGGTTATTTGGCAAGATACGTTCAGTCGATCCTCTAAAAAAGCTTAAATATATGATGAAAAGAACACCAAGGAAACAGAGGGCTATGATCCCGATCATCACTCGTTTGGCAGCGATGGGAGAAGAGGCGAGCCCCACCTTTATCAAGAGGTTGGTCATCTTTGGAGTGACCTCATCGCCTAGAAGCCTGCGCGAAGTGAAGGTCGGGATATTCTCACTGAACTCTACATTTGCCATTTTTGTTTAGCTACAGAAGAATTTTGAGCTGACGCTTCCGGAAATAGATTTCCAATATAGGGCTCCTGATTCAAGTTTTGCTCCGAGGGCTACGGTGTGGTTCGTGTTGTAGCAATAATATGCATACGAGTATCCAGTACCGCCGAAGAACACGTCTCCAGTGCCGTTGTTTAGAGGATCAACCGGTACTTGAGCAATGACACCGGCGCTCACTAAAAATTGTAGAAAGCCAGATTGAGAACTATAATCCCACCCTCCGACATTGGCCTCAGAATATCCAGCAGCTCCTTGGCAGGCCGTCGCAGAAGTGGTAGGGAGGCAGCCATTGTTCGTGAAGTAAAGATTAAGGGCTGTGTAGATGGTATTAAGGTCTGTTTTTCTTTTAGCGTCTCGACCTTTGATGCGAGCAGAATTGACAGACGCCAGAACAATCGAAGAAAGCACACCAATAATAGCAATAACGACCAGAAGTTCTATGAGGGTGAATCCTTTGTTCTTTTTCATTTTTGCGTGGTTAAG
>JAZKAW010000025.1:0-1024 GCA_040388945.1 Patescibacteria group bacterium
CGATACAGTTGCCGAAAACGCGAATACCGAATTTGAACGTATAAAAGAATTGGCCAAGCACTCGAAAGTGGTTGCCATTGGCGAATGTGGTCTGGATTATTTTCATTCAAAACCTGAGGACATGGATCACCAGAGGAAATTATTTATACAGCATATTGAGTTGGCTAATGAAATAAAGAAACCACTGATGTTGCATGTCAGAAATGAGCGAGGGGAGACCTCGCTAGCGAGGTCTCCCCTCGCTCATAATGCCTACCAAGAAGCTATTCAAATACTGAAGCATCATTCAAAAGTCCCCGCCAACTTCCACTTCTTTGCTGGAACTCTCCAAGATGCCAAGGATATTGTAGAAATGGGGAACACCATGTCATTTACAGGAGTTTTAACATTTGCCCGAAATTATGATGAAATAATCAAGAATATTCCGCTCGAGAACATAATGTCAGAAACAGATTGCCCATTTGTGGCACCAGCTCCTTATAGAGGAAAAAGAAATGAGCCGGGTTACGTGATTGAAGTGGTGAAGAAAATTGCGGAGATCAGGGGGGAAGAAGAGGGGGTAGTTGTTGAGAAGTTAATGGAGAATGCGAGAAGGATATTTTTGAAATAAAAATCCCGCTCTACGATTGAACGTTGAGCGGGGCCCACTTATTATTGGCTATTTCTTATTGAGGAGAAAAATGGCAGCTGCGGCAAGAGCAAATCCGACACACCTACTCAGCGAAATATCTCGATCCATTATAGTCTGATAAATTGCGGTCACAGCTGTTTGAACAATTATCATGAGTACTATCAACTGGCCGATTTTTTGAGGTTCGGCTTTGGACAGAACTCCTGTCATGCACAACATACCCAGGGCACTAACTATGCCCGCGCCGATAATCATCGGCCAATTTGTCATAGCCAGCGTCCCTAGTTCTTTAATGGCAAACGGGAATGTGCATTCCCAGACAATGAAACAGAATACCATTGCTGCTACTTTGCCTGGCAGAATTGCAGTAGGCGCACTCACAGGCGGGGCAAT
>JAZKAW010000025.1:1034-5567 GCA_040388945.1 Patescibacteria group bacterium
TAAATACCAAAACAAACACCGGCAATTGCCATCTTTACCTGAAATTTATCCATAACAAGAGTCCTTCCTTGGTTGTTTTTTCAAGATTACTACGAAAATAATTTAACATGAAGTGATTAATGTGTCAATAAATATCGAAGTCAAAACATAGAAAAAGAGACTTTTAGTTTATAATAATTCCCTATACAGCACACAAATTTTGTGGGTGCAAAGGTGTAGTTACGGTTAGATAGAAGTTGGGGTAGCTCTGTTTGCACCCACAAAATTTGTGTGCTGTATGGGGAATTACGAATCCTCACCATTTCTTCGGTACTTTCTAACTGTTTTCTAACTCTTGCCTGATACAATACCAACACCTTCGCATACCACTTTCCAGCCTGCGGGATAGATGCTCTTGCGTTGGGGCAAAATACGTGATAAGGTCTTGGCATATTATAAGTAACCGTAGTATGTCCCTTCAGTCGAAGGGTCCCAAAAAAGATCATTCTTTGCGGGTCACAGACTACAACACATATGACAGAAACAAATCATGATGACCAATCGGTCTATGAGATAGGGTACCTCATTGCTGGAGTTCCGGACGAAAAAGTCCCGACCGAGGCAGAAGCCCTCAAAAAGATTATAGGAGATGCTGGCGCAGAGTTTATAACTGAAGAAGCACCTCACCAGCAACAGCTGGCCTACACTATCCGCAAAAAGACAGTGACAGGTGGCTATGACAAGTATGACACGGCATTTTTCGGCTGGGTCAAGTTCGAGCTCGGTGCTGACAAGATAGAGGCAGTCAAGAAAGCTATGGAGCTTCACCCCTCAGTTTTGCGTATGCTCCTCATCTCTACTGTTCGTGAGAATACTTATCTCGGCAAGCGTGCCCCCGCAGTTGTTCTGGCTACTTCTGGCGTTACAGCAGAGCAGCCACTAGCTACGGTTTCAGGAGCTCTTGTAGAGGAGAAAAAGGATGTTGCCCCAGCTAGTATCGAAGAAATGGATAAGAGCATCGACAATATGGTAAAGGAAGCTTAGTAACTAGTGGCTGATAACTAGTAACTAGAAAATAAGTTAAAATAGTATCAGCACAATCTAATTACTAACTACTAATATCAATTACCATTATGTATCTAAACAAAGTACTTCTCATCGGAAATCTTACTCGCGATCCAGAACTCAAGGCCTTGCCATCAGGTATGAAAGTTTGTAGTTTCGGTCTCGCTACCAATCATACGTACAAGGACAAAGAGGGTAACAAGAAAGACAATACAGAATTCCACAATATTTCTGCTTTCGGCAAGATTGGTGAACTAGTCGCTCAATATATGAAAAAAGGTTCACAGGTTTATCTCGAAGGACGTTTACAAACACGATCATGGGACGGTAAGGACGGTGAGAAGAAATATCGCACAGAGATCATCGCAGACACAGTACAGTTCGGCAATCGTCCAACAGGAGGAGGGTCAAGTTCTAGTTCTTCTGTGGGTGGTACGACCAGTGTATCAAAGGGTGGTGAATCCGCTCCTGATGCTCCAGCAGACAAGATAGATTATCCGTCAGAGGAGATTAATCCTGATGATATACCGTTTTAAAATCAAGGGAAGATGGAAAATGGAAGAAGGAAAAATTACACAAATTAAACAAAAATAAATTACTAAAATGAAAAAGCAATGTTACTTTAGTCAGCACAATATTAAGTATATAGATTACAAGGACACAGAAGTGATCAAGAAATTCTTGAATCCTCATGGCCGTATTTTCTCTCGCAAGCGCACAGGTATCGCTGCCAAATATCAGCGACAGTTGGCGATGGCGGTTAAAAGGGCAAGATTCATGGCGTTATTGCCGTATGTAGCTTCATAAAGATCAACAACAACACATCGGTAAGGATACATTGCGGAGCCCTTTCGGGCGAGCATAGCAATTTTAAAAACGGTAGGACGCAAGTCCGTACCGTTTTTAAAATATGCGTGTATCCGAATCCGATGCGTTGTTGTTGATCTTTACTTGCCGACACGCTCTCGATATTCTCCTGTCTCGGTGTTGATGCGAATGACGTCTCCTTCATTGACGAAAAGGGGAGCGTTGATGGTGGCGCCGGTTTCTAGGGTGATGACTTTCTGACCACCAGTGGCTGTATCACCCTTGATGCCTGGAGGAGCTTCAGTGACGCGTAATTCGGCTGATATAGGCATCTTGAAGCCCATAGGCTGTTCATCGAAGAGGAGCTGTTCTACCACGGTGTTGGGCTTGAGGAATTTGGCTTGTGGGCCAGCTTGTTCATCAGTCACACTGAAGCGCTTGGATGGGTCTTCTGCCTCACAGAACCACCAAAGATCTTTGGCGTTGTAGAGATATTTTACTTCACGAGATTCTATCTCCGCTTCTTCGACTTTGTCAGACACATGGAATGAGTACTCAGTGACCTTGCCTGTCATGAGGTTTTTGAGCTTGGTAGCATTGACCGGCTTGCGCTGTTGTTTGCGGAAAACGTGAGCAGTGAGTACTTCGTATGGAGCACCGTCGAGGACGATGAATTTCTTTTCGGTGATTTCGCTGTATTCGAGGATGGACATGAAAGTAGGTTAAAAGCCTGTAAATAATGATGATGGGGGTAGTCTATAGGTTTTTTGGGGAAAAGGCAAAAAGGATTGACTGCTTTAGTAAAAGGTGGTTACCTTATTTCAGAATGAAAAAGACAACCCCAGAACAGACACGGCAGATTTCTGCCCTCGTCGTACCGTTGTTAAGTGCTTGGAATCTAATTCCTCCGGGTCACATTGTGTCGGAATTGACCTTTGAAACAATCAATCCTAAACAAGTTAGACACGTAAGAAAGAAACGGCATCTTACGCCAAAGAGACTGGACGCTTTTTTGGCGCAGTCACCAGAAAAACTACGCAAGTTGCTTTTGGTTCAAACAGCGAACGCTCTCGTGAACGCTGGTTTCATGACTGTCGGTGACTTGGCACGTGAATTGCAAAAAACCCCACTTTGTCTGAAGGCAAAGGGATGCGGTCCAAAAAAGACCATGGAAGTAACCAATGTTCTCTTGTCACAAGGAGTGCCTTTGGATCAAAAGCTGCCAGTTAGCAAGGCAGAACGAGCAAATATCAGAAATACTTCCTTTAAGAATCTGGTGCTGCGCTCAAGGCTCTGGCTCGGCTTCGATTTTGGTTTCAATGATCGTTTCTATGGACAATGGGATACTATCAAGGACTTTATATCTGATGACAAGAAAGGTTTTGCCATCAGAAGTCTAGAGTCTGTTAATGCGACTTTTGGACCCATCTGGCTGACAAGTCTTCGGAGGACGCTAAAGGAAACAGATATGGATCTTTAACCCAAACGCACAAAAGCCCTGCCCATCTTTCGAAGGGCAGGGCATTTTTTATATATTTTACTGCTGATTCAACCTCGCTCGTATCTCCTTCAACACATCATTCTTTACCTTCACATTTTCTTTGAGGAACTGGCGTGTGGCGTCATAGCCGCGGCCAAGTTTCACTTCACCAAAAGCATAGGAAGAGCCTGACTTGGATAAGATTTCATACTTTTCACCTAGGGCAATGATTTCGCCTTCTTGGGAAATACCTTCGTTGTACATGAGATCGAACTCTGTCTGCTTGAATGGAGCAGCCACTTTGTTTTTGACCACCTTGACGCGACAACGACCACCCATGATCTCTTCACCTTTCTTGATCTGAGCGATGCGCCGGATATCGAGACGTACCGAAGCGTAGAACTTGAGAGCCTTTCCACCTGGAGTGGTCTCCGGATTGCCGAACATCACGCCGATCTGCATGCGGATCTGGTTGATGAAGATGACCACAGTCTTGGACTTGGCTACGATGGCTGTTAATTTTCTTAATGCCTGTGACATAAGTCTAGCTTGAGCACCGACATGGTGAGCGCCCATATCTCCTTCGATTTCGGCACGAGGTGTGAGTGCTGCCACTGAGTCGATGACAATGACGTCCATTTTATTGGTTCTTATGAGACTGTCTACAATTTCAAGAGCTTGTTCACCAGTATCTGGCTGGGAAATGAGCAAGTCATTGATCTTGACCCCAAGCTTGGAAGCATATTCAGGATCCATAGCATGCTCCGCGTCTATGTATGCACAAACACCACCGAGCTTTTGCGCTTCGGCTACGACATGCAAAGCCAACGTAGTCTTTCCAGATGACTCTGGGCCGAATATTTCTATAATGCGACCTCGTGGCATACCACCAATACCTAGGGCCCAATCGAGACCGAGTGATCCGGTTGGGATGGCGTTCACATTGACCTTAGGCTTCTCACCTAACTTCATAATAGAATCCTCGCCGAACTTTGTACGGATTGCATCCAGTGCGTCACTGATGCCGCTACTTTGCTTCCTGCTTCCTGCTTCTTTTTCTTTACCTTCTGTCTCCTCCGCATTCTCTTCTGATAGGGCAGGACTCTCAACAGGCACGCCGCCTTTCCCGTGCTTCGCTGATTCAGCTGAAGCTGGCTTGTTTTTCTTTATGGTCATAACTTCAATATGATTAGATCTGATAA
>JAZKAW010000026.1:0-7930 GCA_040388945.1 Patescibacteria group bacterium
CGACGAGTGTAATGTGTGTGTTCGGATCCTCTCACCAAGCCTCTTTCGAGGCGTGATTAGTAAATTTATGAAGGTACAGTCTCGGTAGGCGCGGTATCAGTCGAAGATAGCTCTGATGATTCTGGAGATAACTCCGCGCTTTCCGCTTTTGGGACCTCTACGACCTCTGGGGCCGCCTCGGGTTCTACTGCGTCTGCAATCTTTCCGCTTCCGCTACATGGCTTACATGTTCCGATCGGTCCCTGCTTAAGCCAAGGCTTATCGCCGGCTCCTACAAGTCCCTCTCCATGACAGTTGGTACAGGTACTCATGCTATTTTCTTGCTAAGGCTGATAAGCGGAACATCGGTAAGAACGATCTCGTTGTTGTCGCTCTTAGACTTGATAGTTCGGGCGAGATATGCAATTGAGTTAGTGTCGAGCTCAACTTCCTTGTGGGTAGTCTCGTCATTTTCCTCCCACTTCCAGTTCTCCTTGCCCTCTCCGGCTGGAGTCTTGACCAACTTTGCCTTGGTCCATTCTTCCTCGGTAACAATGAGCTTCTTGACGTCGTCTAGAATGGCTGAAAGCTCAGTCATTCCGCCCTTAAATGCATCGAAAATCTTCAATGCCGCTAGTCGCTCTCCGATTGTAAGTTTGATTGTTTTTGACATAGTTTCGTTATAATAAATGCTTTTAATTGGTGCTATCTCGGCATGAATCCGCTCGATGTGGTCCTCTTTTTTTTTAGATCCTTTGAGGGAGTTTTCTCGTAATTGTCCTTTTTATCGACAATCGCCATCTTCTTTTTCGTCTTGATAGCTTTTGTGTTTTCCTTGGACACTTCGTCCTTCTCCTCCTTCTTGACCTCCTTTTTTTCTTTAGTCTTCATGGGTTTATTTCAATTCGCCCTTCTTGTCTGGCTCATTGGCGCCGGCCTTTTCCTCTCCTGACATGGTGTCGTTGCCTCCCTTATTTGCCTTTCGGACCTCCTGCTCGTGTGATGAGTCTGGTCGTCCGTCATGCTCTACTGAACTATTTCCTGCTACTCCTGGATTTGATGGGTTTACCATAAAAATGTGATTGTTATTTTGTTAATTACCTCTTTTTGAGGTTCTGCTTGATAAGTTTGCACCATACTTCGACTGCTGAAATACCCCCCGATCCTATCTCCTTTGTCCTTCGGTCCACCTTCATTCTCTCGAGGTATTCCTTAGGAGCGTTTGAGAATTCTGCTTTAATCACTACTGTGAAGTGAGTTCCTCCTGCTGGCGGTTGATACAGTTCACAATGATCGAGAACTTCTCCGAGAATCTCTTGCGCCTTTTCTTCCCAAGATGGTGGGATTGGAGCATTGTCTGGACCCGCCTTTTTTACATTCTTGACTTCCTCTGTCTCTGCGACCGTTGGAGCTGGTTTACTTTTCATTTCTACTACCGCCTCTCCGATTTTCGTTATCGCCTCGGCTAACTTATTAAACTGGTCGACGGTGACAAATTTCTGTGGACTTTTTACCTCCGTTTTCTTTTGCTTCGTCGGTGCCTTTGCTACTGGCGCCGTAATTATTGTTGGTTCTGGCATATGTGCTGTAAGTATAAACCCGATTAATGTTTAATAAAAGTCAAGTTCTCTGTGGATAACTCATCTACCCATTCCGATCATCGGCACGCCAGTCGTCACATCGAGTTTCTTGGCCTGTTGCTCTATCATCCCATTGAGACCCTCCACAACAACTTTCTCCACATTGATCTCACATCTGCATGTGATTATCCCGCCCTCCGGCATCGCCTTCTTGAGGCGAATCTTGTGTATACGACGATAGGTAAGCACTTCGCTTCGGCGCACCGGCATCATTTTATCCTGTTGCTCTGGTCCCGATATCGCGTATACAAGCGCCCACAGATCGATCCTATTGAACTTCTTGCTCTCCTTGCCCATTTTAAGCACGAATACCTCTCGTGCTGGATCCACGTCGAACTCGGCTGTGCCATCCGGTCCCGCGAGTTGTAGTATTGAGTGTTCTGGTATTGACATAGGTTATTCGCTTAAGCTCTCTCCGTTCTCTATCCCGTTGAAGAACTCTTTGAGGGCATCGACCTTGCCCTCACGGATATGAAGCGAACGTAGCGTCTCAAAGGCGTTTGTACCCGGTACACTTCGAGCATTGAGGTCATTTATCGTCATTGCGACGAGTTTCATAAGCGCCGCCCATCCCGGCTTATCCATGATGGCGAACACCGCACCTGATTCTGATTTATTGAGTTTTGCCATTGTTGATTGCGTTAATGTCCAAGGTTATAAACTCATCGGTGATAGTCGATAGGAGCAGGAGTTTTCCGTTCTCCACGGACCATGTGATGCTCTTGAGGACTTCTTTTACGGTGTGCTTTTTCACACGCTTGATTTGCTTCTGGGACATGGATTTAGTCTGTATATTCTCCGTGTAATCGCCAAGCATCATCTTTTCTCTGTTCTGTCTTCATCCCCTTCTTGCTGATGAGTGGTTCTGATAATGCCTTTGCACCAAATTTCTTATTCTTTTTTATCATCTCTGCTCGTGGCATATATCCCGTAGATGTGGTGCGCTTTTTAATTTCACCATTTCTTTTTGCTGCCGCTTTCATTGCACTGATAGCATCAGGATATTTATCCCCTTTTCGTACTTTGCTTTTTTGTGTTGGATTATTTACTTCTTCGTTCATATATTTTAATTATTTTTATAATGGTTTCTGGAATATCCCTCCCACCTTCCCCATGGACGGCGGTGTGGCACCTGATACCTGACCCCGAGGTACTACGGTAGGAGCCTGCTGTTGTCCCATTCCCTGCGCACCCTGCATCGTTTCACCCCCTTGTGGCTGTCCACCCTGTGGTGGCGCTCCCCCTGGCTGTGGTGCTACTAACGGACCGCCTGGACCCGCTGGTTGTGCCTGCGGACCGTTCTTGAGGAAGTCTATCCATGAATCTGGTAGCCAATCCTCCTCGTCCTGCTCGACGATTTTCACCATCTGACGCGCTATCTTGGCGTAGAGTTGCATACCGTTCGGTAATGGACTTCCGAGCACGGGGATGAGCACGTTCGCGAGCTCCATTTTCGTCGCACGCTCGAGCGTCTGTGAGCTGTCGATGATGGATCGTGGAAGCACCTTGAAGATACCGCGCCACTTGAGTTTCTTTGGGTGTATCTGGTCCTTCTTGTGTCCGAGCTGGTAGAACTTCGACTCTTTACCAGCTACTAGGTTTCCGTCCGAATCCTCGAGGTGAAGTGATAACTGTGGTAGGTAGGTAGCTGTGAGCTTTGGAGCTGGATCATCTTCGGTTGGTGCCGCCTGGAATAGCTCTGAATGACTCATCTCGCTCTCCTTCTCGAAATCCATGAGCTCCTGGGTATTCGTGAACTCTTTGATAGTTGGGATAGTGTAGAGCTGGCTCATCCATGACAAGCGCAGGTACGCATCCTGCTCGATAAGCCATGCAATGTTGTCGACGGGAGTCTTCTGTCGGTGTAACGCCGCTTCTCGCGCGAGCTGAATCTCTCCGAGGGTTTTTCCGGTTATTTCTCCTTCAAGAGTAGGTGTGATACCCGTCTCGTCGTCCATCATAGACGAAAGCGCTTCCATGCCCTTCCACGACTCCTCGCCTGGACCTGGCACCTCGTTCCAGATTATCTCCGGCTTTCCAGTTGACGACGTGATCTGTCGTCCCTCGCCTGGAACAACCTTGATCTTGCCATCCCCAAGGTTCATGTTCGTACCCGTGTAGAAGAACGACTTCATGATAGATAGCAAAAGCTGGTCCATCGTGCAGTTCTTGAACTTGTCGTAGAGTGCCTTGTTCTGTCGGATTATCTCCCAGATAGATACGCCGTAAGGCAACTTGGCCGTGCGGAGAATGTACATGGTGTGGGTGATAGACAAATAGCCCTCGTCGTTTGGAAGCGGGCTTGTGTATACTGGTATTTTCCACTTTGGAATGTAGATAACGAACAAGTCCTTGCGTACTGACTCAAAGAATCCTACCGTGACTATGTCCGAGCGGTCCTTAAGGTCCGAGTTGGTGTCATCGCGAATAGTCCCACCAATCTTGACCTTTGACTCCTCATTGCTGCGCGCCATGTACGAGTTTGGAGGAACGAACTTCGAGTTTGGGTAGTCCCCGTATTCGGTCATGAACGTGTCGTAGTCCATGTCGACCTCGTGGTAGCACTCCTTCATCGAGTCCGGCTGATAAGGTAGCGTCATCTCGTCGAGCCATGTGCGAAACACATCGAGAGGTTGAACATCCACATCGTTGTATCGCTCGATCTCTCGGTTCTCGAACGTGTCATTTTCCGGGTTCTCCGTATCCACTGTAGTTCGCACGCGCTTTTCTATCACGTACTTGTGGGGATATGTCCTCTGCGCTGCCCATCCGTATTTAAATAGGTTGAATACCGTTATCTTGAGCTTGTCCTTGGACCCCGATATCTGCCAGTTTCGCTTCCATAGAGCATATGCCACGTCCGTAGTCTTTTCGTATCGTTTTAAAAGAGGAACAAGCTCCGCCTCGGGCATCTGGTCCACAATCATTCCGATCGCAGTCTGTATCTTATCAAGCAAAGTCGACGCGCTCGTCGCGCTTCGCCATTGCTGTGTAATGTCTCCTACGGGCACCATTCGGCTTCGAAGACCTGTATCCTGGTCGGTCTCGAAACGCTTGCGTGTAGTGCCGAAATCTAGCTCATGGGGCACATATTCGTTGTCCGCCTCTCTCCATCGTCCTTCGACTTTGAGTTGCTGACGGAACTTTATCATCTCATTCGTGCGCTTCTCGACATACTTTGAAACTACATTGTCTGTAGAGTTTGGCTGAAAGGTCGGCGTGGTTTTCTTAGCGCGCAGACGCTTCTCTACGTCCTTGTCGGGCTTGTTGCCTTTAGATTCACCAATCACCGGTTTTTTTTCCTTTTTTGCCATATATTTTTATTGAACTTTTCTGATAGTGACACCAGTCACGCAGTCTGGAATCTCTGACTCCTTGTCGTTTGCTTCCTCGGACACGTGGTTGATAAATGACTGTGCTCCGTCTCGCTCCTCATCGGTTGTTCCCGCCTTCCATTCAATCTGCACATCCCATGATCCCGGTACTGGTTGTAGTGGTTCGTTCATATATTTTTAGTGTGAATAATTAAAGTTATAAGACTCATCCTGCTCGTTCAACTGCCTAATTCGCTTCTGCACCGCGTTCTCGGGTCGGGGCGCCTTTCCTTCTCGCAGAGTGCGGAGGAAATATCTGAGTTCATCTGCCGCATGGTCCTCACCTTTCGAATCCACGTCTTCAGGATGTAACCTATCGTGCTGGAGAGATGGTATCGTCCGTATCATATTAACACAGGTCTTGAATATCTTTAGCATGGGTTGTGGATTGGGGTTATCCACAGTTGTTTTATCGATGCGTAAATATTGGTGCAATACGTTCCATCCGACCACTCGCTCCTTCGCCGCCGGCATGAGCTGATAAGTAACTCCGACTCCATGTCTCATGTAAATCTCTACCGCAGTCTCCGAATATCCTGCCTTCGCGAACGCCGCCGCATCTATCACCCCATACTGATATTTTTCCTCTATCCCGTTCTCGTCGCACGACAGCTTTGCTATAGCCTCCGCATGCTCGTCCATATCCATGCCTGTTGCATAGTGTTCGCGGTAGACATAGACTCTGCCGTCCGAATCGACCGTGTACCAATGGCACGATGTTATTCCCGATCTGCCCGACGGGTCGATGGATAGGAATCTCGGCCATCTGTCTGGTATCTGGAACGGCTCGCACGAATGCTTATCCCTTCGCCATTCGTCGAAATACTGCCCTTCAAACAAATCCCAGTCTCCTTCTCTCCACGCTCTTCCTAGGTCACCCTGGAGGCTTTCAAGGTACTCAATATATTCTTTGTTAAGCGCCGGGTTCTGCTTGTATGTGGATGGAACGAACCGCGTAAACCTCTGCTCATTCGCCCTGAAAGGGACGACGTAGCGCTCTTTTACCCACGCATGCCCTACACCACCAGGGTTAAATGACGTGTACATGCGCGGACGCCAGTTCGGTTTCGATGTTCGAAGCGATCCGCGGAGCTTCTCGTACTTCTCCACAGATAGCTGTGTGAGCTCTTCCACTATGATAAGGTCGTACTCGATACCGATGTACTTGTCGATGTCGCGCTCGTCTTTGAATCCACCGAGGATAATCCTGGACCCGTTCTCGAACCTCAAAGAGTTCTGGGTCTTCCAATACACGATATGCCCCCGCAGGGTCTTGTTCACCAAGTCGTCGAACGACTCCTTTGCCGATGTACCTGTCTGACGTAGGAATAGCACCTTGAGGTTTGCTTGGCGCTGACAATCATCGAGTGCCGCCTGGGACAATACTGCATGGCTTTTACCTGGTCCTCGAGCTCCTCCGAGTCCTATGTCTACGGGACCATCCTGTTCATCTGCTGCCCGTGCTGCTGCATGAAATCTAAGTTGCCAGGGGTATGGAATATAAGCACAGTTTAGGAATTGTATCGTCTGATCGGAAGGGCATCCTGCTCTTTTTGCCTCCGATATACATGATTTAATTCCCTCCTCCATAGACTTTGTTTACTAATTCCTCCAAATTGTCGACATGCAACTTGATTGGCGGATCGTCCTCACCTTCTCCACGTATAGGTTGCGCCGCTTTTCCTGCGTATCTATCGAGCCATTCTTTGATTGCAGACACATTGCCGGCCACGCTGTCACCCTTGACTCCTATTTCAAAGAGTTTCTCAATAGCTATAACGCGTCGTGGCTTTTTTATCGTGACAGTCTTGCCAGTCTTCCTATCCATGAGAGTTAAAGGCACTGATTCATTTGCATGATCATTCATCCAAGCCTTTATTCCTTTTGTGATTATCGTCTTGTCTAAAGTCTTCCTTCCAGAATTAGGACGTACTCCACCCCTTTTACCCTTTGGTTTATCCTCTTTTTTCAAACTATCAACCTTGTCGCTTCCCGCAGGCACGAGAACTCCGTTTGGACCTTTTGTCCCATTCGTCTGTAGGCTCTTCAGTATTTGTGTTAGGTCTGCTGACATAGTTTGTGTATAGGTTCTTTTCTCGGGCGATGGCTTCTCTTAAGTAATCTAGATAGGTCTTTGGCTTCCTTGGTCGTCCTATTTCTATTTTCTCTCCGAGCTTCATCTATGGTAGTGGTATTATCTGCCCGGTTAATCGGTCTATCCTCATAGTGTTTTGTTTTGTGATCTTGGTTGGGTTCTTTCCCCAGTTTTTCTGGTCATTCAGGAAACCTTCTTTATTCTGGCTCATGAACGCTCTCCATGTACTGTGTCCCTCGAGGGTAAATAGGGTGATGTAGTATGAGAGGTCTTTTGCTGGCCTTTGGATTGGTTTCGGACCTGTTTTTGGTATTTGCTTGCTCATTGCTTTGTTGTTGGCTTGTAAATGCTGAATGCCCGGACATTGCTCATCTCTATTGTGACCTTTTTCCCCTCGAACACTTTGGATGTAAATCCTGTGAAGTCGGTTACGCCCTCCAGGTCCAATATTATCTTGCCGCTTTTCTTGTCACTAAACTTCCCGAACATGATGTTACCACTTCTTAGAGTAACCTTTACCCTCTTTCCTTTCCTGCAACTTGAGTGTGGGGTTCTCATTCTCCTTTGGACATAACCACGCCTTCAAAGGACTTCACATCGACCGGAATCCTCACTATCCCATTATGCTCATCTGAGCATCCCTGACAAAATGCACTTCCATGCCTTCGTAAGCTATTACACCTCTTATTTTTACATGCTTCTGGTCCTTTTATTTTTATTAACATTTTTGCTTCTTAATTGATAATGGTGCGGGGAGGATGGAATCGAACCACCGTCTTTAACGCTCTCCCACTGAGCTACTCCCGCAAAATGTGATGCTTGGCGCTCATCACGTGGTGTCC
>JAZKAW010000026.1:7940-44442 GCA_040388945.1 Patescibacteria group bacterium
TTGCATTCGAGCCTGCCCTGTCCGCTCTTTTGCTACGCCGATCAGACATGATCATGGTATGCCCGATCGCCCTATTGACACTCGCCTTCCGTGCCTGAATTATACCACTTTCTATAGTAAATAGTACCCTGTGGATAACTCGGTTTGTGGTGTAATTCAGGTGTATACTTACGGCAGAAAGCTATTTTATGAGCCAGCGAATCGTATGCCATAACAAAGCGTGCAGACTGCGAGTTCCGATCACCATCGCAAAGAAGAAGGACGGGCAACTGTTCTGCTCTGATCGATGCGCAAACGGGTGCAATCCACCCGACAATGACAAACGCCCGATACTGTTCGGGGTTAAAAAGTACTGGAATATCCTCATTAACCAGAAACCACGGCCAGCAATCCCGCTTGCCGAAACGGAGGGATGACATTGAAAGCCAAACTACTTACGGCCTTCGTCTCGTTCCTCGCCGGCGTGTCGATCGCGCTCGCATTCATCTCCTTCATAATCTCTCACCAGCAGGGCCTATGAAGAAGTATTATCGCAATTCACGCAGGAAGACTTTACAGCGGATCCGTCAGCTTTGGCACAAGCCATCAGCTAAGCTCATTCGCCAAGCCATTCGTGGCTATAGAATCTACGGAGAGACCGACAAGTTCGCTACCTGACGGCACTTCCCAACGCTCCCCCAAGGAGACCAACTACCCCATTTCTACAGTGGGGTAGGTTTTATTTTTACGTTCAAACTCTTTTTCTCTTTGTTCATTTCCCCGTATTTCCATGTGTTCAAAACAATATGATTTACCAAGATAAATATAATCTGCTGGCCTATCACAGTGTTCCCTATCTAATTCATGTGCTTTGTAAATACATTTAATCATATCTCTATTTCTCTTTTGAGTTAATATCTTTAATTTTTTTATCTAATTCACTTCTAAAACGATAGTGGGGCTTTTGAGATAAGTCAGGAAATTCACCATTTAATCCATGTAACCAATCGAATATATCTTTATACTTTTTCTCTATTCTCTTCCTCTCCTCCCCCCTCGCCCTTTCTAGCTCTTCTTGGATGAAGGATTTGATAAAACCGAGATGGTCTCCTTTACAATAATCTCCACCACAGCAAAATCTCTTATGAGTATACTCGCTATAATTTGTTGATTCTTGAATTTTATCAAATCTCTCCTCCATAGTAGAGGGAGTAGAAACACCTATGCCTATGCAATCGTCACAAGTACAGAGATTGTTATGCTTCTCTGCTTTTTTATAGCATTTAAGACATAAATCTTGTCTATGATTAGTCATCTGTATACATTTTTCGCAATATTTCAACGACCACTTATCTTCTTTTTTATCATGTTTTGAAAATTGAATGGATGCAATTTTTGCCATTGCTTCAGCACCGCCAGATGAGACAGTAACTTTTTTAACAAGTCCTTCCTCTCCTATTTTACGAGCATTGAGTGGGATGGGTACAAACTTTGTATCACAAATAACACATTCCCAGTTACATGAAGTAAGTCCATTGTCATTTTCTATGGGTTTATACTTTACATTAATATGAGCGCAACATGCCTGTTGTGAATTGTCTTCGTTTACTTTTGATTTCATATATTTTATTTAAGAATATCTGCGACTAATTTCTGAGCAATCTCAAGCCCTTTATTAAATGCTTGGTCTCCTGCGATAAGTGGGTCAAGTGGTATGCTAAAAGTCGGTGCTTCAACTTCAACTTTTGTCCTTTCCAACTCCTTATTCAATTCTTCGGCTTTGAGGGAGAGGACTGAATCACGAAGTCTTTTTAACTCTTCGCCACGGGCTTTTAGGCACACATCACATAAACATGGATGTACTGAATTTGGGTGAATTTCATTTGTTGTTGTTTCTTTCATATTACATGTATAAATTATTTTTCTCATAATGGCGATTCATTCTCCAAACAAAGTGCTTCAAAGTAGACCAGTGCTTACAGGCTTGTTTCCTTGTGGTAAATGCATAATACAGTTCTGTTAGTGCTTTCTTCATATAGTCCTTATGGGGTTAAATTATTTTTTAAAATATCTGGCACAAAAGTGAGTGGGGGGTTTGCGTCTAATTCTCTCATTTCTTCAAGTCCAATGAGAGCATTTTCGAGAGCTTCTGCTTTTGATTCTTCTGTATCTTCTACCCATTTAAAAGGGATAATGCCTCGTTTAGAAGTTATTTTACCCGTCTTTGTTTTATAGAATGTTCTTGTAAAAACCATTCCTCTTAAATTACCTGTTGGTTTGGAATTCCCCTGTCTATTAGGTAGAGTTCTTGATTCGTCGATAAACGTGGGTGCGTAATATGTCTTCATTTACTTTTGTTTAGTTAGATGATAGGTGATGGTGCAGTCCGTCAGAATGAGTTTGTTCTTATAGGTGTCGAGAATACAACGTGTGTTGTGTATAATCATGTTTTTACTTCCGTGGTAATTAACATCATCTGGGACAGTACAGAATAGGGTATGAAAGTCTTTGTGAATTAAGGCTCTCCCTTTTATTGTTATAGTATCTGCCTTCACCTTCCTCACCCCTGTCTTTGTTGTTGGTTTTGGCATGGTTAGTTAAATAGCAAAATAATAATCACTAAAAATAGTGCAATATTTACAATCGCCACGGCATTATCTTCTATTGTATATTCTTCATTTTTTATTGGCATAGAGGGGGTTTATTTAGATAGTAATTCGGAGAAGAAGGATTCTGCGTCCTTTCCTTCCGCTAGGTGGTCGATGAATCGGTGAAAATACCATCCCCATGAATATATAACCCAATCTGAATATTCTGGTTCACCTTTTCTTATATCGTAATCTTTCGCTTTTCCCCACCCACAAGCCTTACCCAGTGATTGCCAGAAAGTAGGGTCTAAGACGTAGAGTTGCTTTGCCAAATCATTCACTACATAATCTTCATCACCTGGACATGAAAGTGGATAGTACCCTCCTTCTATTGCTTTTTCCATAGTGATGATTATTTAATTTATAACTATTTTGTAGCTTCTTGCCTAATCCTGCGGATCGCATCTGTATAGGCTATGACGCTCCCGTATAGGGGGCTTGAGAGTTGATCAGCAATAATGTGGAGATTCTTGTATCGAGCATTCTTATCCTTCACCTTTCCACAGATGAACTTGTATTGTGCTCCGTAGGCTTGTACTTCTTGGTCTATTAAAAAGTTTTTGTCTTGGAGATATTTAGCCCACCATATTGCTGATCCGCCCATTTCTTCCTGCTGGCGCTCGTGTACGGATTCATGGACCATGAGGTCATCTGGGACGGTTATACCATCGGGGTTATAGAGAACGTGGTCGTAGGGGAATACCACGCCGTGGGGAAGTTTGAAGGCTTCATTACACTCATTCCATATCGGGGGCTTTTCATTTACTATTTTCATAGAAGTTTTTTACAAATTTCTCTAATTACATTTACCGTCACTGCATTACCTAGGCATTTGTATCGTTGAGTATCGCTCACTCCGGCGGTCCACGAATCGGGGAAACCTTGGAGTCTTTCGCATTCGGTCGGTGTAAGCCTTCGGACCCCCCCCACATGATTATTATCTGGGTAAGATTTTCCTGTCATAGTTGGTGCGATTGCATGCTCACCACCTTTATTTTTTCCTCGTGGCCGTTGAATTATTACAGGTTGTCCACTTCCATCTTCTCTTGCTCTTGCAGGAATTGTCGGACATAATCCGCTCTTTACTTCTCTGAATCCATTTCCGTCTTTGTGGGTTCGGAAAGTCCCGATTTTCGTCTGCTTTGTACCGATATAGCCACCGTTTGCTTGTGCTCCCCAATATCGTGCTGTGAGTGTTGGTAAGACAATATCCGATCGGCTATCCGCTTCGAGAGGAAATACTTTGGGTCTGGGCGTTCCTCTAATATGTCCTGCAATGAACACTCTTTCCCGATTCTGGGGGACTCCGAAATCCTTGCTGTTAAGCACCTGCCATTGACAGTCGTACCCCAGCTCATCAATCGTGGAAATGATAGTTGCGAAAGTGCGTCCGTTGTCGTGACTAAGCAATCCTTTAACGTTTTCAAGGAGGAATAGACGAGGCTTCTTCGCTCGCAATATGTCCGCAATGTTAAAGAACAGAGTTCCCCTCGTGTCACTAAAACCTCGTCGCTTTCCAGCAATACTAAAGCTTTGGCAAGGAAATCCGCCGCAGAGTAGGTCGAAATCGGGAATAATTGCGGGGTCGAGTTTGGTGATGTCTCCATGGTTTTTATGATCTGGGAAATGTTTTTGATAAATTTGTACTGCATATTTGTCTATTTCGGAGAAACCTATATTCTCGTGCTCGGATCCAATCCCGAGCTCAAACCCTCCAATCCCCGAGAATAGTGATAAATATTTCATAGTTTCTGCGCCTTATCAAATGTGAGCGACTCGTACCGTTGGATTATTACATCGCAGAATTTTGGGTCAAGCTCAATCAACCGAGCTTGCCGACCAGTCTTCTGTGCGGAAATAAGAGTACTACCTGATCCTCCGAATAGGTCCAAAACTAACCCACCACGCTCTGAGGAGTTCTTTATTGCCTTGTTTATGAGCGCTATGGGCTTCTGGGTAGGGTGGGACATGGTAGAGGCTGATCGCTTCGTTATTTCCCACACGTCGGACTGTGTACGGTCTTCTAAGTATAGATGTTCGTTGCCTTCTTGCCATGCGTAGAGTATCGGTTGAGCCTTCTCCTTTTTTGGCTCAACTTTCTTGGCCTTTGAAATCATCTCGTACTTTCCGTGATAATCCTTTCCCGATAGTACAAAATTATTTTTTACCCATATGATCATACTTCCGACTTTGATGTTATTGAAGTTGAGGGCTTTCAAGAAGGTAGGGTATATAGTGAAGTTTGAGCAGATATAAAGTGGCGCCGTAGGCTTGGTAAATTCCACTATATTTTTTACAAATCCATCCGTGAATTTTAAGAACTCTTCCGATCCCATGTTGTCGTTCTCTATTTTCCCTAACTTCCCCCGGCTTTTATAATTCATGTTGTAGGGCGGATCGGTGAATAACATATCTGCCTTTACCCCCCCCATCAATTTTTCAATGTCCTTTGGATCGGTTGAGTCTCCGCAGAGGAGTAAGTGGTCACCGAGCTTAAACATATCACCTCTTTTTGTTGTAGGTTTTTTGATATTCTCTGCCACTTTTTCTCCATCAAATGGGTCCTCCTCATCCTCGTCTTCTTCGAGAATTACATCGACTTCCGAGCTTTCAAATCCGACCTCGAGCAAAGTCTCTTGATCGAATTTCCCGAGTAGGCCTTCATCCCATTCCCCATCGTTGCGGTTACTCTCAAGTACCACAGCATCGCGCTCAGCCTTCGTGAGTTTGCGATCTGGTACTTTGACATCTACTTCCTCGATTCCGAGCTCCTTGAGTGCCTCAGTGCGAATATGGCCTGATAGGATGGTGTCCTCGGTGTCGATTTTTAGTACGTCATGGAAGCCTCGCTTTTTTATGCGGTCCTTTACCTTCTCAATCGCCGACCGAGTTATCTTGCGTGGATTACCAGGGAACGGCTTGAGGTCTTTAACTTTTCGCTTTTCAGTTTTCCAGGTTATTGTGGGCATTTTTTATAAATAATTTTGCCTCGATATTGATATGGCCACCGATATTGCTACGACTGCTAGTATCAGAATTGTGAATAATATCCTCATCTTTTTACTTTTCTTAAAACCCCCTTAGCTTTTAATTCCTCGCCTATCTCCCGCCACACCGCCTGCTTCGCCGCCCTCTCCTCCGGCGTGTCGACCTTGTTGTTTTTCGCGTCTTCGATCTCCTGTCGCGCCCGTTTCTGCTGCTCGTAGAAGTCGACCTGGCACTCGCACTCGCCCTTCTTCTTGTGCCACTTCTTGTACGGGCACTGCCACATCCCCTGCTTGATTTTGGCGAGGTCGTCGTATTGCTCCATCGTATACACCCCGGATATGTCGGCGGTATTGAGGGTAATTCCGAGCTCCGCCACCTTCATAAAATTATGGGTAAGCTGAGAAGCAAGAGCATGCTGAACCCTCTGGTGCGTGTCGGCGCCGACCCAGTGCACTAGACCGTTCTTCATGACTATCGGAAATTGTTGTTCTTGGATTTCTTGTGACATTTTTTTATACGACTATTCCTGCACCCGCGCCTCGTCTCTGGCTATCCATATTCACTCGGGCGAGCCAAGTTACAAGGCGACGCTTTACATCGAACGTCGGCTCAAGCTGCCACCTAACCTTTGTCCCACTCTTGTTCGGCTCGGTCCAGTAGAGGATGAACTTCTTGAACTCGCGCTCGACCGCGTCGCGAGGGGA
The DNA here is from genome assembly GCA_040388945.1 of Patescibacteria group bacterium. Lineage (GTDB taxonomy): Bacteria > Patescibacteriota > Minisyncoccia > Phycocordibacterales > PALSA-1337 > C7867-002. The sequence goes on from JAZKAW010000026.1 coordinate 14,260, forward strand.
TTTTTGGGAAAACTCCTGAAGTTGCATCCTGTAGTGATTCCCCCCTGAAAAGAAGTCCTTTGCAATCTGCGAGGGTGTTTCCTCATCTCCTCTACTCTCCTCTATACTATTCTGTTCTATACTACTCTCCTCTATACTGGTTAAACCGTTGTTTAACTCATATTTACCCTTTTCCGTCAAGGATATCATTTTTTTCTCCCTTCCATACTCAGTTGACCGGATTCTATTCTTGTCTAGGTAATTATTCGTATTCCAATCGGTTATAACCACCACACCGCTTTCAAATATGATCAGAAATCTCTTTGCTGTGAGTATTTTTACATCATCTTCATTCCCGCCGTGGATTCTTATAACTTTTTTATAACTCACAAATCCCTCGTCATCGGCTTCCATGCCGAGTAAGAAATATATCGCTTTAGCAGACATGGGTAAGTCCATGAATCTGTCAGTATCTATTATCGCCCTGTCGAACATTCTTTTCTGGGCCATTATAGTAATTTTAATCCTCTAAGACCTGCTCTAATAAGTTGTCTACATGCCTCTGAATGTGGTACAGAATTAACTTTTGCGATTTCTGAAACCTTACTATATTCTATGTCAGTAAGTCTTATTCCAACCATTTTAATTTTCGGTTTTCTCTCAAATTCTAGTTTCATATAATGGATTATATCATTACGTTAGCATAAGTCTATCGAAAACTGTTGATAAGTTCTACTTGTTTTTGTTCCTTTCAATTTCTTGGTGATGTTTCCTACACAACCACATGACGATTAAGGGTTTAGAATAATTATTATGATGTGCCTCTACTTTCTTAGAACCACAGAAACATATACCCTTTTTAATAGTCCCATTCCTCAAAGCCACATACACTTTTTTATGTGCTTTGTATCTTTTGGGATGTCGATCTCTCCATCTCCTTACCCTATATCCCAGATCTGTACTATACGTTCTCGTAGTCGATTTCATTTGGTAATGGTAAATAAATGTCTAATCCACTATCAGCATTCAACCCATCATCCCCCGTTGGAAGCGACGCCCATGGCACGCATTCCTTGAATATGTACTCATCGTACCGCTTGTCTGAAAGCTCTGTGGTGCTTAACACGCGTTTGTACCTGAACCCCGCGGGTGATTTCTCCTCGACCGTGAGAAATATGCTTGCCATCGTGTTGTGGGCCTCTTGGCGACTCACTGACATCTCCTCCGCAACCATCCGGACCACCACGGCCCAGTAATATTTTTCTTCTTGACGGCTACGCTCCTTGACTCGGTTCTTGAGGATTATGTCCATCTCCTTTCCATGAAAGGGGACTTTGAATGAATCCCATGCGTCTTTATCGTGGAATAACACCTCACCCTTTTCAGATATCGTCACAGGAAACTTCGGCCAGATTTTTGCTTCTACTTTACTCATAATTATAAGTATTTTTTCTTTCCCTTTCAATATGGCCACATCTCGAACACTTTCTTTGCTGGATGAAGTATTCGCCCTTTTTAACGTCTAAACCGCTTGACACATTAGCGACGATTGTCCCCTCACGAAGTATCTCCCACTTTTCCCAGAGGTGTTTTTCTCCCCACCATCTCTCACACGGTTCGTTTGCATAGTTACTCATTTTTGTGTTTTTTGAAAGTTAATAATTGCTTCATCCCTTTTCATCACCAACGCACTCAGTCTCTGCAAGTCTAGATACTTTCTCCATCCGAGTTGCTTTCTCTTAAACTCCTTGTACTCATCCCGATTTGAATGCCACCACATATGGCATTGTCGACAGACTCCATCGCAATTTTCTGGGTGGTAACGCGTCGAAGAGTTTCCTCGCTCGTAGAAGTGCGAGCAGTCCATACTCGGTCGCATTTTACATCTCACACACCTCTTATCACGATTACGGATAAGTCTAGACATCTTTTGATCGGCATTTTGAGTAGACCAGATCATATTTCCACTATTTTTGGTTCATCCCAATCTTGACCCCACATCTGGTAAAAACTAGGCAGTCCCTCCTCTTCCATTTTTACCATGAGAGTATAGATCTGATTGTAAATCGTTTTATTGAGATGCTCCATTTCCTGTTGACTTATTCTAGAACATGTTAGCCAAGGAACAACCGATCCACCGTCCGTTGTTGTGACTATCATATCTCGTGGACTAGCGTATTTACCTTTTTTATTTTTAGGCCAATCTCCCGCATGGATATCTTCTATAGGTGAATTTCTATATCCATGGATAGTGAGTATTTTTGCAGCGATTGCCAATTTTTTACGATGTTCAATTTGTTCTTTTGTCATAGAATTTCTGATTCCATAGCCTGACCTATTTCCCTCCATGCGGTCGATATCCTCGCTTGCATGCGCAGGATGTCGGCAATGTCTCGAGTCGTAGGGAACCACTTTATATCGCCTGTTAATTGAGGACGCTCAACGCCGTCCTCGCCAACCACCTTCTCCGTAGGAGCCCACACAAGCTCACCAGTTGGTATCGATGTTCCTCCCAATTCTTTTATCTTGAGATAGAGGCCTGTGAAGTAGAAGGTCATCTGGTCATCCTCGTCTACCCGCTTTTGAGTCCATGGAGTTGACACATCTCCTGTTTTGTATTCTTTAAACGCCTTGTAATCTTTTTGCGTTGTGTCGGGCTTAATAAGTATGTGGATGAACTTTCGGTCGCGCCCCTTTCCCACGGACATGTTCGCAAGTATCTCCTTATCTCTGATCTCGAACTTGGGGAACTGCGCGATCACAATATCCATTACGAGGTCGCCACTCTCCTTGTCGTGTTCTATGGCCTCTGCGAACTGCTTTCCGAGGGCTTGTCCACGATTTGTGCGTTGTTGCTCACCGTGGAAGTATTTACGTTTGTATAATTCTGGCGTACGTTCCCAACAGACAAGTTGTGAATACGAAATATAGTTACGAGGATGGCAACCTTTACTTTCTATTATGTTCTTTGTCATATTTTTTGTGACATTTTGGGCAGAGCCTTATCCAATCATTCAAGTTTCGACTATATTTATGATCTTTATTCGCCCATGCCATTCTGTTTTTTGTTTTTCCACAATGTTCGCAGATATTTGTTGGAGTTTTATTTTTTCGGATCCACATATGAATCCCACTATACTTCACATTCTCTCCCTTCCAGTCGGGATTTTTCTCTCTCCTCATATCCCTACTTTTGACTCTACAAATCCTGGAACAATATTTTCTATGTTGATATTTCCACGCTGTAAATAATTTCTGGCATCGTTCGCATTCTTTAGTCTCCTTCATTCCTCCCTTCCAATTAGGATGACTTGAACCAAGCATTTTTCCTTTTCTATTTCTGCTTATTTTTTCTCTCGTAGCAGTACTATGCTTTTTACCTATATGCCACTTTCTTATTTTCTCTATCGCCTCATGACTCATTTTTCTCCCTAGACCGTTTTTATTACCAACTAGAGCGATCGATATTTTCTTACGTGTTTCTGGTGTATGCATACATAACATACTATCAGTTTAATCAACACAGTCAATACTACATCCCTGCCTCGGCTTTCATATCTGGTAAATCCTCGGGGTCTTTTTCAGCAACCTTTTTGTCGACCTTGATTGGTGTAAGCTCTATAATCCGATTGGCAATTACTTTGAGTAAGCGTTTCTTTTCCTCATCAGAATATTTCTTGCTTCCCTCGATTTTCGATTCAAGCGACGTAAGATCATCTACCTTGCCGATTTTCTTTATCATCCCCTCCGCCTTGTCGTAGTCACTCTGAACGACTTCTGGAGAAGCAACCGCCACCGCCTGTTGCATTTCCTCGGCGACGTAGAGTCCGCTCATGACGGCCGGGAATGCCTTGCGTAACGCCTTCGCCTCCGCGCACTTACCGAGCATGTTCTTCGGCATCTTGATCCACATGATTCCCCCCTTACTTCCAGGATAATACTCGCTCCACTCCGCCGTAGCGGTGAAGTCACATATTACTCCCTGGACCACCTTCTTGACTGTCACGGTGGCCCTGGAGGGCACCGTGTGGCTCGTCGTGGTCTCCTTTTTAGTCTTGTAGTCCGTTTTAACTACCTCCTCAATGGTCTCACCATCGAATATAGGGTCGCTATTGCCTGCGTACGCCCCTGTGCGCTCCGCCACGCTTCGCAAACCGTCTATGCCGATAATGACGCTCCTGACCTCCTTGCCGAGCCTAGAATCCCAACGTGGTACGAGGTGGATCTGCTTAGAGAATGGGTCGAGACCTGTTCTCTGACACACATAGAGGAACATTTTTAGCTCCACGTCTGTCGCACCCTTTGCGAACTGCTCCTTGATGACCTCGACCTGCGCTCGAGACAACTGACTTTTGAAGTCCTTCGGGATAAGAGGCTGTCCCTCTGCAACCACAGGAACTGTTGGCGGTTTTATCTCGAGTACCTCCTTTATTTTTTCCTCACTCACTTCTTCGACTTTTTCTTCCTTCTTTGCTTTTGTTTTTTGCATAAAATTATGATGTTCTTGAACCTACTATCGTGTCCTCATAAACCTCAACTCCGCTTATAACTTCTCCGAGTTTGTTCTCAGTCTTCGACCTTGTGAGCGCCGCCGCTCTCAATGTGACTTCGTCTATAACCCAGAACTCTGCGGGAACCTTCTTTGGGTCGGTAATTCTCACCTTCTTTATTTTAGAGAAGGTGCTCAATCCCGCCGTAGTCTTCACGTTGCTTTTTACCTCTCCGAGCTCCTCCATTTTTCGGACAGCAGTTTCTGGTTTGAGTTGTCCAGCTTCCGTTCTCTTTGCAATAGACTGAGCCTTTCGTGCGTTCTCGGCCTCGACCTCGTCGTGATACTTCGCCATCTTCGACTTCACAATAATTTCGGCTCTCTCGATGGAATCATCTACAGGTGAGAATAATCCCTCAATCCACGCCTTGAGCTCCTTCACCGGCTTTAATCGAAGGTCCTTCTCCTGCTTAACGAACTTCTTTAGTATCGTGATTTGAGATAGGAAGGTGCTAGCCTCGACCAAGTCCTTTTCCTCTTTGATTACTATAGCTTCCGCCTTCTCGACCGCGTTAGTGGATTTCGTTTCCATTACCGCCATTCCCTCCTTTGTGATTACCTCGGGGAGTTTTGGCGGTGTGATTGCTTCTTCTTTTTTTGCCATATTTTTGCTTTGGTTTTCGGGTCATGAGCATAGCTCCTGGCCCGAACTTCTTTACATAATTTATAATATTTAAACCCTCGATCTCGTACCTAGTTAGCCGACCGCTTCCCTTCTTTACCACCTTGAGTATGTTCCCCCTTTCGCTATCCAATTTTATAAGCCTTCGGAGCGTGTTGTAGTTATTCGCCCACGGTATAAGTCTCAAATCATTCACATGTTTCAGTGTGTACACCATCTTCCTGTCAATTTCTTCGATCTCTGGTTTTTCAGTCATGATGTTGATAATTATATTAATGGGGAGTCGACAATCCCTTTCAGACTTTTTATTTCCTCGGCTAGCAAGTGAAGGGTGCCATGAACTTCCTCGAGTTCTTTACCCATCGCCTTTAGGTTATCCATGGACATCTTGTAGTATTCCCTCGACTTATCCTCGTGGCTCTTGAGTTTGGCATAAAGTTCATCGATCTGCTTTCTTTTTTCCCTTATTGCCTCTGCCTTGGGATGATGGTCCGGGTACACCATGTTATCTGTCTTCGTTACTGGAACCTGAGAAGTCCGCTGGTTCTTCTCTCTCATGGCGTAGAGTATCCTCATCCATCTGAAACGCTCGACCTGGACGTGTCACCTCATCTATGGCCTCATCGAGTTCCTTGGGGCCTCGCTTACCAGACTTCTTAAACTGTGCGAGTACAGGCATAAATGGAGAAGCGTTCTGTCGCTCCTTTGCCTCCTTGTCCTGTCGCTTCTTGGTTCTGAAATCCATACAACGCTTAGGCTCTGTATATGGTCCTTTGAACTTTCCCTCGTCGACCATCTTCTTAAAGAACTCTTGGTCCTTTACCCTGAACGTGAACTCCTTGCCGCACCCGCATACTATTAGTTTGTCTTGCAATTTTTCTGACATCTTCCGATTAAAATTAATGATTAAAATGGCACATCCGCTGGGTCTACTTCCTCCTCATCCATCTGAATTGTCTTCTCCTCAACATCCTTCCTTACTCCCCTCTCGACCGCTTCGAATACATGGAATGCTACATCTGGAAACATGTTGAGCTCCAGCTTAAATCCTCCTTTTCTCTCCCCGTAGGCCGGGAAATATGTAAGCGTTCCTACGTTCGGCCAGAACACCTTCTCCTCCTCACCCTTTTTGTACGTCTTCCGTGTGCAGACGTTGTACTTCTTGATTCCTGTAGACATTAGTTTTGATAGAAATTATACGCCTGTGAATAATAGACCGATATGATCGCCATGGCAGTCGCCAACCCGATTGCGATACCTGCTGTCAAAGTCTCGAGCCACCGTATCTTCTTTTTCGGCTTGTATGTGTATATCTCCATCCCATCAATTAAATATCTTTTCATTGCTTCTTTTTATTGGTTTATAATTAAAGATTCACTGATTGGGAAACAGGAATTATCTATAGTTTTCCTGTATGCAAAGTAATTACTTACACTGTTATCCGACTCCGAGCTTAAGTGACAAGCCCATCGGCAGTAGCCACTTTTCTTGCATTTGAATGACTAGTACTATTCCCCAATCAATGAACCTTTCGACCTTTCGATGATTACCGAGTAAGAGGAGCATTATACAATGCTGAGTTTAGGGACGTTGTCCCCTCTTTACTAAAACCATGTCGATGGACCCAGCGTTGGATTTATCCCTTCCCAGATCGTCGTCAGTTTTTTAGCACTTCCCCTTACTCGATAATCATCTGAGTATATTATATCCTCGTTGTTCTAATAGTGCAACGGAGTTATCCACACCCACAAAAAATAATCTACCAACAACTTCCAACTTAAGCGTAGATATATTTTTATATACGAAAATACCCCTTAAAAAAAGTAGGGGTATTCTCTCACCTGAAGCAATAAAGGCTATCTGTGGGGTCGAGTCCACAGCCCTTATATTATAACATCTAGATCGCCGTAGGAGGAGCCGTCTGGATATTTCTACCGCGAATAGTCAAGTATATCTTTCGGAGACCTGATATTACTGTACCGAGAGTTGCCAAACATAGTGTCGCTAATTGAACGACCTGTATCGTCGGATCTATAAGCGCCGTGAGTTCCTGGGTCGGGAATGTGATGTGTCCAAATCCGAGAACCACAGTCAAGAGAGTTCCTAGTATTCCCGCTCCCCATTTAATCGTGCTTGAAACTTGTAGGGGATTTGCTGACGAATAGACTACCCAATTCCAGAATCTATCAAACCATTTTGAAATTTTTACCATATTTTTTATATTATTTTATAATGAAAACCTTTTGTTCAAACTGTCCCTCGTCTTTGGGCCTGATATCGACCCTTTCAATTCCAAAGCTCCTGGTATTTCCAATGCTTCCTGATATGCTAACACCGCCTGGGCTGTCCGCGGTCCATAATATCCGAGTTGGTCTACTGGAGGCGGAGTCATATAACCCAAGATCATCATCGCTATTTGAAGCATTTTTATATCATCCGTCGGTCCCGTTCCTTGCTTCATATCAGTCGACCACTGATAGTGGAAATTAGAAGGGGATGGAAGGTCTGACAAGAACGTCTTTAAGTCGGACGGTACTTCTGCGATCACCCATGCTTCTTTTATGTATGGGAGCCACTGCACGATATCGTAGTCGGCGTTTCCACCGTTTGCCCATGCGTTGCTCCACTCGTTTCGGAGCCTCATGAGGTTTCCGCTCCACCCGAAGTCCCCAGTCATGTGACCCGATACAACATTTTTTGGAGTCTTGAGCGGGTCGATGTCCTTGTCATTCCATGAAGGTGTCCACCACTCTGAACCAATATTTCTGTTCGTGCCGACAAACCCGAAGGAGTAGATGTAGTCCTTCATAGACTTTTCATTCAATGGTACCTGGATGTATCCGGGGATCTTGTATTGCGCCGCTTCGGCGTACGCCTCTGGAGTCAAAATCGACTGATCGCGATACTGTCCGAGTGGCAGGGACGTGTCATTAGAAACCGTCGCCTCGGTCGCCATTCCGAACTGAGCCGCAAGTTTGAGGGCCAAGCGTGGATATGTGCCGCCGTCTATGGGCTGTCCGTCATACTTCTTACAAAGAACGTCTCCGAATCGGGGAGAGAAGTTTATAACCTTTCCCGTCTTTTTGAACCAATGCAACTTCATGGCATCGGCGAGCCAATGGTTCACGCATGCTGGCTCCTTCGCCTGCATGAGGTGCGGGAACTGGTTCATGTTGTAGTAGAAACTTGCTATGGACTCCGGGGCTGGGGTCACCGCCACCGCGTTTGCAACGAACTCATCTCGATAATCCTTCGGACTCTCGATTGCTCCTGTTGATATTTCGGGGTCTTTTTTCATTGCTGTATTATACCACTATTTATTAATGGGGAGATTCAATCCAGATCTGGAGTTTATCTGAGGCTGTGATGGTGTGTTTGTGGCATAAAATCCTTCTGCTTGGGCGAGTGCTTGAGCAAGCCTATCGGGTGGAATATTTGATACCATAAGTTTATTCGCCATGAGGGTTGAAATTACTCCTTTATCTTTTAAATCTTTCAAAGCGTCCACCACGTTGTAGTGAAGAGAAGACGTCGAATTTTCGGTTGGAGGACTCCTCATGTCTATGAGTTGTGCCAACGTCATGCTAGGATTTCGTTTTAACTTTGCAGAATTATCATTTTGGAATGCAGCCATTCCCGACTGAACATCGGGAAATTTAGCCCAAAATCCTCCTCCGGCTTTTGGTTCTCCCTGTATTGCCCCTTGCTGGCCTGCATATACGAGATTCCCTGGATTATTATGTCGCTGTGCCACATTACCAGTCTGTTGAGATGTCGAAGTTTGATTCGACGAAGTAGCTACGGGCATAAGTGGAATATCTGCCGTATATAGGTTTTTTGGCCCAGACTGCAATTTAGAGGATATGAAGTCTAATAGTGACATTTGTGGTATAATATTATCATGATATTAATCTTTGTGTTTTTATGCTTTTTGGCGTCTTCTATATTTGAGACTTCATCTGACTAAGGCGCCAGATGCATAATTCCACCTAATCCAGCTCCCTCCATTACTTTTGGTAGAAACTTTTTTATAGTAGGATATTTATTCTGCAATCTCTCCCAGGATGATCCTCCTTCCAACCTCGCTTCATCTTGAAGTACATCAGAGGCATTATAAAGATTCGTCATTTTTTTCATTGACGCTTTCACTGCTGTATTTTTTGCTTTAGATGCCATATCAGTTAGTATCGCGTTCCTAGACGCTCGATGTATTTGATCCAAACCTTTGTTGTTTCCATATTTACCACCCGCATCTTCATAAGCCTGATCAAGAATCTTTCTCACATCCCATTCTCCCGCCAACGTTCCATCACTTTGATTGATTGCTCTTTCAGCCACGCGCAAATAGTTGGTCACGATAGGGTCAGTCTTTTGAAGAAGTAGACTATTTTGAGAGGCTTCTGTCACCGCATCTCGCACCACTTTCATTATCTCTTTTGGCGGTCTCAATACTCCTTCATTTTTCAAAGAAATATCGAGAGATTGTCCTATCTTTGGAATTTCTCCTTGAACCGCATTATATTTCTCAAGTTTTGTTGCGTTTGGTTTGTAACTTGGAGTTTTAACTAATTCTGCGTTAGCATCTATTTCAGCCTGCGTAGGGTTTATTGTCCGTCCTTTTATAATTCCTCCTTCATTTACTCGAGGCATCGTCGTACCATCTGATAATTTAACAGGAGGTTCTCCTATCATTTTCTTATTATATGAAGGAGTAGTATCAAGTTTTGTCGGAGTGAAAGGCATACTTGGTTTAAGTTTATCTACAATGTCATTTAGGTATGGCTTTGCATAATCTGGTAAGGCATCTGCAAATTGCTTAATTGCCTGACTTCCATACTTTGCTATAGTCTTGGATATTATTGGAGTCAATGCTTCAATTCCCACAGACGCCAATTTTCCAACCACACCTCCTACAATTCCGTTTAACACCACATCGCCGCCTGATTCGTTATTTTGCATCGCCCCAGAAGCCCCTAGCAATGCACCCCCAGCCAGAGGACTGCCGACTCCAAGAGCAGCAGTTCCAATACCCTCTCCAATAACCGATTCAGGAGTTTCTTGATTTATCGGTTTTAAATTCGTGCCAAAAATAGGAACCTGTTGAGGCTGATTTGCAGCGTTCAGAGCATTGTTGTAGTAAGCAGGATTTCCCGTAATTTTAGAGGCGAGTCCTGCTATTCCTTCTCCAAGCAATTCCCCAGGTCTTGTAGCCATTGTAACAAAAGGATCGACAACTGCACCTGCAAACTTTTGCAGAATATTCCTATTATCTTCGGGTTGTTGCACGGAATATTTTTGTTTGAAATCACCAACAACAGCCTGAATATTTTCATCAGGTTCTTTGTTCGCAGTCATTTGCTGAACGATTCCATCTAATTGTGTTCGTCGTTCTTCTGGTAACATGATATTTAATAGTTATATTTTGCTCTTAAGGATTTAATATCCGTCCCTGAATTTGTAGCACTAGCATTGCTGAGTTTTGCGAGAGCAACTTTCGTCTTTTCCTCCAAGTCCTTAATGGTTGCTATTGCCGTTGTTAGACCTTTTTTATCCATATTATCAGGAAGAAGACTATCAGCTGTTTTTCCACCAGTTACGACTCCAAGGTTTGCGGCTGTACTCAAAACCGCATTGGCACTAGCCCTTGCCTCTGAAAGTATTCGATTGTAATTATCGGTTTCTGTTTTTCCAAGTCCTGTTTTTCCTGAAAGGAAATTCATAGGACCACTCACCCAATCTCCACCTAATTGTTGAAAGGGCGATACTTTATCAAAAGCATCTGGCAATAGGTCTAGAGTTTGGTTGGTCTTATCAATCAATGCACTTGTTTTTGCGGCGAGTTCCGTGTTTGCTCCTTGCCCTGATGCGACTGAGTTTGACTGATTCACATTAAAGTCTGGTTTTATTTTCTGTATAGCGCTAATGAATTGAGTTTTAGTAAATTTTCCATTGTATAAACCATTGACGGAATTAAAGGCATCATCAAATCCGATAGTTCCATTTGCAACTTGAGAGGCTGCCTTTTCTATAAGATTTCCTGGTTGTCCTGCATTGGCTGAACCAACATTTTCTGCCTTTTTCATGGCTGACAAAACTACATCAATCTGTGCGCTACTTAGATTTTTAATGAGGGCATTCGGATCTATACCCGTTCCTTTAAGAATATCTGAATTATAACCAGGATATTGTCCTGTACCTGTATAATTGCTCCAGTGTCTAAGTGCCTGGTCTACTGAGTCAGTTGCATATGTGGCACTCGTAAGAAGCCTTCGTGCAGCTTTTTCACCACTCGAAGCATCAGGGAAAGACCAGAAATTTCCACCATCAACCGCTTTTGGTCCAGGTGTTGCTCCTAGATCGGCATATATTGACTCTGTTCCTGGAGTCATTTTAATTCCGTAAGGATTATTACTCTGTGCAAGAGTTTGGGTTGAGTCTGCCGATCCAGGACTACCTCCTGCACTTCCACTGGCTCCAGGAGGTATTTTTCCAGCTGGATATACTTGTGGAGGTTGACCTGGTTGAACATTGGTATTATAGAAATAAAATTCTCCATTTTCGTTTGGTGTAGGAGATAATGTCCATGAAGGTTTCATTGCATTATAGGCATCAATCTGGCCCCTTACTTCATTCGTAAGATTCCCTGAATTTTCTTCTGCCACTTGTGCCTGACCTTTATTTGAAAGTATTGCCGGCTCCATAATCTGTCCAAGAGTTGATTCTGTACCTGTCCTCATTGAACCCGGCATTAGATTAAGAATACTATTGAGAGGATTGCCTGTTCCCGGAGTTGCAAGTGCGGCTTCGCCTCTTTGCAACCCTTCCACATTAGCTTGCATATCGGCATTCCCAGATGCACTTTTCGTTGTTATATACGAAAGAAGATTACCCATGTTACTTACATAAGTATTGTAGGGATTTTGTGATCCTGAATCATTGACCCCTGGAGTTCCCATTATTTGTCCGGTTTGAGCATTTATAGTAGCCATTGTATTTTTATATTTTATAAGGTTAATCCCGTCGAACTTTTAATCCCTGTTCCTGACGATGGGGTTGCGGCGACTCCCGCTTGATAATTTCCAAAGAGTTGATTTAGGGTACTACCAAAGTTCTGTCCAAATGATGCAGGAATTGAACCATAAGTATACATAGATGGATTATAATTAAAATCAAGAGTTCTTCCTGGTGTCGCAGAGCCCGAGAACACCGAATCTCCACCTTGATTACTTACTTGTTTTGATGCTACATCAGGAGCTCGTACTCCAAAAGCATTAAAATCTTGAAGATTAAAGGGTGCACTACCTGTCGTAGACAAGATCGCTCCGAAGGCTCCTGGTCCAAGGGCCGCACCAGCCTTATTCATCTCAGTCGATGCTTTTGTTGCAAAAGTAGTGTCAAGAGAAGAAAGCGATCTATTGGCACTATTTGTGAGTCCCATTTCAAGAGCTCGCTCTGCCCCACCTCCCATACTTGTCTGGTCTCTTAATTTTCCAAGAGACTCCTGAAAATCTTGTACAGTTTGGCCTTGGCTATTTACATAGTCATTTGTAAGAGAAGTTAGAGAATTTTTAACTCCAACCATCTCAGTCTGAAAGTTCTGTAAAAGCTCTGGTTCGAGTTGTGAAGCAGTTTCTTGAATAAATGCAGGAAGCATTGCCGCTAAAGAAGTTCCTGTAAGAGCTGGATTTATTTTATAACCAGCAGATAGAGAACCTATGACATACTGATATTGTTTATCCTGAGCGGCATCAAGAACAGGATTACCTGTAGGGTTTGGTTTAGGAACTCCCGAGGTATCCACAGGATTACCTGTTTGATTTTGTGATCCCCCACCTGAATTTCCACCAGAAGTATCAGTCGAAGCGTTTGTTCCAACATTTATATTTTGACCAGGGTTGATTAAATCTGGGTTCGTGATCTGCGGATTTAGTGAAATTATCTGCTGAGTCGTGAGCCCATTGTCGGACGCAATCTTGCTCAGGGTGTCGCCTGACTTTACAGTATACGATCCCATTCCTGGGGTTGAGAAGGCCGTAGACGATGTCGTTCCAGCGCCATTCGTGACTGACTTATTTATGGTAGTCGACTTCTGACTGATACTTCCATCTGAATTAAGTTGACCTATCTTCCCATTCGCATTGGTGGTCATTGGCGCGAACAATTGCGATTTCGCAGAGTCAAGAGTTGAACCCTGTACCTCAGTACCCCTTTCGGTTGTGGACTGTTTATTTATTTCTCCCTGAAGTTGAGACCACGCCGCGCTCGGTGTGATACTTCCATTCGCTATCTGTTGCCTTAATGAAGCAATATTTGACGTCACGTTCACCACAGGCTGTTTTGTGGGGGTTCCAAATATATTCTGTGCTGGTGCATATCCCGAAAGATCGAGTTGACCGTTCGTCATCTTTGCTCCGGATGCAGAAGCGCTTGAGGAAGATGTTACATTCACCGCCTCACCAGGCCGTATGAGATTTGGGTTCGACTGGTATTGCGGATTCAGTGCAAGAAGTTGGGAAAGAGTCATCCCGTTTTGTGACGCGATTTTTGAGAGTGTGTCCCCGCTTTTTACTGTGTATGACATGGTATTATTTGTTAGTTTAACATTTTTATTGTCCTATAGAAATCCACAGTTAACTTGAAGTCGGGGTTAAAATCACTTCAGTCAGGGGTCGGGTATATACTTCACTCGGATGATAATTTTTATCTTGGAATGACACAATCCCCTTGACATAGTCAATGAGAAATACTACTGGATATATTTTTCCGTTCCAAGTCGCTGTAAATGGGCTTTGAAATTGTGTGTCTTGCATATATTTATAGTGATAATTGAAATTGATAAATTGTTCCAGCTGAACCATTACTTCCTGCTGTTCCGCTTGTTCCGACTCCACCTGATCCTCCTGTTCCTCCTGTTCCTGCTGATCCTCCATTTCCTGCTGATGCTGTAATAGAACCGCTATTTGTCAGGGAATTATATACAAGAACGGTTATTCCTCCATTTCCCCCACCACCTCCACCTCCCCCACCACCTCCACCTCCATCAGAAGCAGGATCATATCCATGTCCTCCATCTCCTCCTTTTCCTCCATTTGAAGTTATGGATCCTGTTGCTGAAATGACAATAATGCGAGCATATACAGCTACAATGCCTCCAGCACTTCCTCCTGCACCACCTCCTCCACCTGTAATGACTTGTCCTCCATTGTTATTTTGTCCTTTTCCTCCACATCCTCCTCCTCCTGCTCCAGCAGAATTGTTAAATGGAATTGTTTGCCCCCGTTTGTATCCAGTAGGAGATCCATCTACAAGAATGATGTCCAAAAGAGTAGCGAGATGCCAGTTTGCAATCAATTTAACATTCGATGCTGTAACAGTTCCTCCTCCTGCTCCAGTTCCACCTGAATGGCTTCCTCCTATTGAGTCATATCCTGTTCCTCCTGCTCCACCTCCAACTCCATTTGATCCGAGAGAGTTTGCAGTACTAGCTCCTGCTCCAGCTGCATCAGGATCTCCACTTCCACCTGGAGTTCCTGCTCCAAATCCAGACAAAGCAGAACCATTAAGATATCCAGCAGCAAGGCTTACTCCACCAGCGGTTGCAGTATGTCCTCCAAATTGGGTAAGAGATCCTGCTCCTCCTGCTGTTCCTGCAGTTCCATTTCTTGCAAGAGTTCCATTGACTGTTAAAGTTCCTTTGACAAAGACTCTATAGCCTCCAGGATTAAGAGTTTTACCAGAATCTATGGTGAGATTGTTATAATATTTATCACTTGAAAGAGTCGTATCACCAGATATAGTAGCATCTCCATCACTTCCATCTCCGAAAGAGAAGATGCCCGAGTTCGTGATGACATACTGGATCGTTGTACCCCCCATCTGGATATCCTTGAACACCGCCGAACCATTCGCAAGAATGTAGGCATTCGCTCCCGTGTAACCAGTTGCCACATTCGCTCCCCACCATGTGTTTGCATTCGTTGCAACATGAAAGGAGTTTGCTGTGGTACTATCGGGAATATTGAGAGAACCTACACTAACGCCTCCCACGACGGTAAGAGACGAACCATTCCACGTTATGTACGACGATCCATCCCCGAAGTTCCACTTCGCCACGCCGTCAGTATCTATGCCTAGAAAGAATCCCGCAGTATTATCCCCGAACGCTTGTTTTCCCGACATCATGCCTCCAGTAGAAACCTGTGCCATTCCTGTGCCCTGCCCCGACCCTATGATGTCAGACGGCACATTGACCATCATTGAGTTATTGGCTCCACTATCAGCATTCATCTGGGAAAGCTGATCTTGCAATGGATCATCATATCCACGCTTATATAGGCTACGGTCGTAACCTTGGTAAAGTGAATCAGTTTGTGGATTGTCTTCGTTCATTATTTTGTTGAAAATGTCATCAATTCGTCCATTGCTGCGATAATCTCATAGCCGTTGTACTCTATCGGTTGCCCCTTGTTCTCCCCCGAAATCCTTATCCTTATCTTTCTACCTTTAATATCTATGCTGTTGAATCCCGTGTTGTATGAGTCGAACTGCCCCTTGCCTACCCTCTTGCCCCAGTCGCCCACGGTGTCGCCCTCCTTCTGGTAGTTCACATTCGTACCCGCACCTCCATAGTGATTGAAGCATGCTATGGTCACGTTCTTCCTGGTCGATAGAAGACCATCAATATTTTCCCACCTATGAGTGAGTGCATAAGCGATCGGCGTTCCGTCATCGGTCGTGCCCACATTATATTTATAAGTTCTTCCATCAGTTGTGCCAATTATGTTGAATAACGTCGATCCGTCCGTGTATCTTCCCGAGCAGATAAATTGAACAGTATAGACTCTGTGGGTCCAGACTTGGGTCGATATTCGATAGCGCACCACCATGTTCGTGTAGCTCACGCCTCCGTAGGTCACGTTACCAATCGACCAATTTATGTGGTCACCGTCTGGGTCTATCCACCCCGCAACAGAGGTATATGAGGAAGCCGGAATAGCCCTCACAATGTCGATAATCGGTATCGATATCTCCTGAAGTATCCCGTACACGTTATACTGATAGAATCCTGTAGAGTGGTGGAAGAACAATCCTGCCTTCGTCTCCACTACACTCTCCTGTGAATATGTTCCTACTGTGTACGATGGATCTTGATCGACCGTCGATATGTTGTACACCTTGTAAATTCGGTTCGGCTTGAACACGAGTAAAGCATTCTTGTATTTCTTAAGCGCCGTTATCGTCTCTCCATCATTCGGTGATATATCTCCCCATTGAGTACCAGTCGTGGGGTCTGTTGACCACGTGACCGTCTGCGTCACGGCAGGGAGTGACTTTGTGGACCAGAATAGGCGATCTGGATAGCTTGGATTTCCAGCGATCCACACCCTTCCCACGAAAGTGTCGATATATTTTCCTATCGGCGCGCCATTCGCACTTCCCGTGGTCACGAACGAACCCGACACATTGCCGTTCCATATCGCCGTCGCATCAGCACCGTTCACCATGAAGGTGTAGTTTAGAAGGTCGGCAAATCGAGCCTTTTGGCTTGGAGTGAGTCCCGCGCGAATTGAGGTATAGGTTCCTCCATTATTAAGATAATAGGCGTTTCCCCCATTCACAACGATAAGCTGCGTACCCGTCGCTGGCACATTTACTGTATCTATAAGCTGGTGTATGCCAAGCATATTGCCACCAAAGGTATTTCCGATCTGGGTTATTCCGAGGCGTGTCTTTGCAGCCCCGATGGTTTGGAAGTCAAAGTTTATAGACTCCGAGCACGATGTCTCGGGTCTGCGGTTCTCACTTACCGCGGAATCAGTAATGAGTCCCGACTCAAGGGACTTTCTTACAAGTGGCGGTAATGTTGGTATTTTTTCTTCTTTTGCCAAATTATTTCATTTCAGCCACCAACTTTTGAAAGTATGGAGACAATTTTGCCTCATCCTCTCTTTTTTTAGGATGATGAACATGGCATAAAGTGATGCCATTATTTACTTGATAACGCAATTCTGGATGTGCAGTCCAACCAAGAATATGATGGGCTTCTATACGACCTTTACAGTCTGGGTTGGCTATCTTACATTTGAAACTGTCTCGTAGCCAGACTTGCCTCCGCCATTCCTTATAAGCTGTATCATTTCTTTCTTGCCTTTTGGCGAGCTTTGTTCTGTCTTTAATCCACCTATAACTTTTTTCTCCCTTTAAACCATCACTTATATTTTTATTGTGCTCGGAAGTATTTGGTGTTCTTCTTTTACCCTTCTTAGCTTCGGACATTTTTTTAAGAGTTTCAAGAGTATTTATTTTCCCCAGACGTTTTATAGAATTTATCTCACCAATTTTTCTTTTGGTTTCATCAGAGTGTTTTTTCCCATAAAAATGGTTACCAGTCTTAGACATTCTTAGACTCATTCTTTTTCTCAATTCTATTGTGCGTATATAAGTTCCTTTTTTCATATATTTGATTTTACTACATCATTGACAAACATCCTACTGCATTGCAGATAAAAATCCCTCTATGTCAGGAATCATGGAAATCTGTTGTCCGTTCGTCTCCTGCGCAATAACCTTTGCCACCCCCTCCATCCAATCTTTATAGTCGGTGTCGGTGTCTCGGTTTATCTTTCCATTAGCCTTCTTGTATTTAATTTTCCACTTGAGCCAGGAAACATATTCGTCATAGAAAGGCTCATCGAATGTCTGTGAGTCAGTCGTTATCGCGGGAACGGTAGAATAGTAGTCCATGACAATATTCCTTCCGTCGAGCTGGTCGTAGAACGGCACGTCAAACTGTATAAGCCCTGCATCGATAGTATATGCAGTCGGGAGTCCGAAGAAGTTTGCATTTTGCCACACATTTAGTCCTGTTATAAATCCTGCTATTGCTGGTACTCCTGAAACCCCAGAAAGTACGTTTGTAGAGCGATTATTGGCCGTATAGGTGAGTGTTACACGTGAACCACCGACGGAAGGAGAGGCCACCACCACGGATCCTGAATCGTCGAAGTCGTGACTCGAGGTTAGAGTTATAGTTGTGGCCCCGCCCGCAACCACTCCATTCAGAGTAGATTGCGCAACATTGAGATAGTTTTGATTAAATCGTACACGATCCTGGTACACACACGGCCTGTTCTGCCTTCCAAACTTTATGCCGAGTATATTCTTAAAAGTGTTCCTGTCGCGGAGGTCGGTAGGCGCACTCACCGTCCAGTTTCCCGATATGCACTGACCGATGATAGTGTTGAATTTTGTGCGGAAGGTGAATCGGTACACCTGTGGCATTTGGTCCATCTGGCGACGTCCTTGCTGTAGCCAGTCATTGAGGTCGGAGTCCTTAAACAGATCACCTACTTCTTCTCCGAGCTCACGAAGAGCTCGTCTCTTAACTGAACCGATCGTATTGTCGGCATAACCCGTAGCCGGTATCCCGTCCGAATAGCTACTAAAAGTTGTGTCCGAGCTATTCTCAAATTTTATCCTGTAGTAGTCAGTCGACGAACCTGCAGCATTTTGGTAATAAGTGTCAGTAGAATCTGCACGAATGGTCGTGGTCGCCAGAAATGAGTAGGTGGATCCCCCATCAGTAGATACATCGATCCATATTGCATTATATGGAATGAACCTGACAACGTCTCCTCGATTGTGAGGAAATTTGAGTGCCGAGGCCAAGGTTATTAAGGTAGATGTGGGCGTGGTTGAGGCATGTATCCTAATAATCTCCGTTTTAAGAGCTCCAGGCTGTCCAATCATGATATATTGCCCCACAGAGAAGTTTATGCCATTGGCCGTGAGGGTGGAGTCTCCAGCCGATGCATCCGCATCAAGAAATGTCCTTTGGTCGTCCTGGAGTTCGGGAAAAGCACATAGAATCTCAACTCCTATATTTTCTCCATATCGTGTCCTTAATGTGGGTAGTTTTGACATTTTATTTGATTATTATTTTTGATAAAGCCGCTCCAAGTAAAGTGCATCCCACCACTGTACATACCCCCCATACCACTTTCTCAACCCATTTCGAGGCAAACTTGGTATCTGATTTTTCTATGAATTTCTTCATAGTGTCCTCAAGCGAATCGAATCTCTTTTCCGAAGCTTTAAATCCATCCTCGACTTTTTTTTCGATATTGTTCATCTGGGTTTCTAATTTTATAATTCTTTCCCCTTCGTTCATGTTATTTTTTCAATTTTCTAATTTGCGACTGCTGAAAGGCCATACCGATGGTAAGAATCCCTACTACAATCCACTGCCAATTTTCTTCAACTGAACGCTGAGAAGTAAAGAACTTTGAGTTGAGTTCCTGAATGGCTTTTGTAAGGACCGCCGTGTACTGAACATAGTCGAAATTGTCAGGCTTACCTTCCTTGTTGAGGGGTACGAGGAATGGCACGACCTTCACCGCCTCCTCCGCAATGAATCCAGGACGATTCTTGTCAGTGCCATACTGAGGTTTTTTATCATAGAGAACAGGGTGCATCTGTAGAACCTCATTCAAGCCGTAATTTAATTCTCTGATATTTTCCTTGTATTTAATCGAAGAAAGGGAACACGCTAGAGAATTTTGCTCCACTTCAAAAGTGGTGGTATTCCAACAGAGGTAATCACCTGTATTTGAGTTTGTAAGTCCTGGGAAGAATACTGTGCTTGTGGCATATATAGTTCCGCCGATATAAGCCCCCTTTGTCATGGCGATAGAGTAGGCGGAAGCAGGTGATGTCGTACCGAGCCCAAGAGTTCCAGTGACCCCTGACAAACGCATTCGTTCAGTACCATTTCCACTTCCTGCCGTAACTGGCGCGAATATCATATCAGCTGTCTCTGACCCAGAATTTTGCCATACAGTACCTAAGTATCCTTGAACAGTCATTGCTCCTGTAGATCTTACATTCTTGAACAATATTCCTTCTCCCATTCCTACTGCCGGAGTTCCCGATGTTAATGTGTGAGCAATGGAAACTGGAAAATTTATTGAGGAAGCAGAGGCATCTTGAGCCGTAACCGTAAGTCTTTGAGGAGCAGTAGTTGACCCAATTCCAATATTTCCAACATTTCCTGTACTACCCTCTACATATATTCCAGCCGTCGCTGAAGAATCTCCTGTAAATATTGGTCCCATCAATGTGGATACTCTGTTTTGAGTTCCATTCGTAGTCCACGATACGATTTGAAAGCAGTCTCCATTAAAACTTGTAGACTTAGAAAAACATTGCTGAAAGGTAGACGTAGCATTTGCAAGATAATCAACGTTGTTATTTATTTTCAACCCCGTCGGGTCTACAGTCATTATGGGATATTCGGAATTATCGGTTATTGCACTTGATGTAGCTGCTTGTGATCCCCACAATGTCATCACGGTCGAGCTTCCCATTCCCGTGCTGACCCCCCCGTGGATATTTATCGCCCCACCGGAGGAGTCCGATGTACTTGCCATTGCTCCTCCAGCTCTAAAATCAAGATCCGCATGGAACGCAGCAAGTGTAGTATTTCTTGATATTTCAATCACATGAGGTATGTTGGGAGCAAATGTTATACTACCCCCCACAGTTACCCCACTCGCGTCGATCTTTCCTTTTATCGTGTGGGCTCCATTAAGTGCGTCTATTATGGCATCCGTGAATCGATCGTATCCAAACATATTGTAGTGGGAGGTATCTCCACCAGGAGGAAGATACTCACTCCTTTGGTCCCACAAGTTTCCCGCATCTCCTCCCGACCTATATTTTCCAACATAGGGATCCACATTCACCACAATTCCACCAGAAGCTAGTACCTCGGTAGATATAAGAGAATTCGCTGCATCCCGCGTCTGCATTGCCGTATTCGACAAAGCAATGCGAGGTGGTATAAGCACCCCCACCACCTTGATTCCATTGGCCGTTGCCGAATTTATCATCGTTTGCCAGTCTGCCGCTATAGTTGCCGCAGAAAGAGTAGAAACACTGTTCGATCCTATCTCTATCACCACGAACTTTGGATAAAGGTTCACAACATCGCTAGTAAACCTCGCCACGACATGGGGAGTTCCTTGTCCACCTATACCCATGTTTTGATACGACCACCCAGTTCTATTTCCAAGCATATACGCAACAGTTCCTCTTGTAAAAGTTGAGTCTGTTGACTCTATAAAACTGTAATTATCAGGATAAGTTATAGAACCAACGGTCGTCCCTCCATGGCCAGCTAATATAGAATCAGAAATAGTCACAAATATAGGGGCCTGCATGTATGCTTCGAGCACAAGTCCCATTTTATCTGTGTACGATTGACCGAACCAGTTGTAACCCTGCTGAGTCGGACTTCCGTTTGTCACACAATACGATCCCCCCGAAGATGCCGTAGTAGATGCAGTGAAATTCTTGTTTGTGGCACTTGTATATGTAAGAAGATATCCCGGGTAGTCTCCCTCCCTAACACCGACTATAGGAGTCGCAAATGTGGTTGTCGAAAGCCCCCCTGCAGTGATACTTGAAACTATATTCTCCGATCGTCCGACGAGATCGAATGTTCCATTACTATTTATTCTCCACGCCTCAGCATAAAATCCTGTAAGGCCCGTTTTATTCACATTATTCATACCAACACGTTCCCAAGTTCCATTCTGCCTTATTCTCCAATCATGAATCGTGGTTATACACTCAAATGATGTCTCCCCGCTATTCACCCCCCAGTTCTGGTTTGAGGATGTAGTGGCTATTCCATAAGGGGCAACCTTGACTCTGTTCGAGTTCGCCGTGAAATTATTTCCGCTAAATATCTGTCCTGCGAAAGTAGAAGTTGACGTTGTGTCAGTCGTAGATATGTACGACACCGAGTTTCCCCACGCTGGAGCCGATCCATTCGTCGTAAGGAATCCTCCACTTGATCCGATATGGAGCTGGTTATATACATTGGACGATCCATATAATATATCGCCGTTTGACGGCTTTGTGACCGATCCTGTTCCCCCACTTATCGGCATGAGTTGCGCCTGAACTATTCCAGGAGTCGCCACCACAAGAAATATGACAAAAGTTGATAGTATTTTTTTCATGATATATAGACTAGGGTTGGTATGAATCCCGCATATGAAGAATCCACGGGGTTTATAAATGTCACTGTCGACCCTGATTTTGTGTAATGTATTCCTTCAAGAAACCATAATATTCCTTCTCTCATTCCAGTTCCGCTTCTAAGGACAATCATTGTCACCCCGGCTATCGTTGCCGTGAAAGTATATGCGAGATTGGATCCGTCAATTGCCCCAGTAAGGGTGGCAAAAGAGAATCCGCCCAACGCACCTCCTCCTATATTCACATTCGCAAAAGTATTCGCTCCAGTCTTTTGGATTGCCTGCGTACTTGAAGACGTTCCGAGCGCAGCAAGGTTCTGGAGAGTTGTAGTCTCCGAGGATGTAAATGGTGAAGATTTGGAGACTACATTACTCATAGAATTATAGGGTCGTTAGGATATTTTGCTCTAAGACGTGCCTCATATATTTCAAGGTCTTCTCTACGAATCGCCATGAGCCTTTCTTGCTCAATAACAGTCGCCATTCTCTCATCCATTTCTTTAGAAATGAGGGCATTAGCATTCTTCTTTTTGCCGACCTTTTCGTCAAGAATTGCCAAATCTCGACTTTTTTCAGATATAAGCCGATCGTAGTTTTTTGATGCCTCAATAGTTGAGGATTCTAACTCCGACTTCCGTGAGGTCATGATTTTTATGTCGCTCTCCATGACTTCCTTTTCTTGCCTCAAAACTGTGGTTCTAGCTTCCAAACGGGCAAGTTCGGTTTTTACATCAGATATAGAATTATTTATCCTCTCAAGCTCGATTCTAGCCTTGATTGTGCCTTCTTCAAGTGCTCTCATCTTCTTGAAATGGTCATCTTCAATCTTTTTATATTCTGCTGGGGTGTAACCCGTCCTTTTCACGAGTTCATCCTTTGTGATTTGTAGATCCTTTATTTCACATTCTAACTTCTCCTTATGCTGTATTTTCAACGCATTACCATCGGCGAGTTTTTTACTCTCCATGAATTTGTCCGATTGGGTTGGCGTTGATGGTACTTGCATGTTAGTTGTTTCCTACGATGCGATATCGAATGAATCCTCCGCACTGAACTGCGCCGCCGAGGTTAATGACAAATGACCTTGCATCTGCACATGTCATGACTCCTTTTTGGTGCTGGAACACATTCTCGTCGGTCACCACTTGCTGTTGAGATAGTGGGTACGGTCCTGTAATCGCAGTCTGGCCCTCTACAACGGTTCCGCTATAGAAAGTCACAGTCACAGCGTTCGTAGGGATAAGCTGAACGAAATCGATAGCTAAATAGCTTCCCGTATTGGGAGCCTCTACAAGCACATTGTCTCCCGCTCCCGATATGTTTATGACGGCAGTTTTCAAATCTTCCTGCCAGTTTGTTGATGCTCCCATGTGTGTTGTTGGTTACAGCGCCTCGTCGCAGACCCCGAAGGGTCTGAGCGAAGCGCCGAGTTAATACTAAGCGTTAGATGCAGACCAATTTGTCGTGCCAGTACAATAAAACGATCGGTTCGACGGACCATTCAAGCAGATGTCTCCCGCAGTTCCTGATAGAACGGTGTTCGGAGAAGTATTGTCCTGAGACAACCAGATTGTTACTGTCTTTGTTCCGTCAGTGTGGGTAAGTATCCTTGTGAATTTGCTGTTGTTTACCGCCACGTTCGAGGTCTTGATTGGCACCGAGCCTGTGGCCGCGGTATTCGTGACCTTGAAGAGGGCAACTTGGCGAGCTGACGTGTCGGCTGACGAGTCTACAAGCGACATACCTGTTCCAGATGTGAGCGCTGAGAATGTTCCGAGAATCTGGATACCTGTCGTTGACGCTGTCGAAGATAGGTCAAGTAGGACACCGTTTGTAGCACCTCCGGTATCGATTGATGTCGATGAGATTCGAACGAGCGAACCTCCGTCAGCGATGACCGATGTGGTGTGTGCCACTTTGATTCCAACTCCAGTCGTGAGCGCGTTAAGCGCGAGCGACATACCGATTCCGCTTGTGAGGGCAGAGAAGGTACCGAGAATCATTGTTCCAGTTGTACCGGCCGTTGAGCTTAAGTCGAGAAGAGTACCAGTTGTAGTACCAGTATCTACTGACGTAGAACTAATACGTACAAGTGAGTTTCCTGCTCCAAGAACTGATGTGGTGTGCGCGACGTTCAAGGCTGTCGATGTTCCAGCTACGAGGGCGTTGTTTGTAATCTTTACTGTATCGCCGGCTGTAGTGTTAACACCAGTTACTCCAAGAGCATTACCTGAACCAGTTGTAGACGATCCTGTGATGTTTACAAGTGATCCCGTATAACCTGTGGATGTTCCCGACTGAGTCACGAGGATAGCTGAGGCAGTTGTCTGAGAAGCTCCCGACACGTTTATCACAAGGGCTCCTCCAGTTGTTCCTGCACTTGCTGTGATAAGAGCCAAGTGTCCTGTTGTCGCCGTTGAAGCGAGATCAAGAAGGGTACCTGTTGTTGTTCCTGTGTCTACCGATGTAGATGACAATCGAAGCAATGAGTTTCCTGCGCCAAGTACCGATGTAGTGTGGCTGATAAGCATTGCAGTCGATGTTCCAGCAACAAGTCCATTTGCTACAATCTGAACACCATTTCCTGCGGTTGTTGATGCCGTAGTTATAAGAAGAAGATTTGAAGCTCCAGTTGTGGAAGTTCCTGTAAAAGTGATGAAGTTTCCAGTATATCCAGTCGTAGTTGTCGTCTGCTCAACATTGAGCGCGGTTACGGCGGTCTGGCTGCCATTTGTCGCCTTTATATTGGCAAGAGTAGCTGTACCGACTGCGGAGGTGGCGACTACATTGAATAGTCCGACATTTGCTGTCGATGTGTATGCCGCTGTTCCTTTTATAAGCACAATTCCATTACTTGCCACTGTTCCAATTGTAGCTGTCTGAATAAGCAAGAGCGATCCTGAGCTAATTGCTGCTGAAGTTGATGTTACGACCAAGCCATTACCGCTCGTAAGGCCGTTTGCTGTTACACTCACAACAGTTCCAGTCAGTGTGCTATTGGCTGTGACATTGAGAAGTCCTCCAAATGTACCTCCAGATGTGAACGCTCCAGTCGCTGTGAATGAGATAATTCCACTTGAAGATATCGCGCCAGCAGTTGATGTAGTTGCACGGAGAAGAGAACCTGTAGTCATACCTGTAGTCGATACGAGCGAGAGTACAACTCCTGATGTTGCTGCACCTGCTGTAAGAAGGACCATTCCAGTTCCTGTGTATGCCCCTGTGGTTGTAACTGTAATTCCGTTTCCAGCTGTAGCCGCCACCATGTCAAGCTCGATCATCTTGCCGCCAGTCGTGAAGTTTGCCGTTGACGATGTGATTCTAAGCGCCGATCCAGATGTAAGTCCGGCCACGGCGACATCAATAACACCAACTGATGAAGTCGCACCTGCCGCCACGATATAGACCGCAGTACCTGTTGTGAGGCCTGATGGTGTGATTGTGACGAATGATGTAGTTGTCGTTCCTGTGAAAACTCCTGAACCTGCTACCGCGAACACTGTCGCTGATGTCGCTGTGTTGTTCGTGATAACCGCTGTCGAGGCTGCATTTGAGGCCGCTGTGACGAGAAGTTTACCCGATGACACCACAACGTCTCCAGTTGTAAGTGTGAGTGCAGCCGTTCCGAATGCTGTACCGGCAATTACAGTCGCACCGTATTTTGCCACGGAGAACGATGTCGCTGATCCAGTTGTATCCCATGCCTCAAAGTAGAATCCTGTCGTGAGGGTTCCTTCCGCTGCTTGTGCCTTGTAAATGGTTCCTGTTGTAAGCGATGTTGAACGAGCAACTACGATACCAAGGTCAGCCACTGCATGTCCGAGTGTCGTTGCTGTGTTGTTCGTTGCACGAAGGGTATCTGCCGTGTTCGATGTGCTGATAAGGCTCGTGAGTCCGTCAGTCACGCTGATCGTAGAACTGAACGTCGCAGCCTTTGCGATAGTAACCGTGTTTGAACCTGTACCAATGACGACTGCGTTTGCACCTACTGCCGCAAGGGTAAGGGTGCTTGATGAGCCTGTAACAAGCGGTGTTACGACTCCACTTGCTCCTTGGAACGATGCATTTCCGCTCTTATCTACCCACCATAGCCCTGAGGTTCCATTGATGTCCTTTCCAGTTCCTACGTTCGTGATCTGGATGGTGTCGCCTGAACCCGCTCCGCTATTTGTTATGGTGAGAACGTCATTATTTCCTGTCGAATTGTCGATGGTCCAGGTAGTGCCGGCCACGTTGAATGTGGTGTTGGCTGCAAATATCTGGGCCCATGTTGGCACTGGTCCTCCAGTCCCTGCCGCTCCGAGGATAGTTGTGGTTCCCGTGCTTGAGAACACAAGTTGACCCGAACTATTCAAATAAAGCCCGAAGTCGGTTGTTCCGAATGGGTTTGACGCCCAGTTTCCGGCGTTCTGTCCGAACGCGCTCGCAGGACTAAATCGAATGAGTCCTGTTCCTGATGCGCCTCCCTTGAGATTTATATTTCTGAGATCCGTATAGGAGTCTCCGTTGTATGTTGACATATTTGTGGAGAAGGGTTTACGGAATATTGGCCGAAGCCTCATCTATTGATCCTTCCCCTAATTAAATTATTAATCCTTCTTGCGACTTATCGTGGTGGCCACAGCTTTCGGAACTGGTGGTGGAATTACTACGACAAGGGGCGTTTTACCGGCTCCAGTATTCGAGAGGTTAATGGTATTAAGCGTCTGACTGTCATCACTTGATATCATTCCGGTCCCTAAACATTGAGGACATCGGGACACAGTTGCATCCCCGATTAGTCCCTGGCCGATGCACTGAGGGCATACGGTTTTGACTGTTGCCATGGTTTATTTTGTTGATCTGTTAATTCTCGCACGCGGGGCTTAATCTACGAGTTTCGCGGACTAAGTCCCGCGCACGGGACGCGCATAGCGCTAGAAACTTCCTGACGAGTCTCCCTTTGAAAAGAACCATGAACGGGTTACATCGTTGTGACCGAGGTCGAACAACGTTGTGACCGATGTCTGGATTTCTTTCGTCTTGTAGACGACGTTCACTGGGTCGAGCATAGGTGGCTGAGATTCAATGAACTGGAATCCTTCCTCCTCTGTCAATGCCTTTGAGCTGTCGAACATAGCCCAGTATCCTGCGTTTGCAAGGTAAGGGAGAGCGACGATCTCAAATGAGTTAACACCTGATCCATCGTGGTCGAACGATTCTGGAATCTTTCCGTCCTTGATGGCCTTCTGGATTTCCTTTGCCTTGAAGTGGTTTGCCGAGTTCTTCTTTACGACAAGGGTATCGAGATCTGGAATTCGTGGGTTTCCACGTGGATCTACCATGAGACCGGCTGAACGATATGCAGCTTTAACACCAGCATAGTCGAGCGGAAGGTTATAGGTTGTTCCATCGTAGATAAGGTTCGACATATTGGCACCTCCATCCTCACGTGTGTGGTTGATGGTAAACGCTGCGAGTCCGTCTCCACCGATTGTAGAGATTGTTCGGTTTCCGCCCTGTCCGTTATAGGTGTAGCTTGTCACTGGACCGTTATCAATTCGCTGAGCACAGAGTCGCTCCTTGTTTCGGGCGACTGATGCCTTAAGCTCCTTTGATACATTGTCGAGGTCGCGCTTCTTGATACCGAATTTCCACATCTGGAATGTGAAAGGAACGATCATACCAACCATGTTCTGGGTGTATGTCTTCTTATAGCCCTGCACTGGCACGTCTGAGATGATCACGCCGTTTTCATCGACGAAATCTGCCTCACCGAGTCCTGAGAGGGATGAATCCTTCTCATAGTAATCCTCTGTCTTTCGAGTCTTGAAGTACTTTGGGTACATGATGTCCGGCTCTGATGACTTCTCGAATACTTTCTGGATCGAAAGGTCTACAAGGTCAGCGGCCTGGGCAATGTTAAGTGGTGCGCTCATATTATGCTGTTATGTTAGCTGCTGCTAAGAAGCGGACGACTATTCGCTTGTCTCCTACTGCTCCGATTGTTCCCTGCTGTTCCAAGCATGCTGATGCTGATGTGCTGTCGGTTCCTGTATTGTTAACAGTTCGGCAGTCTGCACCGAAAATCATGCGCTGGAGGTTATGGGTTGCATTCGAGTTGTTTGTCGAATCGGCGCTCCATAGCTGCATAGGGGTTACTAATGCAACGAGAAGAGACGTAGCTGTTGCTGCTACGGTTTCCATTGCTACTCCGCGTACTGCGTAATCTACTGATCCCGAAGTAGAAGGTACTAGACCTCCTGTTGTTCGTGAAACGTCTACTGAATCTCCAATAACGTAGGCCTGGTTGCCTGCGATTGTGTATCGTCGATATACCGTCGCTGATGGATCGGCTATCAACTTAAATCCTTGTGACATTTTATTGTGAAGGGGTTATCCCTATTCCGCACCGAGGTCGGCAATCTCATCATCTGAGAATCCTTTTAGCATGTCGAGGCGCAAGCCTTGAGAGGCGGACGCTCCTCTTTTTACTCCCTCTCGTGATGGTGCTGGTCTAGAGGCACCGCTGTGAGATGCGACTTTGATTTTCTCCTTAGCGGCGTCATTTTTTGTAATGGCCGCAGCAGGTTTAATGCCGAAAACTTCCTTGTGTACCTTTTCGAGAATTTTCTTGAGCTCGCGAGTATTCTGCGCTGGACGATAAATCCCGTATTCCTCCTTGAATCTATTCCATAGAGCGCTATTCTTGTCGTTTTCTGGGAGATATTCTGGGTGGTTTTCTAGGAATGAATCGAGTACCTCGCCTGACTCCTTTTGGAAGGTTGTGGCGTTGAGCTCATCCTTTCGGGCGAATCCCATATCATCTGCTAGAACGTCGAATACTTCCTTGAGCTTTGAAATGTCCTCTGGTTTGTACTGTTCAAGAACTTTCTTTTTCTCTGGTGACATCTCCTTCTTTGTTGGGGTTGGCGGAGCGGTAAGTATCTCACCAGCTCGTTCACCTCGTATCTGTCCACGGAGTTTCGTTACCTCCAATCGGAGTGCGAACTCACGAGCTGATTCATTCGGAAGGCGCTTAATATCACCGTATTTCTCGGTTTTTGGCGTTAAATCTGCTGCGGGTGTGGTTTCCTCGGTTTCAGCTTCATCGGTTGTAGTTTCCTCAGCTGTCTCCTCGGTCTCCTCCGACTCTGGCTTTTCTTCGCCTTTGTCGTCATTTTCTTCCTGGGAAGGATCAGGTTGAGTTTCATTCTCATCTTCATCGACGTCATCGCCCTCGGCAGGTGCGACTTCTGAACGTTCAATGATTTTTACTTCCGGTTCGTCATTGTTTGTGGACATAATGTTTTACTCCTTTGTTTACTTCGCGGAGAATACGAGAAATTATGTGCCTTCCGTGAAAGGCTTGATGAGGGGGTCCGACGAGTGTAATGTGTGTGTTCGGATCCTCTCACCAAGCCTCTTTCGAGGCGTGCTTGGTAATTAAATTTATGAAGGTACTTGCTCTATGACTTCCTGTCCCTTTCCAGCACACTCAGGGCACACATCTGGCGCTCCTGGGCCCATCCATTCAGTGGGGCATGCAGTGCATTTATAACTCTTGTGTGCCGGTACTTCTAGCGCGGTATCAGTCGAAGATTGCTCTGATGATTCTGGAGATAACTCCGCGCTTTCCGCTTTTGGGACCTCTGCGACCTCTGGGGCCGCCTCTGGTGTTACGTCTACAGCCGGGGTTGCCTCTGGTACTACCTCATCTGAAATCTTTCCGCTTCCGCTACATGGCTTGCATGTTCCGAGCGGTCCCTGCTTGAGCCAAGGCTGATCGCCAGCTCCTACAAGTCCCTCTCCTCGGCAATTCTGGCAGGTACTCATGCGATTTTCTTGCTAAGGCTGATAAGCGGAACATCCGTAAGAACGATCTCGTTGTTGTCGCTCTTTGTCTTGATGGTGCGATTGAGATATCCGATTGAGAGGGTGTCGAGGTCGACTTCCTTATGAGTAGTCTCGTCATTTTCCTCCCACTTCCAGTTCTCCTTGCCTTCTCC
>JAZKAW010000027.1:0-29727 GCA_040388945.1 Patescibacteria group bacterium
ACTTCCCTTAAAGGGAAAATAATGGCTTCCCTATTTTATGAACCGAGTACAAGAACTCGGTTTTCTTTTGAGTCGGCCATGCTTCGCTTGGGTGGATCTGTCATTACAACGGAAAATGCAAAAGAGTTTTCATCAGCTGCCAAAGGCGAAACTCTGGAAGATTCCATTCGTGTTATCAATAACTACGCTGACGTAATTGTGCTTCGTCATTACGAAAAGGGTGCCTCCAAACGAGCAGCTCATATCTCAACTATCCCAGTTATCAATGCCGGTGACGGTATCGGGCAACATCCTACCCAAGCTTTGCTTGATCTCTACACCATCAAGAAAGAACTTGGGGACATAGAAGGGGTAACCATCGCGCTAGTGGGTGATCTCAAACACGGACGAACAATACGCTCTCTCGCATATCTCCTCGGAAAATATAAAAAGATAAAAATCTTTTTTGTAGCTCCCAAAATCCTCCGCGTGGAGGAAGATATCAAAGGATATCTTGAGCGGCATAATACCGAATATAAAGAAGTGTCAGATCTTACTTCTGTCCTCGACAAAATAGATGTGCTCTACCAGACCCGTATCCAAAAAGAGCGATTTACAAGTGAAATTGAGTATAAGAAATGCAAAGGATACTACCAGATCAATTCAAGGATTGTGAGTAAAATGAAGCCCGGGGCGATCATTATGCACCCTCTCCCCCGAGTGGATGAAATCCTGACCGAGGTGGATACTTCTCCGAACGCTGCTTACTTTAAACAAGCAAAATATGGGTTACTCATACGTATGGCATTACTGAAATATTTGTTGGGATAACAAAATCACCTCCCATTTCTGAGAGGCGATTTTGTATTGAGAGTTGATCTTCCTACCCTATGACGAGAGGAGAACTTGGCTCATGGAACAAACTACATCTGTGGAGCAGAAGAAGGTATCGAAGATGGCATAGCCATTTCTTTTTTGCTTGCAAAACCGAGTGCAGCAATGACAATACCGAGCACCAAGTGAAGCCAGTTATCAGCGCTGTTTACTGCAACAATACCGAGGATGGTTGAATCCTGGATGAAGCCGATAATAGCAAGAATGAGATAAATGATACCGACCACCTTCAAAGTTGTTGCTGCCTTATGAGCAGACTTGACCGCAACCCAAACAAGGACAAGTCCGAAGATAAGATGGATGACATTGTGAAGCGTACCAGCTTCAAACGTTGCACCCATACCAACAATGCCGTTTGGAATAAAGCCAAGGATTCCTACAATGAGGAAAATAATGCCGAAT
Source organism: Patescibacteria group bacterium (assembly GCA_040388945.1). Taxonomy (GTDB): domain Bacteria; phylum Patescibacteriota; class Minisyncoccia; order Phycocordibacterales; family PALSA-1337; genus C7867-002. Next base: position 1,276 of record JAZKAW010000027.1, read on the forward strand.
ACAAGGGCTGATTTTTTCGCCATATAATTATATTTTACTACTAATAATTTGAATAATAGACCTCTACAATTATAGCGTCGAGCGAGCACTTGTAGAAGTTGACTTATACACAGTCCGCGGAGTAATACACAGGCTATTGGGGCCTTATACCCAGGTTTATCCCCACTATGGATTTTGGCCTCTTCCTTAATTGCCCATTTGCTTAATTACCTAATTCCGGCCCTACTGTACCCTCTTTACTTCCATCAACTTGCCAGCAGCAAGATTAGTAAAACGATATTCCTTTGTAGTGGTAGCTTGATCTCCCCAAGACAAGAAACTTAATGAAATCAGGTTGTCTTTAATCAAAAGTGAGTGTATTGCAATCCTGTCTCCTTGGAGCGGAATAACCTGGAAGATCTGCGGTTTGTCGTCCTTGGCCTGATAGAGTACAAGCGAAGGAAAGTATCCTGTACCGTCAATTTTCTCACTTACCAATGTTATCGCGGTTGGAATTCTCCCCATACGAGCATATCCCAGAAGCTGAAGAATCATATAGTTTGCTGAGAGATCCCTGTAACCAGAAAAAGTGTCGAGATCTATACTTCCATTATCAAAATGAACAAAGTGTCCATCTTCGTCCCTTAGAACAAAGGTAGTGTCAGCACTCTCTTCCTCAGATTCTGAAGAAGGAACTGGGGCATTTGAAATATTATAGGGATCTATACCTTCAATATTTAAAGGAGTCTTCTGGTATTCCTGTCCCATATAAAAAGTAAGAACGAACAGAACTGCTAAAAAGAAAACTGCTGCAGCAAGTTTTGAATACCACGTAATTTTATTAAATTTAATTTTATATTTCATTGTGCCCCTGCGTGGAATCGAACCACGATCAACGGCTTAGAAGTCCGCTGTTCTATCCATTGAACTACAAGGGCGATACATAGAAAAGTAGCACATTGCTGGCGAACAAGGAATGGGAACAAAAACTTTTTTCGAGGGATGAGGCAAAGAATTCTTGATCATGATTGTCGTGGCAGGATTAACTTGCCGATTCCCGAGGAGAAAGTTTTTGTTCCCATTCCCTACAACGACGGGTCAGCTGGTCCCTTATATGCCTTGATGAGCTCTGCCCTCTCCTGTGAATACGTCTCGTACTGTCCTAGTACGTGCTTCAGCATATCAGGGTTGAGGGTCTTGGAAATTATAGGTACAACTGTTGGAGTCTTGGAAAGTTCTATCTCTGCATTCAAATAAGAATAGACTCCGATAACAACAAGGACGACAGCAACCGCTGTAGCGAACAGGAGTATGAGCACCCAGTCAATGTGAGGATCATGTCCAAGATTGCGCACACGCTCGGTGACCTCACGTTTGTTGTGAGGGCGGGCGGAATGAGTTTTTTGGGAAAATAATTTCATTATGGTGTTGCGGGTGCCGGAGGCGCAGGAGTAACAATGAGAATGGCATTTATATCAAACGAGATGCGCCATTCTCGGGGACCCTTGTCCGCCAGTCCGGAAGTTTCCATACGCACATCACTCACAATGAGCTTGTATGGTAGACGTTCTGCAAATAAGAGTACTCTGTATACAGCCGCCCATGATCCGTGAGCTTCGACGTGAGCATGGACGTTGCCTCGTGTTCCCGGCGCAGCCTTTTCCAACGGGTCAGCTGCGATATCTGAGAGATCAAGCTCTGCACCTGACTGAGGGCCAATAGACTCTACAGCTTCTATAAACTGCACTGTCTTATCGCTTGGAATAAAGAAGCTACCAAGCTGTGCACGTTCGGCGGCAGTGCTTTGATACAATTTTATCAAATCTTTTTCACGAGACTTGTTATCCTCTTCGGTTCGAGCAAGTTCGCGTGCGACTACCGCCTTTCCAAGAGAAACATTCACCTGCCAATACATGTAGCAATACAATGCTCCCACCAACAAGGTAATGGCAAATGCGAGAATCAAAAATGGTTTGTGGCTTTGAGGAGGCTTCATGGTTTTGGTCTGACGATCTGCATTGAAAACTGGATATTACTACTCTTTGCTAGCTGTGAAATCGGTAGCGTAGCCGCCGTACCCGGAATCTGTGCTTCCACTCGTGTCTTGAACGAAAGAAGAGATTCTCGGGTCGGGGCCGTACCCTGCACAACGATACTCACAACCCCATCAGATGCACGCGAGACTGTGATACCCGTAAGCTTGACCGTTCCTTTTACAGTGATCACAGCTTCTATCTCTGCAGATGTCAGTCTACGATCCGTCCCTTCCCCGAGCGCAGCGAGGAGGATTTTGTCAGTGGCGAGCTCTTGTTCGATGGCGGTGATACCATTGGCACTTTTGTTCTTCTCCAAGGAAGCGATAGCGTCGAGCTGAGTACGTTCTTCGAGAGAAGCTTTCATAAAACCCGGGAAAAGTGCAGCCACACCGATGACCCCGGCAACAGATACAGCAAAGAGTGCCACAATCCAGACGCGGATATGGTACTCCTTGCGGATGAGTTTACGTTCATGGATAGGTACGAGTGTGTGTTGCATGATTAGATAAGAAGATTCATAGCTAGACCCGCCGCCACCGCATAGTCCAGAGACTCTTCCTGGGAGATAGGTGGCACATACTTGTCGATATTGAAGACGTTCTGCCAGACATGCGCGGTTTGTACAGGCACTACCGCACTGGTGATGATATTTTGAAGCTGACTTTCAAAATGAGCTGCATGTGCACCTGTCAGAAGAACAGACTGGATAGGCGACTCCGCTCCCCCGTGCGAACCCCAATATTGATATACACGGTTGATCTCTTTTGAGAGGTTGGCGACATAGGCAGGACCGTCGGCCTCGGTACCAGCCTGCGCGCCATTGCCAACAGTAGAAGTAAAGCAGACGACCCCATCAGAAATAATATACAGACCTGTCTTGTATTTCATCATATGAACAATAAGATGGGTCTTTTCGGACTCATGAGGAATAGCTGCACGCGCAATGGACTTTGGCACCACTTCGAACTCGATGGCCGACATGCCAGCACGCTCGAGGATATGCATGTACTGCAAAATATATGCCTGCGGAACTACGGAAACACTTGCACGTAGGGTTCCCTTTGTAACGGAGATGGGCATGAGGTCAAAACTAAAGAGAGCTTCACTCGCAGGCAATGGAACATTTTCTTCGAGTTTAAATTCGATATTTTGTCTAACCTCTGCAGTATCATTACTTGGGACGTCAGTCTGAAAGAGATAAACTTTTTCTTCAGGAATGGAAACTTTCACGTAGGAAAGATGATACTTTTTATTGAATGTGGTGAGAAGTTGAACCAAGGCTTCTTCGTTACGAAATTCCCCCCCTTCTATAAGTCCTGGTGGAAGATCAAATCGTGCGTATTTTTCAACTTTTGTATTGGAGGCGTTGCCATGATACTCGAGGCAATGGATAGCTTCGTCAGAAATGTCGAGTCCGGCATGTTTCATGGCCAGGAATTTCGGAGGGGGAAATAGACGAAAGAACGTCGACGTGTGCATGGAGGAATTATAGCGTCAAGTGAGGACTTGTGGAAGCGAAGCTTACGCGAAGTCCGAACGCAGACGATATATGAGCGAAGCGAATATACTACAAATACCTTCAGTACACCGAGGAGAGTGAGAAAGTCCATTCGGGAATCGGCAAGTTAATCCTGCAAGGATAATCTTGATCAACGCAGCTTTGCCTCATCCCTCATGCACTTTCTCACTCTCCTCGTGCACCAATCTTTCAATTCTTCCTCCACATCTCTGCGCCTTTTTTGAATATTTCCTTGAGGGCGGGAAGAGAGGAGACGATGATGATCACAAGGACAACGGGAATAATGTAACGGTCGGGGTTAGGAATGAGAGAACCGAGACCAAAACCAAGCAAGAGCATTCCCCATGTCCAGACAAACCCGCCGATGATATTGAAAGTTAGAAAGGTGCGGTAATTCATATTCCCTATCCCCGCCACAATGGGAGCAAATGTACGAATGAGGGGCATGAAGCGAGCAAGGATAATGGTCTTCTTACCATGCTGTTCATAGAAAGCCTGAGCACGAGTAATATATTCTTTCTTAAAAAAGGTTGAATTTTCTTTGTTGAAAAGATGTGGACCGACTCGGCGACCAAAAGTGTATCCAACACTATCTCCCACTACCGCGGCAATAAAGGCTCCAATGAGAAGCCATGGGAGAGAAACATATCCTATAGAAGCGAGATATCCAGCCGTAAAGAGAAGCGAGTCCCCAGGAAAAAAGAATCCAAAGAAGGCACCAGTCTCCAAGAAGATAACGACGATGACTCCGAGCGTGCCCAAGGTCATGATCAGATGCTCTGGATTGAGTAGAGAGGATATAAATTCCATATTATTTAGCCAGAGTGCCAGGAGGAATAGATGAATTTGGTTCCAGGATCGAGAAACCTGAACCATCTGGAGTCGATACCGCGAACAACATACCATTACTTTCGAAACCACGGATGGTTCGAGGCTCAAGATTGGTTACGAACATGCAGGTCTTCCCTACGAGAGTGGCTGGATCTGGAAAATAGGCGGAAATGCCGGAGACTATCTGACGGGGTTTTGGCGTTACTTCCTTAGTGCCGTCTTCCTTAACGACTTCTACAGATTCAGCAAAATCAACCATAAGCTTCAAGAGCTTATCTGTATCTGGAATTTTCTCTGCCGACAGGACCTTCCCTGCCCTAACTTCTATTTTTTTGAAATCATCAAATGATATCATTGGGTTATTATTATGCACTATTTCTACGTTTATCCAAAAAACTCTGCAATATGAGTGCGGCCGCAGATGCGTCGCTCATGTCATTCTTCCCCTGGAATCTCTCAGCATTGGCGCTGGTCATAAACTCTGGTTCGAAGTGAACAAGGTAACCACAGCCTTCCATCTCCTTCTTGAGTTCAAGACTCTTGGCCATGATGGTATTATCTTCGCCTTTATAATTTTTTGATTCACCGAGCACAATCTCGTTGATATCATAGCCCTTGGCGAGTTTCTGTATTTCATGAGCCAAATCAGAGCTCGCGGCAAAGGTATTTTGAATGACAGTGAGCGGCAATCCAAACTGATTGTTTTCATCAGAAATAGCCACGCCGACGCGCTTGCTGCCATAGTCTATGCCGAGAAGTTTCTTCATTGATGACATAGTAGCTTACTCGAGGAGCGCGGCCAAGTCCTCGGGTCATATCCCCACCAACCTCCAACCCTAGTGTGATAAAATTATTCCATGATCGACAACAAGCATATTTTTGCTCGCATCCTCCTTGTCATTCTTTTCCTGGTCGGCCTTCTCGGACCTGGAATATTCTTTTTATATGTCGGCTATCTCGCATATCTTAGTGAAGGAGAAACGGGCGTTATCGTTCCCGGAGTACTCGGCGTAATATTTATTTGCGGAGGACTAGCAGGTATTGTGGCGAATTTGAGACACAGAAAATAAAATGGGTACATTGGTCAGGTCAGTTTCTCAAAATCCGTGCCCCCTCTACATCTTTAGGAGTTCAGATTATTAAAATATTTCTATCTAATTCTACCCTCTCATCTCTCAAGATAAGACCATTTTCATCTCTCACTGGCATATTTATCCAAAGATTGGTAATTTTTGCTGACCACATTTTCTGAACACTTCCTGCAGAATAATAATCTAAATCGATCTTTTGTTGTCCCTCCTTTACCCGAGAAGCATTAGCGATCTCCAATCCAACTTCCAATTCTTTTCCATCGAGTATATGACCGCCTTCGCATTTTATGTAAACTCCCCCAAATTCTATCCGGTCAAATAAAACCGCAAATATCTGACCTGTTCTTAGTATATTTTGAGAATGTAACGACTCGACATTTGAACCCCAATATATATTTTCAAGTTTTTCATCATATAAAAATTTAACGGGACTATTGTGGGGTGAACCGTCTATATTTGTTGTAGCAAGTGAAATATGTCTACTCGTATGAATTAGTTCCTTTGCTCTATCTATTTTTAACTCTAAGTTTTTCATAGTCACATCACGATATGAGGACTATCATATTTGGCGGATGGGGTGAGATTCGAACTCACGGTCCCCTTGCGAGGACGACAGTTTTCAAGACTGTTGCCTTAGACCGCTCAGCCACCCATCCCGATTTCGATCCAATGCCGACATGATGTCACATGTTCACAGTTTTTTCAATAAATGGCCCTGGAGCAGTGCTATAATATCGCCATGGCCACAGAACCTCTCATTGCCTGGCAGGCTCCCGAACATTTCCATACAACGAAGACTTCCGACTGGTACTGGGCGGTTGGTATCGTTACTCTAGCTCTCGCAGCTGTTGCATTTATATTTGGCAATATTATTTCCGGTATCTTTGTTCTGGTCGCGGCAGCGGCGCTCGTCCTCCATGCAGCGCATCCAGCTCGAGTGCTTGATATCGAGATCAATGATCGCGGCATTGCCATACATGGAAGACTCTACCCTTTTGTTTCTCTGGAATCATTCTGGATACCCCACGACCAGTATCCGGCAAAACTGATCATCAAATCTCATAAGCTGTTCATGCCCCTTATTGTTCTTTATATAGACGATATCGATCCCGAAGAAGTGCGTAACGTCCTTATCAAATACATCGCCGAAACCGAACATCACGAACCCTTCCTGAAACACATCTTGGAACGTTTTGGTTTTTAATATCCAGCATGCCCGAATCACACCCCCACAAAGGCAACCACAAGCACGCCAAAGGACATGGTCACCCTTCGCACCATTCTCCCACTCCACATCAGAGCCATCACAGGAGTACGGCACCGGCAGTAGGAACCCTGATCTTCGTTCTGGTTTTTCTTGCTCTCGTAGGAGCACAGGCCTGTATTCGAGCTCAGCAACTCGCGGAGATACGAGATCGCAGTGTCCCTCCTGTGCCCCCAACCCTCCAACCCTCCATCCCCTCAACCCCTTCTACCACCCCTCACACAAACTTCAAAGAAATCACTCATGGTGACACCTCGAAGAAACAAGTGATCTTCACCTTCGATGCCGGCTCGGGCACACGATCTTATAAAGGTATTCTCGCCGCTCTTGCCAAGCACCATGTCAAAGGCACCTTCTTTCTTGTAGGCAAATGGGTAGAGCAAAATCCAGAACTTGCACGCGGCCTGATAGCGGCAGGTCATGAGGTCTTCAATCATTCATACAGTCACCCCTATTTCACCCAACTTACAGCAGATGAAATAAAGACGCAGCTTCAAAAAATGGATGACGTTCTCGCTTCCACTACTGGCACGCGTACGCGTCCATATTTCCGTGCCCCTTATGGCGACCGCGATACTGCAGTCCTCAAAGCCACCACTGACGCAGGATTCCAATCTGTTTACTGGAGCGTAGACTCACTCGACTGGAGAGAAGGCGAAACTGCCGAAACCGTGAAAAACAGAGTGCTTCCAAATATTCACCCCGGTGCAATCGTGCTCATGCACGTGGGCGATACTCCAACAGGAGACGTTCTCGACGAAATTTTCACCACCCTGGAGTCAGAGGGCTATACTCTTGTGTCATTAACACAAGGACTTTAATTCCATGAAGAAATCAGCACTCATAACCCTGCTTATTACCTGCGTACTCGCACTTACCGGTATTCATGTAACCTTTGCCCATGAAGTGTACGTTTTGGATGCCAATGAGATACATCAAGCCCTCCAGAGTCCAATACCTGATTTTATCGGCGCCATCAAGGACAACGGCCTACAATTCTTCTCCTGGGGTTTGGGTATTCTTGTACTTATCGGAGCACTATTTTTTGTTTCGGTTAATACATTCCTAGAGCGACTCATTGATCCTTTTCTCAATAAACTCAAATTACTTGCCCCTGCTGTGGCCCAGGCCACTCTCGGCCTAGCCCTCCTTGCCAGTGGGTATTATCATGCAGCCTATGGTATTGAACTGCCTTTTGGCCCCATTGTAGGTGGGTACGAAACTGTTGCAGCAGCGGTGTTCATGATCGTAGGTGCCATGCTCCTATTCGGTATCCTCCCTCGCATCGCTGGTCTTGCCGCAACAGTGATCTTCATTGTCCTCATCGGCATATTTGGCCTCTATATACTGAACTACGCCACGTATCTGGCCGAAGCACTGACTGTGCTCTTTTTTGGTGGCGGATACACGCTCGTATCTGTTCCCTTATTCAAGAAAGGGATGTCGAAAAAAATCGAAGGACATTTTCATAAATATAAGTTCCTGATTATCCGTGTCTTCTTTGGCAGTTCTCTTATCTTCGCCTCCCTCTATGCAAAATTCTTCCATGGAGCTTTGGCCCTAGAAACTGTCAGCAAATATCACCTGACCAACTACTTCCCTTTCGATCCGGTCTTTCTGGTTCTCGGAGCCATGCTCATAGAGATTATGCTTGGATTGTTTTTCATCCTTGGCTTCGAGATCCGCTTTGCTTCTATATTTTTCCTGGTCTTCCTCAGTATGTCGCTCGTCTTTTTCGGCGAATCCGTCTGGCCACATATCATCCTTATCGGCACTTCATCGGCCATGTTCTTCCATGGATATGACCGCTACTGCCTCTCCGCAAAGCTCTCAAAAAAGAAAAACTTAGAACCAATACTGTAGTGACGACTTGCATCTTGACCAAATCGTTATAGAATCTCTCCATAACAACCAATCGCATTATTCTATATATGGAAAATTCTTCATCCAGTAACAGCACTGTTCCGAACGAAAATAAGAGCAACTACGTCACTCTAAAAATGAAAAGACCAAAAGTCTGGGCCATCGTTATTGGCATCATCGTTGTAGTGATCATCCTTGTTCTCATCTTTGGACGCGGACTATTCCTCGCAGCATCAGTGAATGGGGTTTCTATCAGCCGCTCAGCTCTCAACAAGGAACTTCAGAAACAAGGTGGCAAACAAGTTCTCGAAGGTATGATAAACAAGAAACTCATCGAAACAGAACTCAACAAACAAAAGGTCACAGTTACCAAAGAAGAAGTTGATGCAGAGATCAAGAAAATAGAAGAAAAGATTGCTGCACAGGGTGGAACCTTGTCAGAGATGCTCAAAGAGCAGGGTTTGACAGAAGCTGACCTCCGAACTCAGATCACCACTCAAAAGAAACTCGAGAAGGTGCTTGCTGACAAGGTTACTGTTACAGATGCCGAGATTGATGCTTACATCAAAGACTCCAAGGCTGTGATTCCAAAGGATATGAAGCCCGAAGATTTCAGGAAGAGTATTAGTGACCAGATCAAGGGACAGAAATTCTCACAGGAGGCACAAAAATGGGTTGCAGATCTTACCGCAAAGGCGAAGATCAAGTATTACGTGAATTTTTAGGAATTCTTAAATTTCTTCTTTCAAGAGAGCGTAATAATCGTTGACCAAGACTCGCTCGGGAACAAAAGGCACAACTAGATTTACAAGTTTTCTCAAAACCTTGGACTTGATGACGGCCCAAACTCTCATTTTGGCACTCAACCTCCGAGCAATGCCCGTTCTCTTTCTTCGTTGTTCTTCATAATTTTTGAGAGCCGTAGGTAATGAATACGTGTCAGAAACACGCATAAGTTCCCCTGCCAACACATACCCATCTTCCAAAGCCATTGACCCTCCAATGCCTGCATACGGCCCAAAACCATGCGCTGCATCGCCGAGAAGAACTACTTCGTCCTTAGTCCAGGTTTTCAAATGAACTCGAAGAAGGTCAGCTGGATTGATATCTACATCTTTAAGAGATTCAAACATTTGAGGTACGAGAGCAGTCTCGTCCACGAATGATTTCTTGAGCCTTTCAATTCTGCCATGAGGATCATCCCACAATACATTGTGGTGTTCGGCGACGATGATTGCCAGAGTATTTTCACCGCTATCGAATAAAGAAATAAACTCGCCCGGCTCAATGTATTCAGTCACCGCTGCCTCGCTTCGATATTTATTATCAACCCACATATACCACACGCGCCACTTACTTGAATGAACGATATATTCCTTAAAGACAAGATCTCTTACTTTAGAATGAATGCCATCAGCACCAACCACTAAGTCATATTGCTTAGATCGTCCGTTCGTAAAATCTACATTCATTTTTCCTCCCGATTTTGTGATTCCATTCACCGAAACATTCATCGTAATTTTGGAAGCGTCCACTTTGCCCATGAGCCAATCATGAAGATCTTTGCGGCTCGTGAGAGTGAGAGCCATGCCATAGTCTGAATAAAAATGTTTAAGACTGTACTTACGGAGCAGTTTTCCCTTTCCGTCATAGATGTAATACATCTGAATCCGCTTTCCACACGCATCAAAAATATCAGCGAGACCAAGCTTCTTTAGAATGTTTCTTCCATTATTCCAAATACTCAAAGAATATCCCTGGTGCGTCCAATCTGAAACTTTTTCGACAATCTCATATTCTATGTTTGAACCCTCGAGAAATGCGGCAAGAGTTAGACCTCCAATGCCCGCACCAACAATAAGTATTTTCATTTTTGGAGCTGGAACACTTTCCATGGTGCCCTCAGTAGGAATCGAACCTACATTGCAAGATCCGCAATCTTGCGTCCTATCCATTGAACGATGAGGGCGTTGTGAGAAAACACTAACACAATTTCGTAATAATTCAAAAGAAAAACCGCACTCGGCGGTCTTTTTCTTTCTCAGTGGACCTTACCCGAGCCTCTTCAGCGCAGCCATCACACGTGACTTGGTACGTGATGCCGTGTTGGCTTTGAAATACTTGGTTTTTACGGCCTTGTCGAGTGCCTGGTAAATAGTAGGAACGAGCTTCTGTGCGGCAGCCTTGTCCTTGGCGGCAACGAGGCGGCGGAAGTCCTTCATGACCTTCTCGGCTGCAGAGTTGCGGCGAATATTGAAAACGCGCTTTTTCTTTGAGGCGCGAAGGGCTTTCTTTGCTGAAGAGGTGATCGGCATATTTGTGTTCGATTAAGTTACCATGAGGCCGCAGAAAAGTAAATACCAATTATACAAATGTTCGAATCACTACAAATAAAACTAATAGATTCGTATAATTCGCAATGATTCGTATTTTCGTATCATTAGTATTAATATGTAGACATGATCGCTTCCATAAACGGCCGAGTTACCGAACTAAGCGACAAATACGTCGTGGTTGATATTGGCGGCCTGGGATACAAAGTCTTTGTAACGGCAGACTCCCTCCATTCCCTCAAAGTGGGCACCGAAGCCCGTATGTGGACTCATTTGGCTGTACGTGAAGATGCACTAGATCTCTACGGCTTTACCACAAAGAAGGAAAAAGATTTCTTTTCCCTGCTCATCACCGTCTCCGGCATTGGTCCCAAAAGTGCCCTCAATATTCTTTCGCTGGTCTCCAGTGACACGCTCGCAAGTGCCATTCGCTCAGGTTCAACATCTCATCTGGTGAAAGTTTCCGGCATAGGCCGCAAAACTGCAGAGAAGATCGTGCTCGACCTCAAAGACAAGCTCGGCGGTCTCCAGGGTGAAGATATGTCAGAGGGTATGTCGAGTGACGCAGATGCCATCGAAGCACTCAAGGCTTTGGGATATGAAGCTGATGATGCACGTGAGGCCCTAAAGAAGATAGACAAGGAAATCTCAGATACAGGTAAAAAAGTTAAAGCGGCACTCAAATTACTAGGATAGGTCTGCCTAGAATAAATCTCCTGCTTGGGCTACTATGAAAGACATGGAAAAAATCCTCCGTACAGGCGAGAAACTCATCCCTCGCAGGCTCTACAACTTCTTCCAACCCATCTATCACTGGAAACTCGCTCTTCTGGGCGCGCTCATATATCGCTTCCCTTCCAAGAAGATCAAGGTTATTGGTGTCACTGGTACCAAGGGTAAAAGCTCGACAGTTGAGATCATCAACGCCATTCTCGAAGAAGCTGGTTACAAAACTGCCCTGACCAATACTATTCGCTTCAAGATCGACGACAACTCCGACCGAAATATGTACAAGATGAGCATGCCGGGCCGTTTCTTTATGCAGAGCTTTATTCGTCGTGCAGTGCAGGCACAGTGTGAGTACGCAGTTCTGGAAATGACCTCGCAGGGCGCTTTCTTCTATCGTGACCGCTTTATAGATCTCGACGCTTTTGTTTTCACCAATCTTTCTCCAGAACATATCGAAGCTCATGGCTCATATGAAAATTACATTAATGAAAAAGTTGGCATCGCCCGCCGTCTGGGAAAATCCAGTAAAAAAGATCGCACACTCGTTGTAAACGGCGATGACAAAGAGAGTGGTCGTTTTCTCCAAGCTAAAGCCGATAGGAAGATTACTTACAAACTAAAAGATGCAGAGCCATATGAGATCAAAAAGGAAGGGATCGATTTCACATGGAGTGGCAAGCGAATTCACTCCCCTCTTTCAGGACTTTTCAATCTCTACAATATTCTCGCGGCTATAACCGTCGCAAAAAGTCAGAATGTAAGTGACGAAGTTATCGTTCGGGCTATTGAAAAATTCAAAGATATTCCTGGTCGCGTACAAAAGATCGAAGCCGGGCAGGATTTCGAAGTGATCGTCGATTACGCTCACACCACTGACTCAATGGAAAAACTGTTTCAAACTTTTCCAAACTCACGAAAGATCTGTGTCTTTGGATCGACCGGCGGCGGTCGTGATACCTGGAAGCGTCCAGAGATGGGGTCAGTGGCCGATAAATATTGTGACGAGATTATTCTCACTGACGACGATTCCTACGATGAGGACCCCCACAAAATAGTTCAGGAAATTGCAAAAGGTATTACCGAAAATAAACCAACCCTGCTTGTAGACCGGCGTGAAGCTATCAAGAAAGCGCTGAGATGTGCAAAGTCCGGTGATGTGGTTCTGCTTATCGGAAAAGGAACAGATCCATACCTCATGGGTCCAAACGGGAAGAAAACGCCTTGGAGTGATGCAGAGATTGCGAGGGAGGAGTTACAGAAAATTAGAAAATTATAATACTTAGCTTTTCTTACGATTAATTAGCACTATCAGAATGGGTACGGCTATACCTAACAATAACCTAAAGGGTAAATTTGGAATAATAGACAAGAGTACTCCGGAACTCATGGCGTACAGTGCTGTTTTTACAGAAATCGTATAGGGGATTTTATTCTTAAAAATCGTCGAGACGAGTAATATAATCACTCCGAATATCCAACCATAAAGAATCCACGTCACAAAAATAGTTAGGAAGACCGCAATTGGTACCGCCACAACAGCCATAATATAGCTTACAGCTAAGGTTGAATTGGGCACATTTCCGAATTGACTCAGATTAAAACCTACATATACCGCCGTCACAACAAGAACAAGGACTGAAACAACTAAATCAACCTTGAGCATATAAATAAATATGCTACGAAGAGGCCTACTATTAATTTGTTTGTAAAAACTTGGATTATAAATGGAACTGCCGAATTCCTTAATTAATTTTTTCATGGTCTAATTCTATCATTCTAGAACTAGACTTAGTACTAAGTTTGGGGATAAAACAAAATTTATTTCTGCTGGTTCACAGAATACAACTGATTCAGCACTCCCAACGTTTTCGTCCCCACCACTCCCTTCTCATCGGTAATCTGATGTTTCTTCTGAAAAGCTGCAAGAGCTTCTTCCGTACATGGACCGAACCTTCCTGTGCGAGGACAGGCATTTTTGTCAGTTGCAGATGGCGGATATGCACCCTCGAGGATAAGTGCTGTTTGCAGAGCAAAGACATCCTCAGGTTTGTAGCCAGTCTTACTCATTTGACGATTGAAATTGCGTGGAAGCATCAGAGTATCGTATGCGCGAGTAATGTTGTTGCCTGAACCAAAGAAATCCTGCAGTCCCAAATATGTCTGAAAGGCGAGATCGTTGATGGCCTGAGTATGAACCTCCGGATTTGTAAATTGCTGTTCGTAGATATACCCATACTCGATGAGCATGCTTGCTGCTGCTGCGGTGTTGTTGACACCAATAGCGATAAGTTCCGGCTCTTCTATAAACCCACCAGCCTCTACAGCTAGATCACTGGTCGGATTGTAACGCTCCAATCTTTTGAAAACATTTGCCGCAATAGCCTGCGTTGTGCTGCTGTTCCCCAACTGATGTTCGGGCACGTAAATAGCAAAGCCGGAATGCTCCCCTGCTACACGGCTGTTATGACGCGGATCATCATTTACATGGATGTGAATAGTGATATCGATATCATTTTCATTTGCCCACTTGGTAATACCGAACAAGCGCAAACCTATATCTGGTCGAACGTTATTGTGGTTTACAGGCACAACTGCAGGCTTCAGCTGACCAACAGAGACCATCTGACGAGCTTCCATACGTGCCTGCTTTTGCCAGGCATCGATCTCATCCCAGTGAGTCTTGAAATAATCAGCAAAAACTGGGTTCCAATCTGTAGCCGTTCTGGTCGTGATCACTTCGTAACGACCATTTTCATTGAGAAAACGTGCCAGATCATCTGCCAACTCAACATTGATATCACGCTCTTTGAGGTCACCGTACTCTGCCCCACCATAGCCGGGTTCATGACCAGGAACAAGGAGTACGCGAACCTTTTTGGGAGATGTCGGAGTATAGCGAGCCTGAATCTCTTGGACAGACTTGGGGCTGCGGGCCAAGATGGCTGAAGCAAGACTGCCGGTAATACTATTCTCGATACCTTTCGCAACAGAATACGCAAAATCCGTTTGCTCAGGATAATTGACGGCGAGCCATGGCACAGCCAAAAGGGTGATGAGGAGTATGACTGTGAAATAATATCTCATGCGTAGTTTGTAATTCATTTAATTATATACCATTAGACTTTTTTACCTCTTGATCTTGTGGGGATTGCCGCATATAGTGGCCCTATGCCAGAACTTCCTGAAGTACAAACAACAGTCAATGGACTGAAGGCTCACATCGTTGGCCTGCATATTACCGATGCGTGGTCAGATTATTCGAGTGTTTACTTCAAAGGATCCGAAACTATCAAGGATCCTACATACTTCAAGACGTTCAAAAAGGAAGTAATCAACCGCACAGTCGTTGGCGTAGAACGCCGTGCCAAAAACATTCTCATTCGCCTCGACAATCACCTTATTATTCTCGTTCATATGAAGATGACCGGGCATTTGCTCTATGGTACTTACAAATTCCATCCCGAGCTTGCCAAAGATCCATGGGAACCTCTCTCGCCCGAAAGCCTCAAGGACTCATTCAATAGACGTGTTCATTTCCTTCTTTCATTTGATAATGGTCACCACCTCGCCCTTTCTGATATGAGAAAGTTTGCAAAAGTAACCTTGGTAGACTCACGAGGCCTCGAAACATCGCTTCACCTGGGCGGCATCGGTCCTGAACCTCTCGAAAATGATTTTGATTTTGAAAAATTCAAAACTCGACTTTTGCTACGCCCCAACGGAAAGATCAAACAGGTCTTGATGGATCAAAAAATAGTTGCTGGTATTGGAAATATTTATGCGGACGAGTCGCTCTGGCGGGCAGGTATCAATCCGCTTGAGCGAGTCGGGACGATCAATGAGAAACGGCTCAAGGAATTATTTGCGGCAATCAAACAAACTCTGGCACGCGGGATAGATTTTGGCGGAGATTCAACTTCCGATTACCGAAATGTCTTGGGCGAAAAAGGTAAATTCCACGAAAGTCATCGAGCCTATCAGAGAACTGGTGAAAAATGTCAGAGAAAAGGATGTAAAGGAAAAATTGTGCGAGTAGTTCTCGGAGGCAGAAGTGCACATTTTTGTGATGTGCATCAGAAGTTACGGACTCAATAGGAAAAGGGATGACAGCTTCTCCTTTGTCCACACGGACACGAGTCGCCATCATCCCCTCTGTTGTTTACCACACTGTCTACACAAAAATATCACAACTACTTCAGTCGAGCAATCTGTATAGAAAAACTGCAATGGCCACAGAGACATTGAGTGACTCCTTCTTCCCTTTCATTGGGATTTCAGCGATCAGGTCGGACAACTTGAGAAGTTCAGGCGAGACACCTTCGACTTCGCTTCCAAGAATAATTAATGAATCTAAGCCATTCAACTTCACTTCTTTGTAATCTATTGAATCCGATGACTGCTCGAGCGCCACAACTTTGAGGCCTTCTTTCTTGAGACTCTGGATCAAGCTCGCGCAATTTTTATTTTCTACATATTCCCACTTCACCGAATCTTCTGCACCAAGCGATACCTTAGTAAAATCTTTTCTTTTTCTGTCAAAACGGTCAACAGGAACTGGTGTAGTGCCTACGCAATATATATGTGAAATGCCAAGCGTATCCGCTGTACGAAAAATAGAGCCAACGTTGTGAACGCTACGGATGTTGTCTAGAAGGAGGCGGGTGTTGGGAGTTTTCGGTGTCATCAGAGTAACACTAGCTGACTCTCCCTAATTCAGCAACACTGATCGCCAATCACATCCATGTAATAAAAAGGCCTGTATCGCTACAGACCATCTTGTCTTAATCAAAGTGGCTTTTGCCATTTCGACTGACAACTATTGCACCGATAATTAACACCAGACCAGACACTATCCAGGAAACCGATGCCCCGAAGTGTTGAGCAATAAGCCCACTCACGCCCAACCCAACAGCCCCGCCGATATGTGGAGCAATGGAACAGAAGGAAGAGATGGTCGCACGTTCACTTGATGGGATTCGTTTTTGCAGATAGTTGTCCATCAAGGGACTCCAACAGCCTCGTGGCACTTCATGAAGAAGGAACAATGTAATTGCAAACGGTAGCCCTGTGACCAGAGTCGCCGCTAGTACAAATATCCCCGTGAGTATCTGTGCATTTAGAATCAGTTTCTTTTCGTTTCCACGATTACGGAATCGAGAAGCGATGAATGCTCCGAACGCCAACATTGTCATCATTCCTACGAATAGATATCCAAGATGTTGTTCCTTTACTGCATGACCTTTGAAGAAGGGTTGCCAGTACATATTGAGCGGCTGAACAGCGAAGATCTGAATGCAAGTAACAACAAGAACGAACCTGACTGCTTTATCTGTCGTCCCGTATCGAATACTTGAAACGGCAACCTCCTTCATTGATGCGAGTCCCCTTTTCCATGAGAATACTCTGTGCTTGAAGTAGCCTTCCTGCATAGTGAAATAAGCGATTAGAGCAGTGATACCCATCACGGCGCCACCCACGAACCACGGAAGGACCGGATTCTTTACTGCAAGATACGATCCTGCCACAGCACCAATTCCACCCCCAATTTGCCGAATCAATCCTTCACGACCAAAGATGTGATGGTATTCGCCTTCATATCCATGATGTTTGAGACTGTCGACAAGCCAGGCCTGAAATGCACCACTCCTAAAAGTGGCAGCAATTCCAGCCACAACTTCTGCGATTACGAACCCAGCGAATGTGTGCGAGGATCCGTAAATAAACATGCTTAGACACATCAATGCGCAAGCACACACAAATGACGTCTTTCTCCCAAAGATATCTGCAAACGCCCCTGTGGGAATTTCGCAGATAAACAGCGTGAGAAAAAATACCATGTTTACAAGGTTTACTTCGAGCAAATTCAGTCCGTTCCTGAGAAGGAACGTAACGTAGATTGCTGCTATAACTTGCATGCCGCCCGCATTGAAGAGGCAGGACAGGATGTAATACTGACGAATGATCTTTCGTTGCATGAATCTTTCCTTTTTGATTGTTGTTTAAAGAACAAGTTTACTGAACGAGGGATAAGAAAAATCCCGACTTTCGTCCAGTCGGGATTTTTCTAAAGCTTTGAAGAAGAGACTAACTCAAAAGCATATAAGAAACATCACGGCTGGATGCAAGTGCATCTGAAAACACAGACACGAGGATATATCCACAGAAATTGTCCTGCGGCATCCAACGTGTGTTCGTGATGTTTTTTGTATGATTATTCATAACGAAATCACTATATCTCATCAATATAGATATGTCAATAAGATACACTCTCTTCTTCCCTGAAATCTCCGAACCGTGCATAATGGGCGGATGAAACGCTTTCTCCACTCCAAATACCTCAAGATTCTTATAGCTGTTATTATTCTCTGCCTGATCATCAGCTTCGCCATATCCCGCCACTTAAAAGGTGCCTACGAAAATACCCTCTCAAATCAAGTCATCGATCGACATGGCGAAATCATCTCCATTGAACCAAACAACAAAGGCTACTTAGTTCTCGAAACTTCAGCGGTATCGCCTCAGATAAAAGAATTACTTCTCCAAAAAGAAGATCGTTATTTCCCCTATCACCCAGGAATAAATCCTGTGAGCATCGCTAAAACTTTTTTTGCAAAGCTCGGCATCGGTAGTCGCGATGGTTCGAGCACTCTCACTCAACAACTTGCCAAACTCATCCTAGAAACAGAAACAAAACGGTCACTCATTAATAAGATGTATGAATCAGTGGCCGCTGTGAGCCTAGAAATATTCCAATCCAAAAACAAAATCCTTACTGAATACGCCAACAGCGTTTATCTGGGCAATCAAATCCAAGGCGTAGAGACCGCCAGTCGCGCTTACTTCAATAAGTCGAGTGAAAAGTTGAGCACAGAAGAAATAATGCAGCTGCTCGTCACTCTCAATAACCCAAGCTACAACAATCCCCTTCTTGGCAACAACATCGACCGTGCAATAAGTCTATCGAAAGAAATGGGCGTAAGCGTACATGAAGAATCTTTTGTCAGCCCAGAAACTGTTCGTAAAAATCTAAGCGCGTTTGCAACAAAAGATCTGTCGTTTGAACTTAGTCCATGGCTTACAGAAAATATCAAGAAAACAAAAAAAGTTTCAGTCACCCTCGACATTACTTTGAATGAGAAGATTCGGGACTCGGTAAAAAGTCTAATGCCAGGTCTCTATGCTCGCGATGCACACAACGCCGCCGTTGTTGTCTTGGACGCTCACACAAATGAAATTTTGGCGCTCATCGGCACTCCTAACTCAACTTCCGGTGAATATGGTCAACAGATAAATATGCTCACCAAACCTCGTCAGGTTGCTTCAACTATCAAGCCACTTCTCTACAGTAAGGCGTTTGAGGCTGGCATGAGGCCATATACGCTCATCGATGATAAGGAATACCCTTATACTACCGCGGATGGCCGCATACTCTACCCACGAAATTTCGACAACAAATATCACGGTATCGTCAGCGCCGATTACGCTCTTGCAAATAGTATCAATGTCCCAGCCATAAAAACTTTGGAATTCCTAACTCCAGAAAAGTTCAAAGAACTCATGATCACGCTCGGATACCCGACTCCAGAAAAAGTTATTGAACATCAGTTGGGCACGGCTCTTGGGACCATCGATATGACCCTTCTTCAGCTCACACATTATTACTCTATATTCCCAAACCGTGGAGAACTTTTGCCGCTCAAAATATTTGCTGACAATTCAACCAACTCAGTTTTTTATCCAGATCACGCCAAGCAGGTTATTGACCCAAAATATACTGAACTCATTACCAAGATCTTGAGTGATCGTTACCTGGCCATCGATCAGTTTGGCTACGCCAGTGCCCTTACTCTCCCCATACAGTCGTATGCCTTAAAAACCGGAACCTCAGATGACTATCGTGATACTTGGGTTGTCGGATACACACCTGATTTTATTGTGGGTACCTGGGTTGGAAACACTGACAATACTCCTACCAAAAATCTCTCCGGACAGACTGGTGCCGGAGAGATCTGGAGTCGTGTGATGCAAGTAATGATGGAGACCGAATACAATCACAACACTTCATTTACCTTTGATCTCATAGAGAAATTGCCTTTTGAAGATAGAGACTCCTATGGATTGCCTGGTGACGATGTCGAGAGGGCTCGAAACTTACTTCTCAACACTAAATAGTCCTGTCTCTGTTCTTCCGAAGTTTTCCGGGTTGTAACTCTCACTAGCTTGTGCAGGCAGATGAGTATAGGTACCAGGTGTAAGTGCTCTGAGGAAGTAATCGAACGTATAGGTGCCAGGCGCAAGCTCATCTATCACGAGCATGTATCGGTCATCGCGAATCTCTTTGTGTGAAGGCCACAAACGTGAGCTCTTTACCTCTTTTTCCACAGCGCGAACACTCTGGTCTTCCGTGGCCAAATTTGTGTCAACGATCTCCATACCCGCTGGGATAAAATCTTCGATGAGCACATTTCTTCGGGTCACTGGTACTGTGATCTCAAGGTGTTCACGGACAACTTCACCGACTTTTGTTTTTTCAATATTATTTTCGCTACGAATATCAGCGAGTGTATACATGCCGCGCTTCACTGTCATGCCCTCATCGCGAGGTGGCAATTCTTGGGCTGGCAGATAATATTTGAAGCTCATATCGTAGTAGATCTTGCCTGGCGCTGTCGCATCTGTTTTGGCGAAGTTTACGGTATTGAGATTTCCAGAACTGAGCTTCGTAAGTGGAACTTCGGTAACTACCTGAGTCAATATTGTCTGTGGAGTAAAGCTAAACTCCTGAACAGACGTGCCGTTCAAACTATTCTTCATCGTGAAGTTGGCACTTGTTTCAGGCTGCCACTCGAGATAGTCAGACATTGCTTCTACGACAGAGAGAGTATTGAGTGTTGTGCCCCAGGCACCATCCTTTTCGCGTGATGCGAGAAGCCAACGCAACAGATCGGGTAACTGGGCGTCTTTCTCATGACGAGCAACAAGGAGGTCAATGTAGCCAGTGGTGTTGCTGATAGCAGTGTCCACATAACTACCGCCTGCCGAAACATCGATGAAGCTTCCTCGAGCGTCGACAACCACTTTATTTTTGAGTACTTGGTCAAGCTGTCGAGCAAGGTCAAGAGACATATTGTAACGATGTAAGAGACGTGAAGCGGCCAGCACCGTACCTGTCGGACTCTTGCGGTCACGGAGGAGTTGTCTTACCGCTGTATCCAATGTCTGCTGGAGTCCGCTATTGCTGCGATAGTCTGGACGTGTGAACAAGGCTTCGGCGAGTTCGATAAACTCGGAGTTACTCAAAGTACGGCTGGATGAGGTGTAAGAATTGTAGAGATATGTAGCTGCGCGTTGCCATCGTACCTCATCGACAGTTACACCACTTTCACTCAAGACTCTAAAGGCATCTACAGCTTCGCGAGTTGCCCAATAGCTCGATTGCCTGTCACTACTCCAATAGTTGAATCCGCCATCAGTGTTTTGGCGACCGTAGATTGTTTTCAAACCTTCCTGGATGAGTTGGTCAACGGTGTATTCTTTTTCGTTGTAGACCACTGTCTGACTGGAAAGTGGATTTGGCACACCGGGAATGTTGTGCGCGCGCTTGATGAGGGCAATGGCGCGGATCTGGCTAGCAATCTGTTCCGTGCATCCATATGGATATGCAACGAGATAATTGAGAGCATCGGTCATGAAGACGGCTAGTGTTGCAGAACTTCGGAGTGTCAGTCCTCCCTGATCCTTGGTGATACTGCCCGGGAGATACACAGCTTCACTAGTGCTGGTTTCTGTCTGCCCTGCCGTAGCTACCGTCTCGTAAGTTGTATTGGTCTTGATGGAGAGCGTGTCATCAACAGCATCAGCG
This sequence comes from Patescibacteria group bacterium, assembly GCA_040388945.1. Taxonomy (GTDB): domain Bacteria; phylum Patescibacteriota; class Minisyncoccia; order Phycocordibacterales; family PALSA-1337; genus C7867-002. The sequence continues at coordinate 22,783 of JAZKAW010000027.1, forward strand.
AGTCCGGAACCAGTAGCATCGATAGAATATGTAACTACGCCAGGCTTTTGCGTGAGTGGTACACGAACATCCCAATACAGAGTCTTCGATTGACCTGCTGCAATAGAAATACCTTGCGCATTTTTACCACCAAGTTCGAGTGCTGGAACTTTCATGGTCACTGTTCCATCAAAGGTCGTGTTGCTTCTATTGAACACCGTGGCGCCCATCATGAATGAGTCTCCCGGAAGAGCAAAGCGGGGCTTGAGTGGCGTTACCATCAGAGTCTTGTTGGTCGTGAACTCATTGTATGCTGCACCGACTTTGGTATCACTTGTAACAGCAATGGCTTCAGCCTGCCAGGTAGTCAGATTGTCCGGCAAAGTAAATGTGACTGTGGCATGACCAGTTGCATCGGTGAGAACATTTGGTTTCCAGAATGCCACCTCCTTGAAGACTCCGCGGCGCTTGGAACTATTTGGGTCGCCTCCACTTCCCCCTTTTCCATCGGCCATTTTCTGTTCTTCATATTTGAGCAAGTTTCTGAAGTTTGAGTATGTCGAGACTGTGAGCGGTACATTTCCATAGAATTCCGGAAGAAGATCTTTCTTTGGATTACCCTTCAGGGCCAGGACACTCATATCAACTACTGCAACAGAAACTTCTGATGCGAGGGGCTTACCTGCATCATCAGTGGCGGTGAGAGAAAGATTTACTACATCACCCGGATTGTAGATTGGTTTATCTGACGTAACACTTAGTTTTATTTTCTTCTGATCGCTATCGACAACAAATCTCTTATTGCCTATACGCACTTCGTGACCCGGTGCATACGCCACAACACTTACGTAAACGTTTGGATAATGCGCGGCCAAAACCGGGAATTTATAGTGCGCGATAGAGCCGACGACATCGATAACTTCATAGCTAAAGATCCTGCCACGCTCGATGGTAACAAGCGCCTTGGCTGAACCTTCCGGAACTTCAAAGATAACTTCACCCACATCCCCAACTTTCAGATTGTCTGTATTTGAGACGACGTTGAGATTGGTATCATCTGACGAACGAACAGAGACAGAACTCCGGCCGTAGACATAGAACCAAGAACGACTACCGACCGCAGCTCCCTTCTGGCCCGAGATCACATCTACTTCATACTCACCTTCACCTGAAGGGTTGAGAGTGGCGGTCGCATTACCATCACTATCTGTACGAGCATCATCAGTCTTTACGAGTTCGCGTTCTCGGGTCCACGTTGTATATGTACCACCTCCACCAGAGTCACGTTCGTTTGCCACCCATTTTACGCGATAGGTTTGGACTTTGATTCCTCCAAGGCCTACCTGTTCTCCCTGTGTATTAACTGTCTTGATCCGAAGTGAAATAGGTTGACCAGTCGGAACAAAAGATTCTTTTATTTGTGTGCCGATATATATCGGGGCTGCATGCAAGATGAATGACTTTTGTGCACCAATACTTCTGCCCTGCTGATTTTTCACTGTAGCATCAAGAATAATAATTTTACTGGTGTCAGACTCCTGGTTTGCCTGGGAAAGATCAGGCTTCAATGTTACCTCCCCGTTTTCGTCGAGTACCGCGTCGCCACTGCCGAGATACCGGTCACCATAGTAGTAGCGTGAGCTCTGATTGTCGCTATAGAGGTTGTTGAAGGCAAAATATTCAGTGGTGTATTTGTCAAAGTAATAATACTGGCTACTCAAACGATAGTTCACTGTCGCGTTCGAAAGTGGCACTCCAAAGTAGTAGTCTGCTTTGAGATCAACCTTTGGCGATGAACCTGCAAATATTTCCTGCTCCTTATCATCGAAGGTTACACGAAAGGCTGCGGGTACATAATTGAGCACATCGAAATAACTGCAGTTATATTCTACGCAGGCACGGTACGAACCAAGCGGAGTTTCTGCATCCAGAGTAATAGTTGCGGCAACTGTGCCGTATCCGTTTGTGACAAGCTCTTGTTCAGAGATAACCTTCTGGGCGGAGTCATATACCTTGAGTGAAAGCGTCTGGTGAGGTGGAACTTCATAATAGCCATCGTACCCAAAACGATAAATGCCTTTCAGGTTTACTTCTTGTCCAGGGCGGTAAAGCGGCTTATCTGTATAGAGATAGAGGTGTTTGATATTGGCGGCGTCACTTGCATAGGTTAGGAGCTTGGCATTTTCAGACACAACTACACTGTCACTTCCAACGGTAGCGATAGTAGTTTCTGCTCCAACTACCGGTGTCAAAAATGCCAGACCTTTGTTATCCGTAAGCGTACTACTTACAACTGATCCACGTACATATGTACTGATCGTTGCACCCATGATCGGCTGACGAGTCGTTGCATCGATAACCCAATAGAGGTTTTGCAGCTTACTCAACTGATCCCCCGTCAAAGTCAGAGACTCATATTCGCTCTTTGAGGTAGGTGTAATTTTCTTTTCAGTCACAATCAGGTTTGTAACTGAAACAAACGTGCGTGTTGGATCCCAACCGCGATCCTCCCTGGAAATAAGAGGACTGCTCAACCTAACCATGTAATTTCCTATGGCATTTGGGAAGAAATCTTTGATATCGACAGTAAAGATAGTTTGGCCAGCTTTGTTAGTTGGCAACGTAATCGTTTTGCTGACCGAAGACTGACAGAGATATCCTGCATCTACAGTGGAATTATTACGCACCTTGTAGTAGTCATAACTTTTCATACTACAGACAGTAGCTGTGATTTCTGGCAGGTAGCGTGCTCCAAAACTCAACTTTGTCTTATCGGGCACAGTGACCACGTCACTGGCCTGAAAACTCTTGAGATCATAGTCTTCCGCACGTAGGTTACGACTAATGAAATCAATCCCCTTTGTGGCCGTGCCCCCAAAAGCATCTGTCAGAACTACTGAACCGGTATAGTGGGTGCCCGGAAGAAGTTCACTGGTAGCTCCGGTAACAAACTGACCTTGTTCACATCCATTATTCGAGTATTCGTTGGTTTTGAATGACGAATGCCAACCCGTAATTCCAAAGGATGGATTCGAGGTTACTTTTTGCAGAGATGACTCTGTAGTATCAGCCTTTTGCTGAGGCAAGGGATTATTAGAACAAACAATAATGGAGTTGAGACTATCTCCCGATACTACTTTGTAAATAACAAAGGGTTCATAAACTTTTAGGTTGATACTAAACGGTCGTGAAGTAAGTAGTCTGCCTGTATCCGAAACTATTTTTTCCAAAACCACAGGAACAGACTCACTCGGTTTGAGACTATTATTCTTGAAGGATACAAGTATCTTCAGGTGGTCTGGTTCTTTGACACAACTTTGCTGAGTATCTGATTTGCATTTTTCACCATATACCACAGCATCTAGTCCTGGTGCACTGATACGGCTCTTAGTCAGATCGATAGGTTCGTAGAAGACGATCTGGAGCTTGCCCATAGGATCGAACTGATCGAGAAAGGACTGACTGGCTCGTGTCGAAACACTCTCCGCGCGAGCCACGATATCATCTACTGCAAAAGTGAATCTGCGAGAATCTGTTGTAGTGATATTCCCTCCTGACTTCGGGTAGGCTTTGGCGACAGTAACGTTATAGTTCGTACCTGGTTCCCAGTTTCCACTCTCCCCTCCTTCTGGATAAATGGCGAGCATAGTCTGGTCTTCCACTTCAGTTTCTTTTGAATCTGCTGTTGCTGCGGTATTGAAGAGTGAGTTATAGACGGCACCCATCAATCCCTCGTCATCGGAACCTGATCTTGATGCATCAGATTTCTTGGTCTTCCAATATTTTGCAGTGAATCGAATATTCTGTGAACCATTGTCGACCGTAACCATCTTGGCCGTAGCATCGAGATCTATGGGCTGATTGAAACGGATAAGAAAGGGTTGATTGTATCCACGAACGACATTCTGATTGTTTTGATTATTATAAGAACCCCTGTTCTGTTCGTTATCATCGGCCACAAAACGAAGATGATAAGTACTGAATGTCGACTTCTGTGGTTTCACTGGCAGACCTTCCATGGATTTGAGGCCGGCACTGACAGTAACAGTGTAATCAGTCGAAGAGATAAGTTTGGTTGTCGGGATAAACTGCAGCGTATGTGTACTGATCCATTTCCATTTTCCAGAAGTAGCCGGACTGATAGTTACTGGTAGATTGTCCCCTGACATCTCATCAATAGTACTGAGTGGCACCATCGGTCGATTGAAGACGATGCTTATCTTGGTATTGGTGAGCACTTCATCTGTCGATGGAAGAATAGAAAGAATCTCAGGATCTGCTACAACCAAAAAATCCGCAGTAAGCGGAGGAGTGTTGGGAGAAGCTACGGTCACTGCATAGTGGCGATTTTCATCGAGAGACTGATTGGGTTGGAAGTAATATGTCTTGATATTTTCTGCGGCATGCGCAACGCCGACAAAAGAAACACTCTTTTCTGTTTTCTCGTCCACCCAATGACCGCTGATAGATGGTGTAAAGGTAACCTGCGTGGAAAGATTTGCAGCATTTACTCCTGAAGCCTCAGGCACAGAAACTGTGATGGCAGCGGAACGCGAAATTTTTTCTGGCACCAGCCGATAGGCGGTTTCATAATCCGGTGTTGGGATCCAAGACTTGTTAGGAATATCGAACTGGAAGAATAAGATGACTAGGACTACGAGCGCTACAGCACCACCAATAATCCAATTGTTTTTTGTCATGTTAATCTACGAATTTTGCTTTATTAATAAGGTGTTCTCCTAACGTTCTACTATATATGGTCGTGCCATCACGACTGCTCAGGTAATACCAATAATCCGACGCCGTTGGTTTCATCGCCGCAGTCAAACTTTCTAGGGAGGGATTGCTGATCGGTCCCCATGGAAGGCCGACATGATCGTATGTATTGTACGTCATATTATCTGGTGCAACAACAAGCCCGGCCTTATTTTTCTCCAAAAAATACTTTCCGCTACTGTCGACCTGGAGCGGCATTCCAACCTCCTGACGCTTCCACAAAATACCAGCCACTTTTTTCTTATCCTCCAACGTTCGCACTTCTTTTTCCAGGATGGAAGCCATGGTCACGATCTCATATAAACTTCTCTTCTTTGGAAGCGGCGGTGTCGAAGTACTCTGTAGTACATGTGTATCAAAATTGTTAAGCAACCTATCGATAATCCCTTCAGCGGTCTCGGTACTCTCGATAAGATAACTATCGGGATAGAGATATCCTTCCAATCCTGCACCTTTTGGTCTATCTGCCATGAATTTCTGACTGAACTTGGAAGAATTCGGAGAAGTCGTCGAGTTCGCCGAAGCTACAGAATTGTCCGGTAAAGCCAATCTCAAAAATTCTTCGGACTGCGGTAAGCCTCCTTTACTGAGGAGTTTCGAAATGTCGTTTATAGTCATGCCCGGGATGATGTCGATACGAACTGCAGCTGTTCTTCCCTCTTCAAAGAGCCTGACAATTTCTTTATTGCTCATTCCTAGAGACAATGCGTAACGGCCAGCCTGCAGCTTTTTATATTTGCCAGTAAAAAGAAGCGGAACAACAAATGTAAATCTGCTTTTGATAAAGCCTTCACTCTTCAGGTTTCGAGCAATCTCAAAAACACTGTCACCTTTGTGGATGGTGAAGAATGGCGTAGTCGTAGAGGCCGCGCTGACCTGTAGCACAAAACCGAAAACTACAAAAAATAAAATAAATAACCTCAATTGCATCACTAAACATTACTCTATTGTTTCCAAAGATAACAGAGGTAATTTAGAAGTTTTCGATTTTGCCACCACGAATGATCTTTGGGACATATTCTCTTACTCCGTCATGAGCCTCGTTTATTGTGATACTCCCTGATGCTCCCTGATAGTTTTTTAGAGTAGATAGATACTGAGCTATCTTGTCGGTATCTTCCCCATACTTAGCAATCGCATCAGCAATCAGATAGACACCATCGTATGATTCGGCCGTGAATATGCCAAATGGTGGTTCCATATTATATGTTTTGACAAAGTCGTCATTGAACTTCTTTGTTTTTTGATTTGTGGCAACATCATACCTTGGCCCTGCAAATACCATACCCTCTACGAGATTTGGGATCTCTTTTGTTACTGCTGTTGTAGACATTATGTCGTTTCCCAAGAGCTTTGCCCTAATACCAAAGTCACTCATTTGCTTAACAAAGTTAATACCTGAATCTGGTCTCTGGTTACTTACGAAGACGGCTTGAGCGCCGGATGCCTTTATTTTAGCCAACACTGTCTTAAAATCATTCGTGTCAGTTCCGTAGCCTTCATATACACCCACCTTTCCCCCAAGCTTTTCGAACTCAGATTTCAAGATTTCTGCTATTGGACGTGCGTAATCAGTTTGCTCATAAACAATTGCCATATTCTTTACTCCTAAACTGTTGTAAGCCGTCATTGCAAGCATCGGCGACTGCACTGTCGAGACCGAAGTTGTGCGAAAAATATATTTACCACGATTCGACATGACCGGACTTGAAGTTATGGCTGCTAACATTATTACCTTGTTAGATTCTGCTATTGGAGCAATGGCGGCACTTTCGGGAGTGCAATGACCCCCAAGGATAACTTTTACTTTGTCTACGTTTATGAGTTTCGTTGCCGCGTTCGTAGCATCTTTACTCATACACTTACCATCCTCATATATAATCTCTATTTTCTTTCCATTAATACCTCCAGCGGCATTTATTTCTGATTCAGCAAGTTTACCTGCTTCATAGGCACCATACTTTTTTACAGAGCCAGATAAATCAGATATCCAACCGATCTTAACAGTATCGCTTTTAGTAGAATTCTTACCAATCAGTAAAATGATTACAAGAATAACTATTATCACAAAAATAATCCACAGAGATTTTTTCATAAAGCAAAGTTAATTTTTAATTTCTTAATTAAACCTCTTATATCCCAAAAAGACAACAAAAACTCAAAAACATCATTATTACATTCTCTTTTTTA
>JAZKAW010000028.1:0-13269 GCA_040388945.1 Patescibacteria group bacterium
CTCGTCTCTTTTCTCCGTCGGCTTCCAAAAACGCTGTTTTGGCTCTACTGCCTTGCATAAAGATCTCTTTCGTCGGTTCCAAAGTGATTGATGCTTTCATACCATTCGCTTGAGCTTCCCCAATCTGGCGGTTAAGGGAAACTCGCTCATTGTGTATTTCAAGCACTTTAGTGTCGTACAACTCTTTTGGTATCTGTTCTGCCATGAAAGTATCGAGTAGTCGGGATTCTTTCGTTTTGATTGATTCTAGGCGGTTTTGGAGTGTCTTTAGGACTGAATCATCATATTTGTCATCATGCTGTAAGCGTTCTTTCGCGGCTCGATACATAAGCTCAATCTTACGTTCAGAAAAAGATAGCCGATCAAAGATGACAGACACGATCTTGTACAGAGCCTCCTCACGAATGTAGCTCTTGTGTTCGGCACAGATACCTTTGCCATTTGTGCAGTAATAATACTGGTGTCCTTTTTTCAGAGAAGCAGTCAAGGTGCAACCGCATGTCTCGCATCGCAGAAATCCACGAAGCGGAAAAAATAACGTCTTGGTTTTCTGATGATGTTTACCTTGAAGCACAAGTTGGGCACGATCAAATAAATCTTTGCTTACAAGAGGTTCGTGTGTGCCTGAATACAGAACATGATCACGACGCATTAGACCGCAATAGAATGGGTTGGAAATGAAACGATGAATATGACTGCGGTGAACCTTTGTACCACCGACAGTACGGAAGCCATGCTCGTACAGAGCATTTGAAATAGCTTTGAGTGAATGAGCACCCGAAGCATACATTTCAAAAGCTTTAATGACATATTTTGCTCTAGCTTCATCAATGTAAACAGTTTTGTTAGCCTTGTCATTCAAATATCCAAAAGGTGCTTTATTAGGCCAACCGCCTTTTTCCAATCGAGCACGATTGCCACGCTTCACATTTACACTCAAATCTCGGCTGTACTGGTTCGCCATACCAAACTGCATAGCCATGATGAAAGCTGTCTCATTTGGTAAGTGTATTGATTCATACGTTCGGATTTCTTTGATGATGCCTTTCTGAAGCATGTCCATAATGAGGCCACCATCCAAGAAATTACGAGCTAGACGATCAAGTTTCCAGCAGAGAATAGCATCAGCTTTACCAGACTGAATTATTTGTACGAGTTCACCAAAAAGAGGACGGCCAGCATCTTTAGCAGTTCGGCTTTCCTTGAATGTCTTTACGACAGTCAGGTTATTTTTCTCTGCGATTGAGAGGAGTTCTTTTTCCTGCGAATCAAGAGATAAAACCTGTCGATCTTCCGAATCAGTGGATTTTCTGCAATAGAGGATATATTTCATATTTGTATGCTACAACTAATTACTTAATTTTGTAAATGCGATGACGACCTTTGCCGAGACGATGAGTATCATATGTCTTATCAACCTCCGCTTTATCTGCCCCTGATTCTTGGAGCGCAGAATCTAGACCGAAGTTACTAATTCCACTTACAATCTCGGGTCTGGTGAGATTCCGTGAGCAGGTGTAGGCTTTTTGTCCAAGCAAGCGATAGTCTGTAAAAGTTTTTGTCATATATTTTGTAAGATACGTTGATAATTTTTGGTGACCGTCAGTGTGGTACACGTCTACGAATCCATGACCCCAAATTGTCCCAACCAATCGGGTATGTCTTTCTTCTTGAGCAAGGGTATCGGGAAGACCCCAGAACATAGCATGGAAATGAACGGCTCCACGCTTTTGAAATTCTGGGACTGCGATGTACCGAAATTGTTTTCCGAATTTATAGCGGAGAGCCTTGATAAAAGAGCTAAAATCTTTGTATCCTTTGGCGATATCAGTTTGGTTTTCTTTGTAGGTGCAAGTAAAAAGAAAAGGGTGGTCAGTTCCTCCAAGGTTAGCGGATACAAGCCGTCTAAAAACCATTGAAGCGCGGGTAGCGTTATCTTTGCGTTTTCCCTCGTATTGTTCTTGTCGTAGTGGATCGTTTCGATCAGAAGCCATACGTGGCACAGAAGCTCTATGCGAAACACCTCTCTTTGCTCTGGGTCGAATTGGAAGGGGTCGTTCATAGGTGTAGGTTTCGATTATGTCGGCGTATTTAATAAGTTTGTTATATCCCATTTTCCTTATGTTAGGTCTTTATCGAGTCTCTCGGCGGGCGTTCCGCCCGCCTCGCTTAAGCGATGGCTGGGGCTGTCACGCCCGCTCGCGAATGACAAAAACAGTTGCGCCATACTGTTCAAGTATTCGTTCGCTTTTTCAGGAGACAACTCTATTCCGTTTTCTTCACGGAATACGAGAATTATTTCCTCTAGGAGTTTTGGAGAAAAGGAAAACAACCTGTTATGGGGTACAGGTAGGAAATAGGTCTGCCGTTTTCGACTACGGCAAAAAGCAAGCTTCTTTTGAGGGAAACTTACGGAAATTTATATGCACTTAAGATTATATTTTGATGACCTCTTAAGTTGATTGATTGCCAGCATTTTGATTTCGGGATTTTGAGATATATGTGATATATCCGCTGGACCCAAGTAGATTAGATAGCGAGGATTTTGATTGATATTTTTGTGTGTGCCATAAATCAATGACCAACTTCCTCCTATATCCTGCACATAATGGTAGCGCTCTTGGAGTAGAAGTCAACAGTTGGCAGAATCATAATATTATCGTATGCTAAAGCCACAATCAAATATGAAGCCTAAACCCTCACGGGCATGGCAAACGAAGTCGAGTTAAGCATAAAGAACCCATCATGGGGTCGCTTAACTCGCCATATCGGGAAACTGGTATGAGAGGCTTCGAGCCTCTACCCGTGGTGGGCTTTTTGCATACCAATTTAGAAATAATAAATAAACATTATGTCTCTCATTAAGTGCATCGAGTGTGGCAAAGAAATATCAGATCATGCGGGCGCGTGTCCGTCATGCGGTAACCCTATACATGCGCAAGTGGTCGAACTCAAAAAACCTATCGAACCAGTAGAGATTGAACTGACTAGCAAGAAATGGAAAACAGCCGCTCTTTGGTCAATATTCTTTCTTGCAGTTGCTTTTTTCACATTTTTCAAATCTGTAGGTCTAGGTTTCTTCTTTCTTTTTGTAGCTTTTGTAATAGGTATAGTCTCTCGAATTGGTGCATGGTGGACTAACGGGTAATTCAATATGAACGTCTCATTCTTACAATTTAGATCGTGTGCACCAGCAGGTTGACAGATTGTCGTCCTAATGGTACACATGACAAACATTAGTTCAGCTTACGCCTGTTGCGTATAGCCTTTGACAACTAAATACAAACGGTCTATTCGATATGAAAAGACAGAGAACCCTAATAACGGCGACCACGGCTTTTGTCGTGGCGATAACCTTAGCAACACAAACATTCGGTCAAGTGGACATCAATCCGATAACCGCAAAGAAGGTGAGTAGCGGGATCGGTTTGGGTAAGGCTCTGGCCCTCAAAGAACAGGAGGTTTTGGAAAAGGCTAACGTGCCAATTCCTACCGCCTCGGAGACACTGACGAGAATTGTTGAGGAAGTCAAAAATGGGAAATTCCCCATTGAGATTTACCCTCCACACTTTCTCGAACAGCTTGAGAAGATGGGTGACCAACCGATGTACGCACCTGAAAGTTTTGATCGTTCGGCTTCTGCCTTGAAAGCGGGAGACCGAGCGAACATGCTTTGGATGGATGCTACATTCACTATCGGTAGTCCCAGTAGTGAAGCATTGCGTGGATCAGATGAAACGCAACACACTGTTACACTAACGGGCGGTTTCTATATCGGCAGGTATGAAGTGACGCAAGGTGAATATCTTGCATTAGTCGGAAGCAATCCGAGCTACTTCACTCCTGCGAACGGATATAGCGCAGACCTAAACCGTCCCGTTGATTCGGTTACATGGCACAACGCAACTAATTATTGCGGGCTGTTAACTCAACAAGAGCGTGCCAATGGTCACATCTTGTCAACGTGGCAATATCGGTTACCAACGGAAGCAGAGTGGCAGTATTCGTGCCGTGCAGGTACGACGACTGCGTTTAGCTTCGGCAATGCGATTCATGGTGGTGACGCAAACTTCTACGACAACTATGAATACGACGCTTCATCGGGTGAGACTTACATCGCAAGCCCGACCATTCCGTGGCTAAATCGAAGTACTACGGTTGGAAGTTATAATCCAAATTCGTGGGGTTTCTTCGATATGCACGGTAATGTGGATGAGTGGTGTCTGGACTGGTACGGAAGTTATCCTTCAGGCAGTTTAATTGACCCACAAGGACCATCATCGGGATCATCTCGCATGCTCCTCGGGGGGAGTTGGGGTGATGCAGGTCAACATACTCGATCTGCGTTCCGCAATTACAATGTGCCGACGCTTAGTGCTAGCCCCGTTGGTTTCCGTATCGTTCTTGCACCAAATATACCTGAATGGTACACGGCAATCACGACGCAACCACCTCAACCTGTTTTCGGAAACCTTCCAACAAAAGGATCAGGAAAGGACAGCTTAGTGGTGGTCACTCATGGATGGGAGGTATTCATAACTTCGCTCCTTCCACCTGATATTTCGTGGGTAGATGGTATGTCAAATTCTATAAACAGCTACTTGACTGGACACTCACTAAATAATTGGCAGGTTTATGGCTATAAATGGGTGGATGGTGCTTGGAAGGTTAACCCTCAAGATGCACTCAACAATGGCAAACAAGAAGGGAAGATCCTCGGTAATTACATTGCGTCACAAGGGTGGACACACGTTCATCTTATTGGTCATAGTGCTGGTGCAGGTCTGATTCAAGCCGCTTCGGAAAGAATCAAGGCGATCTCACCAAGTACTACTGTGCATTGCACGTTTTTGGATGCATTTGTCGGCTTCGATAAAGCTGGTATAGCCAATTACGGCAATGGTGCAAATTGGTCTGACAACTACTTCACTCGTGACAGTCTAACGAGTCTGACGGGGCCTTATACCGAAGGGCCATTAGATCATGCTTACAATGTGGACGTAACTCAACTCGACCCTAACAAGGTTGGCAGTACAAAGTTTCGCTCCTCGGCTACTGGTCTCATGGAACCCTGTTACAAAACCCTTCCAACACATGAGGGGCCTCATATTGTTTACAACAACACTATTACTGGAAGTGTGACGGCGGATTATGCAGGGTTCGGATTCCCGCTAAGTGAAGAGGGTGGCAATTGGAGTTACGCATTAGCCAATTACACTGTTGGAAACACAACACCACAAGTGCTAGGCACTCCTGATCCAACTTGTACTTCGGATATTCAGGTAACACCTCCGTCGTACTTAAACACTGTACCTGATTTTACTCAATTTCCAACGATTGAGAGTACAACAGGTACGATTCAAAAATACATAGATCACTTCAATCTGCTTTCCGGCTCACCAGCATGGCTCGCAGTAGTGATTACTTCCACAAATCCTGTAAATACTGTTTCCTTTGATGCCAATTTCACAAGCGGTACTGGGGCACAGGGTTTACTGACAGTTCTCTGGGATGCAGACACGATTGGAACACTTGACGAACGTGTTATCGGTTCGGGGGTTCAGCACTATCAATTCAGATTCCCGAATGCGGTGATTAACAGTACTCACGTACTAGGATTCCGACTTGATCCATTCACGAACATTCAGTCAACGGTAACAATGACTAATGTGGTGCTTAACCAAGTTGGCCCAAGTCAGACCTTCTCTTTGGGTCTAACTGGTGCCAGTACAAACGGTGCGCTTGTCTACAAGTTGACAGGAGAGTCTGGTTTTAATTATGGGATTCAAGCCTCGTCAAATCTAGTCAACTGGGCTACTATCGCTACGTTGGCCAACACAAACGGCACAGTGCAATTCTTCGATCAGAGTTCGACAAACTACCCCATGCGATTCTATCGAGGGACTGTAGCAGATTAGTTCCTTGTCACACATCAAACACAGGGCTTGCTTTCGGGCAAGCTCTTTTTAATTGAAGAAACCGTTTGCACCTAGTACGAAAAGAATAAGGGGTGAAGCTAAAATGAGACCACCAATGACTATCATAAGATGTCCAGCCCAAGATGACTCCTTAGCTTTAATACTTTTAAAGCCATAAAATATTCCCACAAGAACTAGTATTACTACTATCCCTAGTCCGAGTTGACTAAAAAGGTTTGGTGAATATGATTTTGGTGCTAACAGGGCAATGAGTAAAGCTATCACGTACAGTGCGAAAGAAGTGTAAATATTTTTATTTTTCATGATAATGAAATTATACCTAACTATTGGTATTGCCACAAACGCCTGTGGACAACGCTTTCGCTTTCGCAGTGTATAATATAGGAGCTTAAGCAACGCGTTTAACAAATTTTAAGCCCAAACAAACAAAAGACCGTCAGCATTATCAGTGCTGGCGGCTTTTGTTGTATATCTAGCCTCTGTTTTTTCCGTGTGATCGTCCCCCGACCCTCGCATAAGCTTGATAGGCATACTTGAGTTTTAACACGTACCTTCTTTCAAGCATCAACATACTAGCGCAGGCCAAGAAGAATCCTCCGCTACTCCGCCTTTGGGGAAAGGTAAGTAGTTTTGGCACAAATGGCACTGCTCAATTTTGTTATGAATACCATAAAAAACTAAGTTATGCCCTTGATAGGCCTACTAATGGCAGTCACTCTGTCCAAACAATAGACAGCCCAAACTGCTTGCCATACATTTTCTCGCCATTATTTCTTAAAGTCAATGGCAGGACATCCACATTACACAACCTTTAGTGACATGGTGACAAATGCTATGCTTGTCAGCATGGATAAAGACTGGCTAAAGCTCTCACAAAAAGTTATTGTCCTACTCATCCTACTCGTAGCACTTATTTATCTAAGTTCTATGGCAGGACAAGATCAGGGGTGGACATTATTATTCATCGTCGTCTTCGGCTCACCGATACTAGTAATAGTCAGCTTCCTCATAGTTATCGGATCAATATTGCGGATAAAGAGACTTACCAAGAGTGACTGGGTATTCTTCGTTGTCGGTATTTGCTCATTTGTACTTTCAGCTTGGTACTGTTGGAAGCTTTTCACGGGACAGTAGAAGCAATAGAGCGGTTCCAACGTCGTCCCACACCCTCCGCAAAATTAATAATGATATAATTAATCATATGACGCCAGAAGAACTCACAAAGAATGCCGACCTCCAAAAGGTTGTGACTGAAGGTGTAAAAATCTATCAGCAAATAAAAGATTTATACGAACCGATCCAAAACGGTAAGTTTATGGCTATTGATATTGATAGTAAGAAGGCATACGTGGCGGATACGAGCGCAGATGCAGTGGTTATGGCCCGCAAGGAACATCCACAAAAAGTTTTTTATGTAGTTAAGATCGGATTTGATGCTGCGGAGACAATAGCTCATCTTTTTACCAAAAATAAATAGTTATGATCAAAGGAGAATTCATAGACGGCGACAAGCCTGTCGTCCCTGCTGGTATAGCTTGGGAACAGGCTGCCCAAAATACATATTTTATTCTCGATACAGGTTTTACTGGTGATTTGGTCGTAACTCCACGGATGGCGTCAGATCTCGGTTTGGAAATAACTGGTATGAGTACTGCGTATGTTGCTGCTAATAAGGTTGTAAGTGTACCCACTGCTACAGCCATTGCTGTTATGGAAAATATTCAACTCTATGTAACGGTTTTTGTGCTTGAGGGTTGGCCACTTCTTGGGATGAGTCTTTTACAAAAATTTAATTATAAGGCCGTGGTCGATTGTAAGTATAAGCAAGTTTCTTTGGAAGTTTCATTATAGCTATGGATAAATACATCACACGTGCCGCAGTCATGGAGGTGCTCCGTGAGTACTGGCAGCAATACAAGATTCATCCGTGGTACAGTGCCATTGCTTTTTTGGTACCTGCAGCGGGTAGCATTTTTGTTTCTTATATTCCGCCGTTAGCAGTCGCACAAATCATCAACATTTTCAGCCAAAAAGGGTCCATTAGTCTGGAAGTGATCTGGCCTCATATTCTCATCTTTGGGGGATCTTGGCTTTTGGGAGAGGTACTCTGGCGCGTGGGAATGCATTTCCTCATCAAGCTCGAGACTGCCGGCTTGGCCCGTTTGGGTAAATTGGCTTACAAAAGATTGATTGAACGTGATTACGATTTCTATACCAACAATTTCGTCGGTACACTCACAAATAAAGCTTCCGCTTTTCAACGCGGCTTTGAGGGTTTTACCGACACACTCAGTTACAATATTTTGAGTAGTATTTTTCCATTCATTTTTGCGGTGATTATATTGTGGCAATATTCACCAATAATCCCTATCGTCCTTTTGGTCTCTATAGTCGTCACTATTACTATACTGCTTCCCATTATACGTCGCAGAGCAAAGCTCATTTCCGCACGACATGACATGGGGAGCCGGGTTGCGGGACGGCTATCGGACTCACTTACAAACATACTCGCCATAAAATCCTTCGCACATGAAAGTGCCGAGTATAAAAAATTCGGGGAATACGTAGACGAATACACCCTTCGCCACAAAAAGGCTGCTGATTTTCAGAATCTCAGGTCGGATATGGTGGCGTCACCTTTGTATGTGATCACAAATGTTTTTGGGCTTGTCGCCGCTATATTTTTTGCACAAAAACTCGCTCTTTCTGTCGGGGCAATATTGGTGGTCTTTTCTTATTATTCTGTGATCACTCGAATATTCTTTGACTTCAATCGTATATACAGAAATATAGAGGCAAGTATTAGTGGCGCAGCCGAGTTTACTCAACTTCTTATAGCGCCCGCAAAGGTAAATGATATGGAAAATGCTCAAGCACTTAAGGTGACTGAAGCTGTGGTTAGATTTGAGCATGCAGGATTTGGATATGATAAGCAGGGAGGAGATCAGATAAAATTCTTGGACCAATTTAATCTGGAAATAAAGGGCAACCAAAAAGTCGGTCTCGTCGGTCCAAGTGGTGGAGGCAAGACAACTCTTACCAAACTTCTCTTACGCTTTATTGATCTCCAGTCTGGTGCCATCACCATCGACAGCCAGGACATCAGCAAGGTTACTCAATCCTCACTCCGAAGTAATCTCGCGTACGTCCCGCAGGAACCGCTCTTGTTCCATCGAAGTTTGTTTGAAAATATCGCCTATGGTAAAGAAAATGCCACAGAAGAAGAGGTTATGAAAGCCGCAAAGCTTGCGCGTGCGCATGAATTTATTGAAAAGCTCCCTCAAGGATACAAAACTTTGGTCGGAGAACGTGGTATCAAACTTTCTGGGGGTCAACGTCAGCGTGTGGCTATCGCCCGTGCCATTCTCAAAAATGCACCCATTCTCATTCTCGACGAGGCAACCAGTTCACTCGACTCAGAATCTGAAAAGTTTATTCAAGAAGGTTTGTGGGAACTCATGAAGGATAAGACTGCACTGGTCATTGCTCACCGACTCTC
This sequence comes from Patescibacteria group bacterium, assembly GCA_040388945.1. Taxonomy (GTDB): domain Bacteria; phylum Patescibacteriota; class Minisyncoccia; order Phycocordibacterales; family PALSA-1337; genus C7867-002. Next base: position 9,439 of record JAZKAW010000028.1, read on the forward strand.
AACGATCAAACACCTCGATCGCATCATTGTTCTTGATGATGGAAAGATTGTTCAGGATGGTACACATGATGAGCTCATCAGGAAACCGGGACTCTACGCAACACTCTGGAGTCATCAGTCGGGAGAGTTTTTGGCTGAGTAGAGAATGGTTCATTCTAGAGGTGATATAATAAATTCATATGAGACGTATTGAGAAGGAAATAGTTATTTGGGATGATGCGCTCATGATTCTCCTTGCTCTTGCGAGCGGAGTTCTTCTTGCGCTTCAGCTATCTACCGATCCGACCCCAACACAAACCTATTGGTACAATACGACCGACTTCATTATCGCTTTAATATTTTTAGCGGAATTTATTGTTAAACTTGTTCTGTCAAAATCAAAATCTAGTTACTTTCGATCGAACTGGTGGTATCTTCTTGCATCGATCCCCGTAACCAATTCTTTGACTCAGGGTCTCCGTCTTTTGCGTGTTCTACGATTTGTGAGACTTATTCGACTGGTCAGGATTCACGCAGGAGTTCCTGATATTCTCCGATACTTTGAAAGTTTCGCCAAGCAAACCCATCTTGTATACGTGACCGTGCTTTGGCTTATCGTTGTCTTTTGTAGCACTATCGGTTTCTATAGTGTTGAACATCAGATCAATGTGCAGGTCTCTACATTGTTCGACAGTCTCTGGTGGGTGATTTCAACTATTACGACTGTAGGATATGGCGATATCACCCCTCAAACCACCGGAGGCAGAATCATAGGCATGCTTGTAATGATCTGCGGCATTGGGACGACAGGAATATTTACAGCCATGGTCGCTTCCTTTTTAATAAAGCGCAGTTCAGCAAAATAGAGTCCTGGTAACCAGTATTGATTAGCTGTTTATTGTGCTATATTTTCGTATACGTATGTCATCAGTAGATCAAAAACGCATAGAAGAAATCTTTGCACGCGGCACTGTCGTCGAAGTTTTCCCATCCAAGGAAGAGCTGCAAAAGAAATTATTCACAGGTGAAAAGATTCGTATCTATATCGGCATGGACCCAACGTCGACAGCACTTCACCTCGGCCATGCAAAGAATCTTATTTTTCTCGAAGAGCTCAGACAACTCGGTCATGAAGTGATCGTTCTTTTCGGAGATTTTACTGGTCAGATCGGAGACCCGGGCGGCAAGACTGCTGCACGCAGACAACTGACCCCAGAGGAGATCAAGCAAAATCTTTCTGGATGGATGAAGCAGGTGGAGCCACTTCTTGATTTCAAGGACAAGAAAAATCCTGCGCAGGTGAAATACAACTCCGAATGGCTCTCAAAGCTTTCATTTTCTGATGTAGCCAACCTCGCCACCAACTTTACAGTTCAGCAGATGCTCGAGCGTGATATGTTCCAGAAGCGCATGAAAGAAAATGCACCCATTTATCTGCATGAATTCCTTTATCCTCTGATGCAAGGTTATGACAGTGTGGCCATGGATGTGGATGCAGAGCTTTGTGGTACTGACCAGATCTTCAATGCTCTGGCTGGTCGTACACTTTTGAAGCGTCTCAAAAATAAAGATAAGTTTGTTATTGCTCTCAACCTTATTGCAAATCCCAAAACCGGAGAGTTGATGTCAAAGAGTAATGGCACAGGCGTCTTTATCGACCAGGCGCCTGCACAACTCTACGGGGCCATCATGGCACTCCCTGATCCGATGATTGAGCCTCTGTTTATGAACGCTACCCGTATTCCTTTGTCCGAAAAGGATTCTATTATTGCTGAAGGGCCACGCAATGCCAAGGCTCGCATTGCTCGAGATATAGTCCAAAGATTCCATGGTGAGAAGGCCGCGCAAGAAGCAGAAGAATCTTTTATTAAAACCTTTGCTAAGGGCGGTGTGCCAGAAGATGTCCTCGAGGTAAAATTTTCAAACGGAGATTCTCTCGCCGAAGTCCTGATCAAAGCCGAAGTTATTCCATCCAAAACTGAATGGAGACGACTCATCGATGGTGGAGCCGTTCGTGATGAACAGGATGAAAAAATTTCTGACCCAAATTTCGCTCCGCCAAAAACCATGATTCTCAAAATAGGGAAGAGAAGGTTTGTGAAGGTAGTTGTTTAGTGTGCTAGCGAAAGCCCTGTTACCTTTTCGAATCCCGCTGACCTGAGCGTTTCCACCGCTTCTCTCATTGTGCTACCAGTTGTAATTACGTCGTCAATTATTACGATTGTAGAATCTCTAAATTGACCTGTCTCCGTTGTTTCATCTACGGCAAATATTCCCTTAGCACTCTCCAATCGATCAACCCTTCCCTTAAGAGTTTGTCTGGATGCGTGCTGAGTGCGAATCAGCAGATCATTCCGAATAATAAATTGCTTACTCGTATCTAGTCTCCTAATTTCTTCTACCAACAATTCACACTGATTGTAACCCCTCTCACGTCGCCGCTTGGAAGTGATCGGGATAGGAATAATGACCGAACCAACCGACAAATTCATCTTGAGGAGTGTTTGATACAGAGCATATCCACCAAGTTCGACTGCGTGCGGCGATTTCTTGTATTTGATACTCCACACTAGCTTGGCTACTCGCTCATCTTTGTATGTAAAAACTGCAGTGGCATCTGAAATGGGCACTTGAGGAGCTCGAGGCAGGGTTTCATAAGCTTGCTCCTGCGAATACGTCGAAAGTACCTGTTCCGCAGGAGAAAGGGGGAACAATGCGTCGATAACCGTAGTGTAAAGCGTTTTCAGTATCCCCATGAGGTCTATTATAGCGGTAACGCGTGCATTCGACATGCCGTGAGGGGACATAGCGAGGCTCGACGGCGACCAGCTGGTCGGGCCGGCGGAGGCAAGAGCTCTAGGAATTTTTCAGCAGAAAAATATCCGTGTCCCCGAAGGGGATGTCGAATGCATGCGTGCCTTCTGCTATAATGGAGGCCACTATGGCGATTTCCTCCTTCCTTTCCTCATTTTTCAAAAAAGAAACAAGTGTTTTGGGTATTGATATCGGTTCTTCAGCTATAAAAGTAGTTCAAGTTAGGAAAAAGCACGGTAAGGCCGTGCTCGAAACTTACGGAGAATTGGCTCTTGGGCCTTATGCTGGTATCGAGGTTGGACGTGCAGCAAACCTTGCTCCGGAAAAGATCATTGAGGCAGTCCGCGACATTCTCCGTGAAGCAAAGACCACCACAACGTCGTGCGGTACTGCATTGCCACTATCTTCGAGTCTTATTACTTTTATAAATATTCCTCCTGTACCGGAAAAGCAGGTGGCAGATGTGATCGCCATCGAAGCCAGGAAATATATCCCCGTACCGCTTTCCGAAGTGCTCCTCGACTGGTCTATTATCCCAAAGGAGGAAAGTTTTGTTACAGATGAAAAAGCTGAGGCCGCTCAAAAGCAAACCAATGAAGTCCTGATTGTTGCTATACATAATGAATTCATCAGTACGTATCAAGGTGTCATGACCGGTTGTGGTCTCCAGCCCAGTTTCTACGAGATTGAGATTTTTAGCTCCATCCGCGCCGTTGTTGATCAGGGTATGGGCACGACCATGATCATCGACATGGGTGCTCGCGCCACAAAACTCTATATCGTCGAGCGAGGCATTCTTCGTTCGTCCCATATCATCAACAAAGGAAGCCAGGATATCACCTTGGCGTTGTCGAAGGCACTTGCCATCAGTGTCGGTGAAGCAGAGAACCTCAAGCGTGTGCACGGCCTCAAGGGTGGTGTGGAATACAAGGAGCTCACCGAGATCATTACCGTCAATCTGGATTATGTGTTTTATGAAGCAAACAGTACTCTCCTTTCATACCAAAAGAAATTTGCCAAGAATATAAATAAAGTGAT
>JAZKAW010000028.1:13279-23205 GCA_040388945.1 Patescibacteria group bacterium
CAACCGTAATATTTCGCGCATCATTCTCACAGGTGGGGGAGTTCTCCTCAAGGGATTCACAGAACTCGCAAAAATAAGTTTTCAGACAGATGTTATCTACGCCAATCCATTCTCAAAGTTAGAGACTCCCGCCTTTCTCGCCCAGGAGTTTGCCCAAGCGGGTCCCGAGTTTGCTGTTGCTATCGGCGCAGCGTTACGTCGCCTTTCTGAGTTGGAGTAAAACCCCAAGAATACAAAAGTTCCTGATGGGTCGAGGAACAAACTGAAGATAAACATCAGTGAGACACGAACTAAACTTACCGAGTCCCAGAAGGAACTTTTGTATTCTTGGGTTTGCTAGCGCTCAGAACCCGAGGCAAACACATTCGCTGCAGGACGAGGCAACAGTCTGAAGATAGGGACTGGTTTAGCTCGCACTAAGCTTGCCGATTCTTGCAGCGAATGTGTTTGCCTCGGGTTTCCTCCCGTTATACACAGCCATCTAGGCTCCTTTCTTTGCTATAATAAGAACGAATTTTCTTCATGGAAACCAAATTCCAAACATCTTTCATACCAAAGAAACCTCTCGTCCCGGTCGGGGGCGCTACTGCTCCGCACAAGCATCATAGTACGAGCTTGTTCATGACCATTGGGGTGTTCGTTTTTCTCGCATCTCTCGTGGCTGCCGGTGCTGCATACGCCTGGAAGGGCGTGCTTACATCGTCTCAGGAAAAATACAAAAAAGACCTTGCAGATCGCGAACAACAGTTCCAGGTGAGTCGCATCGAAGACCTCAAACGAACCAACGTTCGCATTGATCTAGCTTCAAAATTACTCAGTGAACACCTAGCAGTCTCACAGATTTTTGACATAGTCTCTCGTTTTACTGTTAGTGACGTGCGTTTTATTAGTCTTTCACTTGGAAGCTCTGCCACAAATCCAGCAGATGGATTGCGCATCGAAATGAAGGGTTACGGAAGCAATCTTGCGGCGGTGGCATTCCAGTCTGATGTGCTCGGCCAGCTCGAACGTTATGGACTGCGCAAAATAGTTAAAAATCCAATTCTTTCTGATACCACAACAGACTCAAACGGTACAGAAGCTTTTGGGTTTTCAGCTGTTATAGATCCATCAGCGATGAGTTACGTCAGTTCAGTTCGAGGGGAGTCAACAGCTAGTTCTTCACCTAATACAAATCCATGAATCGTAACGCAACCGCCACAATCCTCATAGTTCTTGCCATCGGTATCTACTTTACCTTTACAAAGGGCATGATTGCGCAGGCAAAAGCTGTTCAAGCCGTAAATTCCAAGTACACCAGCGCTATTTCCAACGCCGATCAGCTCATTCGTGTTCGAGACCAGGTCATTGAAGATGAGGGGAAAATTTCCGAAGGCGATAGAGCCCGATTGGAAAAAATGATTCCTAATACCGTAGACAATATTCGCCTTATTATCGACCTCAAAGGTGTAGGCGTCCGTCATGGTATGACCCTCAACAACATCAAAGCTGTTGCTGCAAGTGCGTCAGCAGCAAAACCTTCAGCTGTTATACCTCAAAGTGCCCGCGCAGGAACAATGATGACGTCTGCGTCATCTATTGCTACGCCGACTTTGGATAATGTCACTGTTAGTTTTGAAGTCACCGCACCATATCTAGAATTTATCAGTTTCCTGCAGGACTTGGAGGCTAACCTCAGGATTATGGATGTTTCGCGCCTGACGATGACGACCGATGACACTGGGCAGTACCACTTTGGGGTCGAATTGAAAACGTATTGGTTGCGACAATAATACTTACTACTCGCTCTATGAAAAAATCAACCATTCTCATCATCATAGTCATTGTCCTCATCGGAGGAGCTGTTTTCTTCTTCTTCCAAGGAAATTCGACTCCCGCCGATGAGGGATCCCTTTCAGTTGAGAACAATCCTGAAGTTCAAGCCAGTGCAGCGCGAGTTCTCGCACTTCTCAATCAGATCAAATCACTCAAGATTGATCCGGCTTTGTTCACTAGTCCGGAATTCCAGACCCTCCGTGACTATTCAGTGCCCATCCCTGAGCTCGAAGTTGGCAAGCGTCCCAATCCGTTTGCCCCTCTCCCGGGTAGTATCGTTAGACCTACGGCGACACCTTCTCCTTCTCCACGGCCCTCAACCACTCCACGGAGGTAGGGGGATTAGTAATTAGAAATGCAGATACTCCAGTTATTAGTTACTAGTTACTAATTACCAACATCATGAGCGTTCTCGACATCCTCGTAAAAAAGAAATTAATCACAGCTACAGATCTCCGCGATGTTCAAAAACAAGTTGCGGACGGCGTTACTGTAGATGAAGCTCTTATCGGCAGGGGAGTCAAACCCGAAGAGATCATTGTTGCTCGAGGTGAATTTCTCAATATTCCAGTGCGTGTTCTTCCTGATGGAGGGAATGTTCCTTTCGAAGTTCTGGATTATATTCCAGAAGAGTCTGCGGTTCATTACCGTTTTGTTCCCATCGGTCTTCGAGATGGTACCCTCGAAGTGGGTGTCGTCGATCCTGACAATATGGAAGCCCGTGACGCACTCAACTTTTTGGCATCAAAAAAAGGTATTCCGTACAAGATATATCTCATATCGCTCGATGACTACGGTAAGGTCCTGGAGACTTACAAAGGTATTACCGGAGAAGTTTCCAAGGCGCTAACCGAACTTGAAACCGAACTTTCCATTGAGTCGACAAATGTTCCAAAAAAGGATGAACCTGGTGCCCAAGGCGGAGGTCCTTCCGAAGAGACTGTCATCATCGAAGATGCTCCTGTGGTGAAGATTGTCGCAACTATTGTTCGCTATGCCGTGGAAGGGGAAGCATCTGACGTACACATCGAACATATGCGTGACAAAGTCCGTGTACGCTTCCGTGTGGATGGTATTTTGAATACCAGTCTTGTTCTTCCGCCGCAGGTGCACTCCGCCGCAGTTGCGCGTATCAAGGTGCTTTCCAATATGCGTCTGGATGAAAAACGTAAACCTCAAGACGGTCGTTTCTCTGCGCGCATCGATGGGCGACGTATCGACTTTCGTGTCTCTACGTTCCCCGCTTACTATGGTGAGAAGGTCGTGATGCGTATCCTTGACCAAGCCAAGGGCATTCGTAAACTCGATGATGTTGGTCTGTCTCCGCGTAACCTTGAAATGTTGCGTGAAGCCATCAATCGACCATATGGCATGATCCTGGTGACTGGTCCCACCGGTTCAGGTAAATCCACCACCCTGTATTCTCTTTTGAATGAAATTGACCGCGAAAGTTACAACGTGCTCTCTCTCGAAGATCCAGTGGAATACACCATCGAAGGTGTGAGTCAGTCCCAGGTCCGACCCGAGATCGATTACACCTTTGCAGCTGGTCTCCGTACTACATTGCGTCAGGACCCCGACATTATCATGGTGGGAGAAATCCGCGATAAGGAGACGGCACAGCTCGCTGTGCAAGCGGCTCTTACTGGTCATTTGGTATTTTCCACCCTCCACACCAACAACGCGGCCGGTGTCATTCCTCGTCTTGTAGATATGGGTGTGGATCCGTATCTTATTGCACCAACTCTTATTCTTGCCATTGGTCAACGTCTCGTCGGTACACTCTGTCCAGGAAGTGGAGAGGCCGTGAAGGTTGAGGGCAGTACCAAAGCCATGATCGATCGCCAGTTCGAAGATCTGCCTCTCGAATTCAAAAAAGACCTCAAGTTTTCCGACACTGTGTACAAGATCCAGCCTTCTCCAGAGTGTCCCAAGGGTACTCGCGGTCGTATGGCCGTCTTTGAGATGTTCAAGATGGACACAGAAATCGAAAAGGTCATTCTTGAGAATCCTACCGAGAGTGCTGTTCTTGCATCAGTGCGCAAGAAAGGAATGATCACGATCAGGGAGGATGCAATTTTGAAAGCGTTTCAGAAGCTGATTCCTTTTGAAGAGGTAAATAAGCTATAATATTCCCATGTCAGATCAGCCTACTCAACCTACACCTCCAGCAGTAACTCCAAATGGTAAAAAAGTCCTCTTCATAGATGACGATACTTTTCTTTTGGATATGTATGCCGTCAAATTTACAAAAGGGGGATATGAAGTCAAAACAGCAGATTCTCCTATCGCCGGACTCAAACTTATTCAGGGGGGATATGCACCAGATATTATCCTGGCGGACATCGTTATGCCAGGGATGGATGGTTTGGAGTTCGTCGCTTCTCTGAAGAGAGAAAAGCTTGCTCCAAATGCTGCCATCATCATGCTTACAAACCAGGGTGCTTCAGATGACATTTCCAAAGCCAAGAAGCTGGGAGTGGATGGGTATATAGTGAAGGCTACGACTATACCGTCTGAGGTTCTGGAATATGTAGAGAAGTTATCACAGGGGAAAATGGTAAGTCAGTAAATTAGTAAAACCCAGTAAAAACATTTAATAACATGAATATTAGCGATCACTTACTAGATATTACTAACTTACCAGCTTACTAATTTACCTGCCCTACTATGGATTACAAAAAAGAAATTGAAGATTTGGTAAATATTGCTCTGAATGAGAGTTCTTCGACCAAGTCGTCGATGACAGATCTGGTGAAAGTGATGCTCAACTCTGGTGCATCGGACCTGCACTTTTCTGTAGGTGAACCGCCTACTCTGCGTCTGTCGGGCAATCTTATTCGCATCAGCAAGAAACCCAAGCTTACCGAAGAGGACCTCAAAGGATTTTTGAGTATTTTTTTGACGCCGGAAAGTAAAGTTATCTTGGAAACAAAGAAAGATGTTGATTTCTCCTACAGTGTCGATCGTGCACGTTTCCGCGGCAATGCCTTCTACCGTAAGGGCACTCTCGCTATCGCTTTGCGTCTCATCCCTCGCATGGTTGGAACTTTGTCCGAACTCAATCTTCCACCCATTCTCGAATCTTTCACTCGTAAGCCGCAGGGTTTCTTCCTCGTGGTAGGTCCCATTGGTCAGGGAAAATCTACAACCCTTGCCTCGCTTATCAACAACATCAACGAGACGAGAACTGAACATATCCTCACTATCGAAGATCCTATCGAATATATTTTTGAGGCAAAAAAGTCCATTATCGACCAGCGCGAAGTGCGCGTGGATACTCCCGATTTTCAGTCAGCACTCATCGCAATGTTCCGTGAAGATATCGACGTGTGTATGGTAGGAGAAATGCGTGACATCAATACGATCAGTACTGCCGTAACTGCTGCCGAGACCGGTCACCTCATCTTTTCTACTCTGCATACAAACAACGCTGCTCAGACCATCAACCGTATCATCGACTCATTCCCTGGTAGTCAGCAGGACCAGATCCGCGTCCAACTTGCAGGTTCTATGACAGGTATTTTCTCTCAACGTCTTATCCCGCGTGTTTCTGGTGGTCTCATCCCAGCCTACGAGCTCCTCATTAACAACAGTGCCGTATCCAACCTTATCCGTGAACGCCGCATACACGAGATCAATACCGTCATCGAAACAAGTTCACAGGAAGGCATGGTTGACATGAACAGATCTCTCGCCGAACTCGTGCGTGCAGGGGAGATAACAGTGGAGAACGCTTATCTCAATTCGCTCAATCCAAAAACCTTGGAGCGAATGTTGTAAAAATCAACTATCATGTTATTTAACTACGAAGCTGTAGACGAATCCGGTGCCAAAAAGATTGGCTCTATCGACGCAGTTAATGTCGATATTGCCATCGCCTCTCTACAGAGGCGCGGACTTGTGCTCACGTCCGTCAAAGAAGCCGCCGCCGCAGGCGGACTCTTGGCAAAAAATATTGCCATCTTTGATCGTGTCTCCAACAAAGATGTGGTCATATTGTCCCGACAACTTTCTACCCTTTTCGAGGCTCAGGTTTCAGCGCTTCGTATCTTCCGTTTGCTTGCAGCAGAAAGTGAGAACAAAGTTCTTGGCAATAAGCTTGGTGTCATCGCTGATGATCTCCAGGCCGGTAATTCCATTTCCGCATCTCTCGCCAAACACCCCAAGATCTTCTCAGAATTTTACGTGAGTATGGTCAAGTCAGGTGAAGAATCAGGGAAATTAAACGATACCTTTTTGTACCTCGCCGACTATCTCGATCGTGCCTATGAACTTTCTTCGAAAGTAAAAGGTGCACTTGTTTATCCTGCTTTCGTTATCATGACCTTTGTCACAGTTATGATCCTGATGTTCACCATGGTTATCCCAAAGATTAGTGCCATCCTAGTCGAATCAGGACAAGACGTCCCCGTTTATACAAAGGTAGTTCTCGGTATCAGTAATTTTCTGGTCAGTTATGGTTTCGTTGTTCTTGGGGCAGTCATCATCATCGGTTTCTTTGTGGTCCGTTTCATCCGCACTCCGGGTGGTGCACAGGCATTCGATCAATTCAAACTTGGTATTCCGTATGTAAGTACATTGTTCAGAAAACTCTATCTCTCGCGTATGTCTGACAACATGAACACCATGCTTATCTCCGGCATTCCTATGGTCCGCGCTCTCGACCTCACCTCGTCGGTCATCAACAATCGCATTTATCATTCCATCCTTCTTGACGCTGTCGAATCTGTAAAAGGAGGCAAGACCCTCTCCGAATCCCTGGGTAATTATCCGCACGAGATTCCTGGCATCATGGTTCAGATGGTAAAAGTTGGTGAAGAAACCGGGGAACTGGGTAATATCCTGAAAACCGTTGCAAAATTCTATGCTCGAGAAGTATCTCAGGCCGTGGATTCGCTGGTGTCCCTCATCGAACCTTTGATGATCGTCTGTTTGGGCGGGGGAGTGGCAGTGTTGCTAGCGTCAGTGCTTATTCCGATATATAACATTGCATCTGGGCAGTAAATAAGAGATGAAAAATTGAGAATTGAAGGGGTGAGAAGAGCTTACCCCTTCAATTCTCCATCCCCTCAACCGTCTCTGCGTTATCCACAGAACCCTACAATGCCTCTTTACGGCTAGTGCTATAATTACCCCAACAAACCTTACGGTTTCGTTATTAATTAGTTAATAGTTTAGTAATTCATAATATGAAAAAGTACACAAAGGGTTTCACCCTTATCGAATTGCTTGTGGTTATCGCCATCATCGGTATTCTCTCTTCAGTCGTGTTGGTTTCTCTTAACACAGCTCGCCAAAAGGGTAAGGATGGAAGAATCCAGGCCGAAGTTTCACAGATCCGTGCAGCTCTCGAAGCAAGTTACAGTGGTGCATCGTACCCTAACCTTACAAGTACAACAGCTACCAACAGGTTTGCCGGTCCTATGCCAGCTAGTACGAACGAAAAGACCCTTGTTGATGACATCATGACTCAACAGCCAACCGGACTCTATGGAGCTGACGCAGCTGGTCTCGGTGTTGCCGCTGGAACAATTGTTATCACAAAGAATGCTACTAGTCCTGCTACAGGATATGCCATCTACGCAAAGCTCAATGCTGGTACAAACGCAGTTACTTGTATCGCATCAGATGGAAGTACAAAGTCAACCAACGCCACATGGCCTGGTACAACTCAGCCAGCTTCAGATGCAGTTGCAACTGGTTGTCAGTAAGACGGTCTAGGAATAAGATTCTGTACCGCCCACCTATTGGTGGGCGGTTTCGTATATGAGTAAAACCACAAAGGGTAATTTTAGAAGTATTGTGAATAGCATTTAGAAACATCGTGATATACTAGATTCATGAAAAAAACATCTTACGAGTTTGTTCGAGCCTTCACTCTCGTCGAACTCATGGTTACTGTGGCTATCATTGCTCTCCTTACGGGCATTATTGTTACGAACCTTACAGGTTCGCGCTCCAAGGCACGTGATGCCAAACGTATATCAGATATTGGCCAGATCCAGCTTGCTCTCGAGCTTTACTTTGACCGTTGCAAACAATATCCTCAGCAGATTGGCGGTGATCCTCATATTTCCAACGCCATGCTCAACGTTTCTAATGGTTGCCCAGCAGCAAATCCTGCTATCAAGTTATCGAGTTATATCTCCAATATACCAACGCCTCCCGGAGGTACGTCTCAGGTGCTTTATGATTATGACGTCAATAACCTGAGTCGCCCGACGAGCTATGTACTCCACACCAAGTTGGAGAATTACAACGAAGTCCTCAAAGATTCAGCACCTACACATCCATTCCCAGGTGGACCTACGAGTTCAGCTGCTCCGTCGGGTACAGGATCACCAACTACGGCCACCTGTGGTGCCGCAACGCTTGATTATTGTCTCACTCCGTAGCAGATAGTCGCCCATTTATGGACATTCCCATTCAACCTATCATACCGTTTCTGTTTGGCGTTATTATCGGTAGTTTTTTGAATGTAGTCTCGCTCCGGTTCAATACGGGGGTGGGCGTGAATGGTCGCTCAAAGTGTATGACCTGTGGCACGACTCTTACCTGGAAGGAACTCATTCCACTCCTGAGCTTTTTTCTCCAGAGAGGTGCATGCAAGAACTGCAAAGGAAAGATTTCGTGGCAGTACCCGCTCGTTGAGTTTCTCGCGGGAGCCATCTTTGTACTTACTCTTCTTATCTTTCCTCCGGTGACTGCGATGGCCGCTGTAACTACTATTTTGTATCTTATTGCAGGATGTCTCTTGGTGGTCATGACCGTCTACGATATCAAACACAAGATTATTCCGGATCCTTTTGTGTACACATTTGATGTTATTGCTCTTGCAAGCCTCTTTCTGGGCGGAACTTCATGGTTCCATGGGGCTGATTTCTATGCGCTTATCGCCGGACCACTCTTGGCTGTGCCGTTCGCTTTCATTTGGCTGGTCTCGCGGGGCCGATGGATGGGTTTTGGGGATGCGAAGCTTGTGCTCGGTATTGGTTGGATCTTGGGAATATCTGGGGGTATAAACGCCCTTGTTCTTGCTTTCTGGATTGCCGCCGCGGCCAGTCTCTTGTGGCTTTTTCTTATTTCCAAGAAATTCAAACGCGGAACCGAGGTACCGTTTGGGCCATATCTCATCCTAGGGATGTACCTCGTCCTATTGTTCAAGATTCAGGTTCTCGATATTGCACTTTTGAAGGACCTACTCACAGGGTATTTGTAGAGAATCGAGGTATAATATAACCAATGAAAGGCTTCACGCTCATTGAGCTCCTTGTCTCCGTTGCAATCTTCGTCATGATGACTGCTCTTCTTGTTGCCCGCTATGGTAATTTCAACCAGAGCGTTCTTTTGACGAACCTGGCCTACGATGTGGCACTGACTATTCGTACAGCTCAGACATTTGGATTGAGTATCAAAAACCAGGGAGCCTCATTCCAGAATGTGTACGGTGTTGAACTTTCTACCGATCCGGCAAAGAATAAGTCTATCGTTCTATTTGCCTCCACTAACAATTCATATTTTGATTCCGGGGAACAGATAAACACCTATGCCATCAAAAGAGGGGCAGTTATCTCGAGTATATGTGCCGGTACTGGGCCAGGAGCTGCATGCGGACCCCTCCTCGATCCTGTCACTATAGATGTTTCTTTCAAGCGTCCGGACCCCGATGCCATAATATGTATTATGGGAAGTGGTTGTCCGGCAAGCGACATTCAAAGGTATGTTGAATTTACTCTGACTGCAACTGACGGAACCACCCGGATTGTAAGTGTTAGAAAAACAGGTCAGATATCAGTTGGAAACTAGTATGAAGAAGCTGCACACACAAAAAGCATTCACCCTTGTCGAGATGATCGTCGCTCTCGGGATTTTCTCTATCGTGGCAGTGGTTGCTTTGGGTGCTCTGGTCAAAATCCTTTCTGTTAATCAAAAAGCTCAGACCTTGCATCAGGCTATGACCAACCTAAACTTTTCACTTGAGTCAATCTCTCGTGAGTTACGAACAGGAGCCAGTCTCCACTGCGAATCTGGATCGACTTTGAATATACCCGGATGGCAACTCTCATCTACTTTGGCGTGTGATGTCTCAGGAGGTCCGGGATACGGTT
>JAZKAW010000028.1:23215-34896 GCA_040388945.1 Patescibacteria group bacterium
CCGTCCTAGCCTTCAATTCCACAAAGATTGTCGATGATGGGTTTGGGGTACCATTGTGCAGACTGATCTTTGCCTACAGACTCAAACCCAATGCTACTGGCGACGGATATGACTTGGAAAAAGCAGAACAGACGGATTGTGGTGGTACAGTCGGGACCGGGGGAAGTGACTTTGCGCCTATAACTGACCCAAATGTCGTTATTACCAATTTCAGGATAAAACTTACTTCTTCTGGTCCTGAAAGATATCCTCTCGCCTTCCTCAAACTCTCGGGCTATGCCGGCAGCAAGGAAAAAGAGCGAACATATTTTGATCTGCAGACGGCTGTCTCGCCCCGTGTCCCCAATTAATCCCATGAATATCATCCCTCACACAGCTGGTAAGACTAGACATGCGACATGTCGTGGATTTACGATCGTTGAAACTCTGGTGGCAGTAGCTATTCTCATGATTTCTATCGCGGGACCTTTGGTCATCGCAAGTAAGGGACTTCGAGCTGCTCTCTATTCGCGTGATCAGATGATCGCGTCTCTTTTGGCTCAGGAAAGTATGGAAATAGTAAAAAATATTAGAAGTAATAACATTACTTCTGGATCCAACTGGGTTCAGTCATTGGATACCTGCCTCCTCAATAGTCCTTGTGATGCTAATGCTGTATCCAGTACTCCTATCTGGATAGGATGTTCGACGACAGGTTGTCCACTCTATTTCTCAGCTGGATACACTCCGGAATTTGTAGGAGAAGAAACTCTCTTCAGGAGAATGTTCTTTTTGACACCTATGCCCGGTCAGCCCAATGAATACACGGTAAATGTGGTGGTCAGTTGGACCGAGGGTACTGTACCAAATGAGCTGCACGTCACCAGTCAGTTAACTAATTCCACCCGCTAATACTATGTCTAACCCTCTGAACAAACTGCATCTCAAGCGAGGCTACACCCTTCTTTTTGCGGTGCTCATTGCTTCGCTGGTTCTGGGTGTGGCAGTATTTATTCTATCCATTAGTCGCAAGCAATACATTCTCTCGGCCACTGCTCGTGAGTCTCTCTACGCCATGTACGCTTCGGATAGCGGTATTGAATGTGGAGCGTTGGATGCCAATAGGTCAGAGTGGGGCGATGCGATCGAGGCGGGACAGACGGTGCCATTTTCCTGTGCCGGAACTAGTCAGCTCGTAACTTTTAGCACCCATAGTTCGTATCCTTATTTTGATGTAAATAATGACAGTCATTCTCTGTATGTGGATAGTAATGGCGTACCGCATCCCGAAGCTGTAGAAGGTGATTTCCGCCTCGTGTTCAGGGAATATTCGACCGGAAGCCCTACGGGAAAGATTACGACCTGTGCGCTGATGAGTATTATCGGATACACCATAGATCCAGGAGGACCTGATGAGAGAAATCGCACCATCATCCAGTCACGAGGTTACAATGTCTGCAAAGCCCGAGGGGCGGGTGCAGCCACTACCTACGGTCCCGACACTTCTAGTCCTCGTACCGTGGAGCGCGCACGTCAGTTGATCTACGAATAATATTAAAAGCACGGAAGCCAGAAATATTCCTTGCAAGAATCGGCAAGTTAATCCAGCCAAGACAGGCTTGATCAACGGTTCTTTGCCTCATCCTGCAAGTAATATTTCTGACTTCCGTGTTCTTGTACCTGTGGTATTCTAAGGTCATGAACGCGCACGCTCCAAAACCGACAAGAGACGTTATTGAACGTCTACACAAGCTCAAAGAAACCATTGAGCTTCATCGTTATAACTACCATGTCCTCGACAAGCAGGAGATTTCGGAGGAGGCTTTGGACTCGCTCAAACATGAACTCGTCGAGATCGAGACGAAATATCCTGAACTTATCACTCCCGATTCGCCATCTCAACGTGTGGCAGGAAAACCATTACCGGAGTTCAAAAAGGTCAGGCATACAGTGCCGCAGTGGTCATTCAATGATGCTTTTTCTCCTGAAGAAATGCGCGAGTTCGATGCTCGTGTCAAAAGATTCATGATCCAGGGCGGCATCTCTGATCCAAGACCCACGTATGTAAATGAGCACAAGATCGATGGTCTCAAAGTTGTGATGGAATACGAAGATGGGAAATTGATCCGTGCCGCTACGCGTGGTGATGGAACCGTCGGGGAAGATGTTACAGAAAATGTCCGAACCATTCAGTCCGTGCCGCTCGTGCTGCGCCGGCCTATTTCAATTATCGTTGAGGGAGAGATCTGGATGGCAAAAAGTACTTTGGAGAGTTTGAATAAAAAGCGTGCATCAGATGGGTTGCCACTCTTTGCCAATCCACGTAACCTGGCTGCAGGCTCTATTCGTCAGCTTGATGCCAAGATCGCAGCTGAAAGGCAGTTGGATTCTTTTATTTACGATATTGCGAAATTGGAGGGAGGCGAGGGAAAAGATTTTGTTTTTAGGAATTGGCAAGTTAATCCTGCCAAAACAACCTCTTCCAACAGTTCTTTGCCTCATCCTGAAAACAAAATCTTTTCCCTCGCCTCCTCGGTCCCGCAAACACAGCATGATGAGCTTGAATTCTTGAGAGATCTTGGCTTTAAAGTGAACAAACATTATCGTCAGTCGAAAGATATTGAAGGTGTTATCGAATATTGGAGAGAGTGGCAAACCAAAATGTCCAAGCAAGACTACTGGGCGGATGGGGTGGTGGTGAAGGTGGATGAAAATGAATATCAGCGACTCCTCGGTTATACAGGCAAGGCTCCTCGGTGGGGCATTGCCTTCAAGTTTCCCGGTGAAGAAGTGACTACTATCCTCGAAGACATCACTTTCCAAGTGGGTCGCACAGGGGTTGTAACTCCTGTCGCAAACCTAAAACCGGTATCGATTGGCGGCTCTACTGTGTCGCGTGCCACACTTCACAATGAAGATGAAATTCGTCGTTTGGATGTGCGTGTTGGTGATACCGTTATTCTCAAAAAAGCTGGTGATGTTATTCCAGATATTATAAAAGTAGTTATGGAGATGCGTACTGGAAAGGAGAAACCATTTAGGTGGCCGACCCATGTTGCTGCATGTGGTGGTGATGGAAGGATCGTACGAGAACCTGGTGAAGCCGCATGGAAATGTGCGGCTGGCGATTCGTTCGAACAGCAGAAAAGAAAGTTTTATTATTTTGTTTCCAAACATTGTTTTGATATGGATGGAGTTGGTCCCAAAGTTATCGATGCGCTTCTTGAGGCTCAACTTATCTCGACGTTCGCAGACATTTTCACCTTAGAAAAAGGAGACGTACTTTCGCTGCCTCGTTTCGCTGAAAAATCTGCAGAAAATGTCATTGCGGCCATCGAAAAAGCCCGCAAGGTTACGTTGCCGAGGTTCCTTGCTTCACTTTCTATTCCACAGGTGGGTGAAGAGACCGCATATGACCTGGCGAAACATTTCAAATCAATCGATGACATTATTGATGCCTCCAAAGAAGAGTTTGAATCTATTTATGGCGTTGGTCCGAAAGTGGCTGAGTCTTTGTACACGTGGTTCGGTGAGCATGACAATCGTAAGTTGGTGAATGCATTGCTAAAGCAAATAAAAATTGTGAAAGATGAAGCAGTTAGTGGTGGCAGCAAGAAACTAGAAGGAAAATCATTTGTCTTTACTGGAACTCTGCCAACTCTTGCCCGTGAAGACGGTCAGCGCATGGTTCGTGAAAATGGGGGAGATGTTTCGAGTTCAGTCTCAAAGAATACGTCGTTTGTGGTGGCGGGTGAAGAAGCGGGATCAAAGCTCGATAAGGCGAGGGATTTGGGGGTGCAGATAATTACGGAGGAAGAGTTTTTGAAGATGGTGAGGTAGATATTTGAATACTTCCATTTTGCTTGCTACACTCACCTTTATGATCACTTCACAGGAAATAGAAAACCTAGCCAAATTGTCCCGCATCAAACTCACGGAAGTCGACAAAGCTTCGTTCGTAAAAGAGTTTGATTCTATCCTTGGTTACATCGATCAGCTCAAAAAAGTTGAGGTTTCGATGGATGCAGAAGCACGTGTTGGGGCCGTAAAAAATGTCATGCGACCTGACGTGGCTGAAGATTCGACTGCAGAAGAAAGAGAAGCCTTACTCAATGAGGCGCCGCACCGCGAAGGTGATTTTATTGCTGTAAAGAAGATCATTGCCCAAGACTAGTAAGCAGCACCACGAATGATGCCACACGAATAAAACCTCATGACCATCGACCTCAAAAACTTAACTATCACCAAAGCCCACGAGGCCCTTATTCGAGGTGACTACACTTCTGTAGACCTCACTCAGGCTTACTTGGATGAGATATCAAAGAAGAATAAAGACATCAATGCTTACCTCGAAGTTTTCGGTGATGCATTAGATGCAGCAAAAAAAGCAGATGAGAAATTGAAAACATTGAAATCTTCTGGGGCCGCAATTCCAAAACTTCTGGGAATCCCTATGGCCATCAAAGATAACATTCTTATCAAGGGAAAGATCGCTAGCGCCGCATCAAAAATGCTCGAAGATTATCATGCAACTTACAACGCAACGGTTATTTCCAAACTGGGTAAAGAGGGTGCGGTATTTATCGGTCGAACAAATATGGACGAGTTTGCTATGGGTGGCTCGACAGAAAATTCCGCTTTTGGTGTTACAAAAAATCCTCACGATCTTTCTCGGGTTGCAGGAGGTTCGTCTGGCGGTTCGGCAGCCGCCATTGCAATGGATGGGGCACTATGTGCACTTGGAACAGATACGGGGGGATCTATCCGTCAGCCAGCGGCATTTTGTGGAGTGGTCGGACTCAAGGCTACGTATGGTGCAATCTCACGCCATGGTGCAATTGCCATGGGATCTTCATTGGATCAGATAGGACCCATTACGAAATCTGTCACTGATGCTGAGATCGTATTCAATGCAATCAAGGGAAAAGATATCTACGACAGCACAACTTTTGATGACTCTACATATACTTCAAAACGAGTGGGTACAAAAAAGCCAGTGATCGGGGTGCCGCGCACATTTCTTTCTGGTGACGGTATCGACAAAGAGGTAATGGCTTCTTTTGAAGCAAGTCTCGCTACATTTAAAGAAAAAGGATATGAAATAAAAGATGTATCTCTGCCAAATATTGCTTACTCATTGCCGGTCTACTATGTGGTCATGCCTGCCGAAGTCTCATCAAATCTCGCACGCTACGATGGTGTAAAATTCGGACTTCATGTGGAAGGAAAAGATGTTATCGACGACTACTTTGAAACCCGACGTGCCGGATTTGGCAAAGAAGTTATTCGTCGCATACTCCTTGGAACATACGTACTTTCATCTGGTTATCATGATGCTTACTACAACCGTGCCAACGCAGTGCGCGCCATGATCACTCAGGATTTTCTGAAAGCATTTGAATCTGTCGATGTTATCGTGACTCCCACAACTCCTGCACCAGCCTTCAAGATAGGGGAGAAAGCCAATGACCCAGTGGCCATGTATCTCGAAGACATCTTTACCGTTACAGCCAATATCACCGGCATGCCAGCTCTCAGTGTGCCATGTGGTTTTGCCGAAAAAGAAGGCAAAAAGTTGCCACTTGGGCTTCAGCTGACTGCACGACATGGTGATGAGAAAACTCTCTTTGAAGCAGGAAAGGAATTTTTGGGGGAGAACTAAGGTGTAACCACGCTTCCGCAAGTCCTCGCTCGACGCTATAATACAGCTACTATGGATGACGAAAAAAAGGAGTCGGGAGGGGGCAATGAAGCCATCTATGTTATTGTCGGTTTTTTGGCTTTGATCGCCATCGCACCCTTTGTGTTGTCTACATTGCATCCCGATGCAATTCCTTTTGTATCGTATTTCATGGCTCATTGGGATGGGTATGTTGCTGGTATCAAAAAACTTATAGACTGGATTGTTGGAATTTCATTTCCGATATCCATCATCCTTTTTATAATGATCATCTACTGTGTGGAACGTCTGAAAGAAATCCGTAAGCTGGAGAAATCAAAGATGGAGGCAAAGGTTGAGCAGGCCTATGAGCCAGTCAACCCTGGTGGGGATCCAGGTATGGCAAAGCGTTGGAATACGGTGATGACACATATCGAATCCGACAATCCGAACGATTGGAAGCAGGCCATCCTTGAGGCGGATATTATGCTTGATGATCTCCTTGAAAATTTAGGATATCGTGGCAATACTATTGGCGATAAGCTCAAGCGTGTAGACTCTGCACATTTCCTGACCTTGCAGGACGCATGGGATGCACATACTGTACGCAATAAGATTGCTCACGAAGGTTCATCTTTTGAACTCAATCAGATGGAGGCTCAGGCAGTGATCAAGCAATACAAAAAAGTTTTTGAGGAATTTTATTTCATATAGTGTGCCGCACCACGAATTGTAAGCTCCACCACGAATGAAGCCACACGAATTTTGTAAGACTCACTGGAAGGAGTACAGGTCCGTGTGGATTAGTATTTTTCTGGCATTTATCGTTACCCGACTAGTACTTTTTTGTATTGGTATGATTGCTCAAAGCAATATTCCGGCAGAGTCGTATCAGACTTGGAAACAACAAACACTCGAGGTGCAGCATCCTTACTTGAGCATGTGGGCGGTCTGGGACAGTAAATGGTATCTTCAGATTGCCAACTCCGGCTACCGTGATGATGCTACAGTATTTAATCCAAATATTTATTCATCGGTAGGGTTTTTCCCGCTGTACTCAACTCTAGTTTTTCTAGTCAGCTGGGTCGTAGGGGATACGCTTGTAGCTGGCATACTTATTTCAAATATATTTCTTGTGGCGTCGGCTTTTCTTTTGTATCTTTTGGTGAAAGGGGATGGCAATGAATCTGCGGCCAAGCGAAGCATCTGGTATTTATTTCTGTTTCCTTCTGCTTATATTTTTTCTGCTGTGTATCCCGAATCATTGTTACTCTTTCTCTGGTTAGGTTCCATATTTTCTGCGCAAAAAAGAAAGTGGGTATGGGTTGGCGTCTTCGGTTTTTTTGCAGCCATGACCAAGCCTGTTGGTTTTCTTATTATCATCCCGCTTTTGGTGATGTATTTGGAGAGTATAGAGGAAAAATGGAAAAGGATTCGTCCTAGCGTTTTGTCTCTGGCACTTATTCCGTTTGGACTTATTTTTGTGGCATGTCTGCAGTATCTAGTTACCGGAGATCTGTTTGCATATTCTCATGTGCAGCAAGCCGCTTGGGGTCACTATCTAGCCAATCCGCTTCGGATTTTGTTTACTCGTTTGAATGGGCCATTTTATTCTTTTTTTAACGCCACAACAGTTCTTAGCTTTCTTGTAGTCATCCTCGGTGGTGTCAAGAAAATAAAGCCCGCCTACTGGTTTTTTGCACTGGCACTTCTTTTGTTCATTCCTATGAATGGCGATGTAAATGGTGTCTGGAGATACTTAGCGTCTGTCTTTCCGTTTGTAATACTCTTCTCGACATGGGGAGCCTCTGAAAATTTCGATCGGATCTTCATGATGTCTATGTCACTCCTCCAAGGATGCCTTTTTGTCTTTTGGGTGCTTGGCTATTGGTTTGTGTCATAATGGATCCATGCAATTATCGATAGTCATACCGTGTTTGAATGAAAAAGAAACCATTGTCCGATGTATAGAGGAGGCCAAACAAGGCATCTTGCGCTTGGGGATTTCGGCCGAAATAATTGTTGCAGACAATGGGAGTAGTGACGGATCAGTAGAATTGGCACGCGCAGCCGGTGCACGAGTTGTCCATGTGCCCGTACGTGGCTACGGTGCCGCTCTTAAGGCTGGGATTTTGGCAGCTCAGGGAAAATATATTGTTATGGGCGACAGTGATGGATCCTATGACTTCACCCAGGTCCCAGATTTTATACGCAAATTTGATGAAGGGTACGATATTGTTTTGGGAAATAGATTTCTCGGCGGGATAGAGCCGGGTGCGATGCCATTTCTAAATCAACATTTGGGCAATCCTGTCATAACAGTATTCACTCAAATACTCCATGGAAGAGCCTTTGGTGATACTCAGTGCGGACTGCGCGGCGGTACCCGAGAAGCTCTGCATTCACTCAACCTCCAGTCTGACCAGTTCGAATATGCCAGTGAAATGGTGGTCAAAGCTCTTCGAAGCAATTTACGGCTGGCGGAAATACCCGTGCGACTTCGCCACGACCATACAGATCGCAAGCCACATCTGCGGCCGTGGCGCGATGGCTTGCGGCATATGAGACTCATTGTGGCTCATGCGATTTCTCGGGGGTAGGGGAGATGGGTTTAATGTTGGAAAAGAAAAAGCGCATAACCATTGCTGGTCATGCGTTGTATCAATCGTACTTCATCCTGTTACTGCGGTCGCGGAAGACCGTGTTTTTCGGCCGCTTCGCAGAGTTTTGTCAGCTCTTCCATGTTGAGCTCGAGCAAGCTCGAGATCGGCACGCTGCTCTTGGCGAAGTCTTCGAAGGTCTTGCCTGTCCACGATTTGAGTGCGATCTGATCGAGTCGTATTGGGGCTTTACCGTCGATGATCAAGTCGAGGTTTTGTGCGCCGATTTCCATGGCCTGGAATGGATCGAGAATGAACATGTCTTCACCTTCGAGCACGGCATGACTGCCTGTCGGTGTCCGTTTATGGTCGCGCCAGAGGACCTTGCCGAATTGATTAGCACTCCCTGCGCTCATTGTCCCGAAGGTACAGAATTTCCCCGCCTGCTTGGCGAAGGGTAATGCGTTCTGACGATGACGTCCGCCGTCAAACATGTCGAAGATGGCATCCTTTGCATGGCCCGGGATATCAAGGTCAGCTTCGATCGCCCTGTCAACTTCTCCGATCGCATCGTCACCTTCCTTGTCGAAGTGGGAAGTGTCGACTCCCCATTTGATCGCGCGTTTGGCCGCGTCACCTTCGATGAAGTCATGAAAGATCGTAAGGTCATCCACTGACTGGATACCTTCCATGACGTGACCGATCTCGAATCCCAATCGTTGACCGCATTCTGCGGCTACGTCAGCGATAGGTTGCCATTGGAGCGCCAGATGGAGCAGAGCAAGTTCGCGGAACTTTTCTTGGAGCGTGGACCACTGGTCGTGATGGGGAACACCGCGACCGCCAGGAAATGTTTGATGTAATGTCGTGCCAAGCTTCTTGCCTAGGCGAAGACCATCGCAAATACGTTTGGTGGCCGACATCTCTTGTGTTCGCACCGAATATTCTCGCTGATCTTCTGGTGCAAAGTCCTTGAAACGCGGGAGGTGGGCCGAGTGCACACTTACCAATTGACCGTCGGTGTGACTCGAAACGCCCACGATGGGCGTGCCGAGTGAGCGATAATGGTCCACCGTCTTGCCGAAGAACTCATCGTCTTCCAGCATACGTGGGACATTGATCATGCCAATGGGTAGATTGATGCCAGCCAATCCACAGTCCGCCGCAAAGCGACAAACATCGTCGCCATCTTTGATGTTGCGATCGGGCGCGCCGATCATCAGGCTGAAGAATTGCGGGGCAAAGAATGCTTTCCCCGGCTTTGTGGGCTTGATAGCTCCCATGATTTCCTTCCGTTCTTTCGTTTGTTTTTTTCAGTCGAAAATTATTCGTTTTCAGACTGTTGGAACTCTATGTTAAGTTTTCAAGCTCCGTCGTCAAACTACCATGAAATCGGCCAATGTCAACGAGTGATGAGTTACGCATTGACTTTCAATACCGTAGAGCTACTATGACGAAAACGATCGTGCAATTTTCTGTACGACCGTAGCACACAGTCACAGTTAGCTTCTGAATCATTTATGAACTCACTTCAGGTTCTCACCCACAACGGCAAATCTGTCGCGGAAGGTGGTCGTCGTATCGGTTACTCTTCGGGCGGAATGGTTACGTCGATCTGTAATTATCAACCGTGGGATCAGTTCATGGCAGAGTGGCGGTCGCGATCTGTGCAGCAGGCTGTCCCGGTTGTTCAGGTGACAACTCCTGATCAACATTTGCTCGATTACTATAACTTGCCCCGTCTTCGCAGGGGTGATAATTGCTGCGCATGCCTCATGGCGGTTTCGAGTCGCTTTAGTTCGATGACGAACACGACCGTCGGCCAGCAGTGGGTCATTACCTGTCCTCATTGCGGTACGCAAATGCGGGAACGTTAATCTCCGCTGGCGACAAAAGCACAAAATTCTCGGCACCGTTTCGGCGGTGTCTTTTTCTATGCGATTATTAAATTTTCCCTCTAAAATCTTGTTGCGGGGGCCGGAATCGAACCGGCAATCTTCAGGTTATGAGCCTGACGAGCTACCGTTGCTCTACCCCGCGGTATATGGTAACCAGGCCATTGTGCCATATCTAAAGAGGGTTCGCAAGTGCATTTTATTGTAGGGATATTATAATTGGCGCATATGCAGATTTGCCTGCTTTAGCCACCAATCAATACCTCTCTATTGGTAATGGAATCTTTGGTACGGGACTTTACAACACACAGTCTCTATCCTCTGCGGCCACTTCACGATTCAATATGGGAATTAGTACCACTTCTCCTTACGCAAAACTCTCAGTTACCTCAACGGATGTTGCTTCGACCACTTTAGCTATTGCCCCTGTAGCAGGACAGACGGGGAATATTATTGATATTTATAGGCTTTCAGGAAATCTTGACCACGTTCTGACTACTTCGGGACGATTTGGCCTCGGCACCACCACGCCTTATGCAATGCTATCGGTGAATGCCACAACGGGTGTGCCTTCGTTCGCTATAGGTTCTACCACTGGGACGAGTTTCATTGTAGACAAAACTCAGAATGTAGGTATTGGTTCTTCGACCCCTGGAACTCTTCTATCTTTGGGTAATACTGGGGCGAATACAATAAACATATCGGCTACAGCTACTTCTACTTTTGGTAGCGGAATCAACATCAACACAGGATGCTTCGCTATTAGTGGGGTGTGTTTATCAACTTCAGGAGGCGGAGGTTCTGGTACGGTCAATTCAGGTACTACGGGACAATTTCCATATTATGCCGCAAATGGAACTACACTCACGGCTACATCTTCAATTTTCGTAACCACTAACCAGACTATAGGAATCGGTACAACCACCCCTATCTCAAACGTTAAACTCACCGTTACGAGCAATGGAAGTGTTGCAGACCAGTTCCTTCTCGAAGACACCAGCGCTGTAGCAAATCAACATATGGTCTCCTTTGGAAATGTGAATGGACAACTCGTATTTAACACTATGCTCGATAGCGGGGCAACCAGTACTAAGTTTGTCATCTCAAATGCGGGAAGGGTAGGAATCGGTACGACAACACCTGGCACAACTCTTTCGGTCGAAGGTTCATCTACTTTGGGAAATGTGGCTACTGCAGGCTATTATAATGCCACTTCCACCACGGCTACTTCTACTTTCTCTGGCCCTGTTCAAGTAGGTACAAATACTGACGCCGATAGCCAGTGGCTATGGGGGCCAGCATCTACTGGGTGGGCTAGTGGATATAAGCAGTCAGATGGTTCATTCAGAGTTGCCACGGGAACTGCAGTCGGTACGAATGACGTCCTACTTCTCCTAAAAGGACACGCAAAAGTATCCCGTGGTTCTTCGGCAACCCCAGTACTTTCTTCTTGTGGTACTTCTCCTTCGATAAGCACTGACGCAAGCGACTTTGCGGGAACGGTAACTGTAGGTAGTGTCTCTGCAACAGGATGTACCATCACCTTTG
>JAZKAW010000029.1:0-1504 GCA_040388945.1 Patescibacteria group bacterium
CATTCTCATACCTTAAAGAATCACTGGAGTGATTCCAAGGTGTTGAACCAATACGCAAGCTTGACTTCTATTTGCATATGTGTAGTATAGAAAACATCATGACATACATGACACAACAGATAAATAGCACTGCACGCGACTTGGCACTTCGCGCTGCTTTTGCTGTATTCACAATCTCTCCCGTCTCCGGTGCAGTAGCACCAGAAATGGCTCGGTTGCGCTGTGTTTTAAGCATTTGAAAAACCTCCCAGATTTTCAAAATCTTACAACGCCGCGCAAAGCGGCGTTTAAGTTATCAGTAATTTGGTTGTACCTTGGGATCTTTGAAATTTCACACATAAAAATGGAGACGAGATGTTTGACACGAACCAGAAGCTTAGAGTGGTTTTTCTAGAAGGGAAGAAAGTAAATCTTCGGCCTTTTTCAAAAGAAGATGTGCCAACGATCACGCAGTGGATCAACGATCCAGCTGTTAGAGAATTTGTTTCTTCGGTTTTTCCACAGACGGAAAAGCAAGAGGAGGAGTGGTTCAATAAACTCGGCTCAGACGATAAAAATATCGTTCTGTGTATTGAGACAAAAGACGGCAAACCGATCGGTATCATGGGGATTCACAAGATCAACTGGATCCATCGGACATGCGAAACTGGAGCAGTCATCGGTGAGAAGGGATATTGGGGTAGGGGGTATGGCACAGATGCCAAGATGCATCTGCTCCGCTATATCTTCCACACGCTCAATCTCCACCGAGTCGGCTCAGGCGTTATCGAGTTCAATGAACGTAGTCTAAACTACAGCTTGCGCTGTGGTTACCAGATCGAAGGACGAAAAAGACAGCATATTTTTCGTAATGGAAGGTATTGGGATCTCATCGACCTCGGTCTGTTGTATGAGGACTGGGAACCTGCCTGGAAAGAATTCCAAGAAAAAACCACAGAAATCACACAAGGAGAA
Organism: Patescibacteria group bacterium; assembly: GCA_040388945.1. Taxonomy (GTDB): domain Bacteria; phylum Patescibacteriota; class Minisyncoccia; order Phycocordibacterales; family PALSA-1337; genus C7867-002. The sequence goes on from JAZKAW010000029.1 coordinate 955, forward strand.
ACGAATGTCTGACGAAAAGAAGAATCCGCTCATGTATCTGTTCGGCAAGACGTGGCAGTATTCGGAGGGTAACAGAAAAAATATTGTTCTGTATTGGCTGATGTTCATCATTGCTGAATGTAGCAATATGTTCTGTTTGCCGTTGTTATGGGCAAAAATTGTGGAAGTGGTTACCAAAGAAGGAATCACCCCAGACAATATAAAGACTCTGTACTGGCTGCTTGGCGCAGCACTTTTTCAAGTCGTATTTGTCTGGTCACTTCACGGTCCAGCACGGACTATGGAATGTGGTAACGCGTTCAAGGCTCGCATCGACTACAGGAGATTTCTTCTCAGAGGGATTTTGACGCTACCTCTGGCATGGCACAATGAACATCATTCCGGAGATACGATTGACAGACTGGGTAAGGGTGCAAATGCGTTATATAACTTCTCGGAAGATACTTTTGAGATTATTTATTCGTTTGTGCGACTTATTGCGTCGTTCTGTATGCTTCTGTATTTCAGTCGGTCAGCGATATACACTGTGATTCCAATGATTTGTATTTCG
>JAZKAW010000030.1:0-1093 GCA_040388945.1 Patescibacteria group bacterium
TTCTGTGAAGCGTGAGGACATGATGCCGAGACCTTTGGTATCAACGACGAACTGCCCCTTATAACCGAGAAGTCCACGAGTCGGTGCCTCGAAGATGAGACGGGTTTGGCCATTTTCTGTGCGCATGTCCATAAGCTGAGCTTTGCGTGTGTTCAAAGTGGCGATGATGGTGCTTGATACTGCTTCTGGTACATCAATAACGACTTCCTCAAAAGGCTCCATCTTCTTGCCGTTCTCCTCACGAATAATTACATGTGGCTGTGAGACCTGGAGTTCGAAACCTTCTCTACGCATATTCTCACAAAGGATACCGATGTGTAATTCTCCGCGCCCGTATACCTGCATTGAGTCGCCCGAGAAGTCGACCTTGAGACCAACGTTCACTTCGAGCTCCTTCTCGAGGCGCTCACGGATCTGTCGTGAAGTCACGTACTTACCTTCACGTCCTGCGAAGGGTGAGTCATTCACTAGGAAGTTAAGAGAAATGGTTGGTTCATCGACATTGATGTGAGGCAGAGGTTCTGCGTCTGCATTAGCAGCAATAGTGTCACCGATGAATATGTCCGAAAGGCCCGCAAGCATAACAATGTCGCCAGCGATAGCTTCGGTAGCCTCCTTTCTAGAAATACCTTCGAAGGTGAAGAGCTTTGTGATCTTGCCTGTGTATGTGCCACCGCTTTGCTTGGTGACATAGACAGTCTGACCGGTCTTAAGTACTCCTTCATAAACGCGAGCAATGGCCAAACGACCCAGGAAGTTATCGTAAGCAAGGTTGAATGGCTGGAGACGCACCGGCACATCAAGACGTTGTTCTGCTGGAGGTACTTTCTCAAGAACCACATCAAGAAGTGGGGTGAGATCCTTTCTCTCGTCACTCAAATTCTTCATCGCCACTCCCTCACGTCCAATTGCATAGACAGTAGGGAAGTCTATCTGTTCGTTGTTCGCTCCTAGCTCTATGAAAAGCTCCAAGACCATTTCGTGCACGACATCTGGACGGGCAGCTGGCTTGTCTATCTTATTTATAACAACGATGGGTTTGATACCAAGTTCAAGTGACTTCTTCAAAACGAATCGAGTTTGTGGCATTGGT
>JAZKAW010000030.1:1103-1556 GCA_040388945.1 Patescibacteria group bacterium
TTGGTCCTTCTTGTGCGTCGACGACAAGTAGCACTGTATCTATAGAGCGGAGCACACGCTCAACCTCTGAGCCGAAGTCTGAGTGGCCTGGGGTGTCCACGATATTAATCTTCGTATCTTTGTAGAAGATCGAAGTGTTCTTGGAATATATGGTAATGCCACGTTCTTTTTCTAGAGCGTTTGAGTCCATGGAGACCCCTTCTTCGACCATGCCCGTTTGGCGCATGATGGCATCGGTAAGAGTCGTCTTGCCGTGGTCCACGTGTGCGATTATGGCGATATTCCTAATTTCCATCTGTAATTGTTGAGTGACAATTAAAGCATAAAAAAGCCAGTCTTACAAGAGACTGGCGGTTATCGTCGAGCGTGTGCGGTGGTCAAGCGGCTGGGGCTGGATCGTCGTTCATGCTGAAGGCTCGACCTTCCAGAAGATTCTTGCGGAAGGTTTCAGAG
>JAZKAW010000030.1:1566-2104 GCA_040388945.1 Patescibacteria group bacterium
GGGGTCTGGCACCACGATGGCCGATGTGGCTGTGGTGGCCCGACTTCTCACTCGGGCGGTTGTCCTTTGCCTGCGCTTGGTCTTGGTGCACTGGGCGTTACCTCTACGATAGGGGTAGGTACAACAGGGGAAAGGTGCTTGTACCAACACTAGAAACTATAACTCTGCTATATGTATAGTCAATCTAGATATCCACCGACTTTTATTGCTCTTCGATTGAGTTGTCGAGTGAGGAATATAGGTAGGTTTTCGTGGTCTCTACCGTTGGGTCGGCTGCGAATGGTTCGTTATCTTTCCTATCGAGATATGTAAGAGTAATCCTTTTGCCTTTTATTGCTATCGACTCTATTTGAACGCGATCACCGATGAATACAGCATTCGTGCCTTTATATGAAATGGGACCTGAGACATAGGCAGCGAGATTGAAGAATGTGCCTGAGCCACCGCCAGACTGTACAAGAATGAGAGCCGTATCCTCTTTACCATCATTGTTAAGATCTCCGTATCCAAAGATGTCTTCTAGATCAGTTTCTATTTT
>JAZKAW010000030.1:2114-7596 GCA_040388945.1 Patescibacteria group bacterium
AGCTGTTGTGGCAGTGCCTTTCTTCAAGGTTACGGGGCCATCTTCGAAGGTGAAGGTAGCATTCGATGCATCTGGGTGACCGTTCACTATAGGATTCGAATTGATAACAGTGTTTGAATTGTTTGTAGAAGAATTTTTGTGGAAAATATACCAAGCTCCGATAATTACAATGATGATGAAGAGGATAGAGGTGAGTTTTCTCATAACTTTATTTTAACATATAGAAAAAAGACCCTTACACAAGAGCGAGGGTCTTCGATGCTATGACCTTGGCCACATCGGCGTGTAATCCTTTGCGAAGGATCGTCACCAATTCGAATTTCGACTGGAGGGATTGCGTTCCAGCTTTGAAATGCACTTGCAGCGGATATACACCCTCTGCGTAGCCTCCCGGTTTCAGCCCAATACTGCGAAGAGCTTGTTCGAAAGGCTTCTTGCGAAAAAGGTTGAAGAGCTTCTTTGGTGTCACTCGAACCACCATCTCGTCGCTACGGTCAACCTGACGGCATGGGTGCACACCCCACTTTCTTTCCAGTCCCTGGACGATACTCATATCCAGTAGGTAAGTAGTGAGTATGTTCTCCGCCCAGAATCGATTGCGGGCCGTGTCCGTTTTGAGCGAACGAAGCAGTGATACACCCTTAGTTTTTTCGCTGAAGCCGTCTGGGAGCAGAGGCTTCATTGTAAGACTACGTGGGGCATATTCGCTGCTTCGATATGGGCAGATGACATACAGAGTGTGATCGAAATCAGGAAAAGGCAAGTTCCCCTCATACCGTCTGAGTTGCTCAACCTTGATTTCAATCGAACCTCTATCGCCGCCAGCCTTTACCTCGATACGGCTCCTCAGCTCAAGCGAGTGGATGTCAGCAAGCTGCGGCTGGCCCCGTGGCGAAAGTACACATCCAAGCGTTTCCGCCATGAGATGCTCATAAAGCTTTCCTGCTTTTCCTTGTGTATTTCTCTTGCGCGTTTCGCGCCAGAGCTCTGCAGCATTGGCGCCCATGTTCCCTCGCATGCAAATGTTCAAATGTCTGATTCGAATTATAAAGTTTATGTTTGGTCTAGGCTAGTAGACTTTCGACCTAGCACACATATAATGCCAGGAGACTAGGGTGAACATTCAAATTGAGGAAACACAATGACTCAACGGCTCTATACGATCAATCCTGATCGCGCCGAATGGGTCGTTCGGACTCTTATCGGCGCATGGAGGCAGAAGCTTCCACCATTCGATCATGCTGAGCCCGTTCCGGCTCGGTTTCCATCTAACATCAAACCCGGAAGCAAGGAACACGTCATGTTCCTCTTCCTCGGTTTGCCGTGGATGAGGGGTCGGATGGACAGTGCAGAGGCATTCAAGCGGTTTGCGGTTGTGTGTGAAAAGCATCCGTGGATACTCGATCCGAGAAATCTCGCGAAAACCGGATACGCTGCTTTTGATGTAAGGACTCAACTACGCAAGATCCTACTAGAGAACGGGCTGGGCTTTGGTGTCCAGGATGCAATCAAGTTCTGGATGTACAACTGCACGAAGCTTGTGCGGTTCTGGAACGGCGATCCGCTCCTCATATTCGAAGGAGTTGAGGATTACGATGAGCTTTGCCGTCGCTTCATGCAGGGCAAGAATGATCCCGATTCTCCCACTGGTTTTCTCGGGATCCGGCACAAGATGGTCAGCATGTTTATATATTTCCTTGCGAGGGCGAAGATCCTCGAGCCGAAGTATATGTATGCCGGCCCCTTCGACATCCACAACGCACGCATTACCACCTCAACGGAAGCGATCGAGGCTTTAGGCGGCACAAAAGCTGGAACCGAGATCGACTTCTATCCGATATCGGAAGTGGGTCGCGAGCTGTACATGACCTACTGCAAGACTCCGGATGACGTGTTGGATCTTGCGGATGCGTTCTGGTATCTCTCGCGCGATCTGTGTGCTCAGGCTCAAGGCAATAACATGAGCCGGCGCATAAGTCCGGAGTGGGAAGGTGAGAAGGAGGCGGCATTGCGCGAAGGCAGGCGACCGAACAAGCGCAAGAAGCATGTCCTTCTCGAGATACCTGTTGTGTGGACCGATGAGAAGATCGCTCTCTATCACCGCACCTGCGGGATCTGCTCGATTGAAAGCGTCTGCAAGTGGACGCTGCCGTCGGCACCGAACTATGGCGAGACCAAAATGAAGCTTGTCATTAATGGTGAACGGCCGAAACCGCACACAGCGCAGTATAGCTTCCTCCAAGTCCCCAAGGAGCTGAGAGGCAGGGGATCGAAGCCAGTAAAGCCCCCCGTCTACGGCATCGAGTTCGACATGCAGAACAATCAGACCAAACTCTTTTAGACATCCCGTACGCAGAGGCGTGCGGTTTTTTATTGACTTTGTCTGGGCGAGGTCTAGACTCTCATCAGAACGTCCTTTCAAACGAGGCATATGAAAAGAGCCATATTACTGCTCGTCGTATTCCTTGTCGCTTGCAAGGATACATTGGCGCCAAGCGCTGAGATCGATAAGGCGGACTCCACCGCCACGTATGAAGTGGTGAGGAAGAGTCTTGTCACAAAGCCAATAGAGCTGAAGAACATCATCACGCGCGAAGGTACTGGCAAGCTCATGAGTGAGGAGTCTGGTGCAGGACAGCTCGTTCATCCGTCCATTGTGATGCTCGAGAAGTCCTGGATGGGTTCGAAATGCTGGCTTGCTGCAGATCCGTACCCGTACGGTAACTCGAGTCATGAGAACCCCACACTCTATCAGTGCAAGGACAGCATTACGCTTATAGAGCCGTTGGGTCTTAAGAACCCGCTCTTGCCGACACCTAGTACTGGCTACAACTCTGACGTTAATTTGGTCTATGACGAGTCTGCGAAAGGACTCTTCATGTCGAATAGGGTAGTAAGGATGGACTCGAATCTTGTCAGGGGTGCCGAATCAGTTGATGGTAAGGCCTTCGGCAGCCAGCAGTCTGTGGTGAGTGGCATGAGTCACACTCTCATCTCACAGTCCGTGACATATGGGCCAGATGGAGTGCCGAAGCTCTATACAGTGAACTCCGGCGGCGCTGGTTGCTCTGCAAAGAGTACCAGGGTGGAAGTCTGGAGACCAATGAATTTCGTGGCCGGTATAAGGCTCAAAGATGTTGTTTGGGACTTGCCAGCTGAAGCGAAAATCGTTCAGCCCGGGTATGTTGTCTGGCACGAGGAAGTCAGATGGATTCCAAGCCTGCACCTCTACCTGGCGATCTTCGCTGCGTATCCAGAGAAATCTGGCGGGTGTGGCAACGACGACCTCTTCCTTGCGACAAGTGAGGATGGCCTCTCTTTCACCACATATCCCGTGCCTCTTATGTGGCGGGATAATCCGTGGATGCCGGTGACCTCAGTATATAAAAGCACTTTTGTTTACGACGAGGCCCGTGGTTTGCTCCTCGTCTGGCCATCTGTGCTGAAGAAGGTTGTGCATCTGAAGGGAGGTGACTGGCGGCTTTGGTACATGGCTTACAAATGGTCTCCGCTCATCACCGGGCTCAATACAGAATTGAGAGTGAACGGATTCTCACGGGTTGCATACAGGAGACTACTCATACCTGACACATCTCGTGAGAAACAATTAAAGGGTCTCATAATGCCCTAACTCTCCCTCGGGGGAGTTTTTCATTCGTTGGCTCCGCGACCAGGGCTCGAACCTGGGACATCCTCCTTAACAGGGAGGCGCTCTACCGACTGAGCTATCGCGGAATGTATGTTTTGTATAATATCAAAAAAATACGGAAAAGCAATTCACAGTTTTCATTGTTCGTTCAGGATTACGCATGGTATAATTTAGTCATGAATATCAAAACACGTACTACAAATTTTGAAATGACACCTGCAATTGAAGCATACGTTGAGAAACGCATCTCTTCACTTGAAAAGTTTTTAAAAGGCGCATCAGATGCTGTTATCTGTGAAGTTGAGCTTGGTAAAACTACAAACCATCACAAGTCTGGTGAAATTTTCAAAGCTGAAATAAACATGGTCAGACCTGGAGGAGACCAACTATACGCCGTCGCAGAAAAAGAAGACTTATACTCAGCAATAGATGTTGTACGTGATGAAGTTGAAAGAAAAATTGTAGCAACGAAAGAAAAGAAAGAAACTCTCTTTAGACGAGGAGCATCAAAATTTAAATCAATTATCAGAAATTTTAAAAAATAATTATAATGCCGAAAATTTCAATTGGCAAATTAAATGAGGTTGCAGGAAAATGGGTTGTTCGTTTCGTGTTGGGATGTTCTATTCTAGTTACAGTTATCCTCTATTCACTCGTGAAAAGCCAACAAGTTGTGACGAGTTTAAACTCAAAATCACAGTTAGACACCTATCTTTTAGAGAATTAGTATTGCTTTATGAGTGTTGGCCTCGAAGAAAGTCATTCCACGACATTTCTTTTTTACCCTCTGGAACAACGCGTTCAAACAAGAGCACCCCATTGTCTATTCGCGCTTTTTTGATTAATATACGAATTTTTTTGCTCTCCTTTCCATCACGAGATTCGTACATCATATATGCACCAGGCCATACATGATATGCTCGAATTTTCCGCAAATTTACCTCGACATCATCATCCAAGAAAATCTCTGCCTCATCTTTTTTTATTTTCTTTGTGAAGGTTGCGAGAGAATGATCCTGCGGTTGTTCTGAAAGTGTACCCGCAACCCAGTCCTGCAAAATATTAGCCAGCATTTCACCTCCACGTTCTCCAAGTATCTTTTCAAGCTCAGATTCATACGGCGGCCATTCAGGTGACTCCACAACCTCCTGGGACACAATACCGCCGTGGTCCATCTCAGCATCAAGGTGCATGATCGTCAAGCCCGTTTCCTTTTCGTGCAAAATAGCACCTTGTAGAGGTGATGCTCCACGGAGCTTTGGCAAAAGGGAAGGATGCACATTCAACATTCCTCGTTTTGGAATATTGAGAATAGATTGAGGAATGATTAATCCATATGACGCGACAATTCCAACATCACACTGGGTCATGTGTTCTTGTAATATTTTTTCCGATTCGGATGTTTTCAAGGTTGCTAACTGAAGACAGGGAACCGCGTGTGCGTTTGCCCACACCTTTGTTTCTGGAGGGGTCAAAACAAGTTTTCTGCCTTTTGGTTTGTCGGGAACAGTCACGACGAGTGATGGTATATACCCAGCTTTTGAAAGTGCATCTAGTACATATACTGAAAAATGCGAAGTGCCAAAAAATACAAAATTAATTTTTTCGTTCATTGGTTTTTTTACGAGGTTTATGAACTATATCTGGCAAAACTTCTTCAACAAAACGTGCTTTGTCTATAAACAGAATACCATTTAGATGATCAATTTCGTGCTGAGCCAAAATTGCTGGCCAACCCGTAAGTTTGAGTTCAATTTCGTTACCGCTCCGGTCAATACCCGCAACCTTAACCGAACGAAAACGCTGAGTAATACCCCAAATCTCTGGAAAGTT